>CAZNCT010000148.1:0-7128 GCA_964571615.1 uncultured Anaerolinea sp. | reverse complement strand
GAACGCGCCATAGACGATAGAGGGAATTCCCCACAGGACATCCAACGAGAGCCGCACCCAGTCGCCCCAGCGCGATTGGCCCAGGTAGGTTTCGAGCGAAAGCGCCAGCGGCAGGCTGAAAACCAGCGCGATGAGCGTGCCCCCGCCGGCCATGTAGAGAGAGCCGAGGATGGCGTTCAGAATGCCGCCTTCTTTCCCCAGGTAAAAACCACCTTTGGGGGTCTGGCTGACCATCTCCCAACTCAGGGCGGGCAGGCCTTTAGAGAGTATGGTTGATAAAATCAGGCCGAGGCTGGCAATCACAAGTGTAAAAGAAATATACATCAAGGTTTTGGCAATCAACTCGCCCAGGTGTCTTCGCTGCCAGCGGAATTTCATGACAGGCTCCTTCCTAACATGCGCTGCAAGACCAGGGTTGAGGCGATATTGAATATCAGAACAATTACCAGCAAGAGCAAGGCTGCGCCAAGCAGGGCGGCATCATAGAGCGGAATGGACATCATCTCACCGTAGTTGTTGGCTATCAGCGCCGGGAGCGGGTAGGCCGGGTCGAAGATTGAACCAGGCAGGTTGGGGACATTGCCAACCACCATCAAGACCGCCATGGTTTCACCAAAGGCGCGCGACGTGCCAAGCACTACGCCTGCAATCATGCCCGGTAAGGTTTGGCGGAAGATGATATAGCGCACAGTTTGCCAGCGGGTCGCGCCCAGGCCCAGCGAACCAAGCCGCCAATCTTGCGGGGCCGTCATCAAGACTTCATAGGTGACGGCGATAATGAAGGGCGCAATCATTACTGCCAGGACAATCCCGCCTGAGAGAATGCTGTAGCCTGTTGGCTGGTTTGCGGCGAAGAGCGGAATCCAGCCCAGGTGGGTGCTCAGGGCCGGGCGTAAGACATCCCCCACAAACGGCACAATCACCAGAATTCCCCAAACGCCATAGACCACCGATGGGATGGCAGCAAGCACATCCAGCAAGGGTTTGAGGAAGGCTCGCGTGGCTGGGCGCGCATATTCCGAAAGATAAATAGCGGTCAGAATGCAGGGTGGAACGGCCAGCAAAATGCCCACGGCGGTGACCCACAAAGTGCCAGCGATGAATGGCAAGAAGCCAAACTGGCCCTGCATGGGCCGCCAGGTTGTGCCGAAAAGTAATTCTGAAAGCGGGTATTGCTCCAGAATGGGCCAGGAGCGCAAGAATAGCGCCAGGGTAATTCCCAGGATGAGCGCTGGCGGCAGCCATGCAATCACAGCAACCGCCCGGCGCGAGTTTTGCTCGAGTTGTTGCCGCTTTGAGAGATTGGGGGCAATCTGAGTCATGGGTCTCTTTGGGGCGGGCTAAGTGACACAGGCTGTGGGGATACTTGCCGCATCCCCACAACCTGAGCGCTGCTTTTACTTCACGCGTTCGAGCGATTCGGATAATTTTTCAGCAGATAGTTGCACATAACCCGCTTCACCAACGAAAGACTGTCCGTCGGTCAAAATCCAGGTGATAAAGGCCTGCGTCAGCCCGCTGGGTTTGCCTTTGGTGACGACATACAAGGGGCGCGCCGGGGGCGAGGGGTACTTTCCGGTTGCAACTGCTGTGATGGCTTCGGACATGCTTTCAATGCGTTCGTCATCGCTGGCAACCCCATCCCCATCTAAATCAATTGGGACAATCACAGCGCCTTTCAGGGGCATGCCTGAAGACAGTTCAAAAGCATAGCCCAGATTGTTGTAGCCGATGCCGAGCGGGTCTCTGATGACCGCATCGAGAACGCCGGGGTCGCCATTGACGCCAATCCCGAGCAGGTCTTCTTGTTTTTTGTTGCCGGTAAACTTGGCCCACATTTCGGCTGCGCCGCAGGCATCGGAGCGCGTATAGATGTGGATTTTGTCTTGAATTTCGGGCTTTCCGACCACTTCGCCCCAGGTTGTGATTTCTCCGCTGATGTAAATTTTGACGAAGGTTTCCGGGCTGATGCCTTGTGCCAGAATTTCAGCAGCAACAGGGTTGTTCGCATTGATGACCGGGAAAACAGCGTCTTTGGTAACGGCGATCCCAAATGCGCCCTGGGCTTCTTCTTCTGGCTTGATTTCGCGCGAGACCATGCCAATATCAACTGCGCCCGAGATGGCATCGGTCATCCCTTTGCCCGCCCCGCCTGCCGAGATGTCAAACTGGACATTGGGGTGAATCTTCTGAAATTCTTCTGCCCAACGGGTCATGATTGGGTAGAGGGCAAAGGCTCCCGAAATGGCAATGGTGCCGGTAAGCTCACCGTCCGCAGAGGGGTTGACTGGCGCGCCGCAGGCCGAGAGCAGCAACGAGATCAATACCAGAACAACGAGTACAGAATAAGGTTTTTGAACTTTCATGGTATTTCTCCTGTGAGTAAATTTTCTATAAATCCTATAGAAATAATAGGCTTTTGGGCCAAAAAATATTCACCCGCAGGCGCTGGCATTGTGCCGGGTACTGGCTTATTCCGTTGCGTGAGGTGATTGGGCGGATTCCACCCGCTGCCAGACATCGGCCAGGGTGGTTTTGTCTAACACGTTTGAGATGGCAGCGCGCACATCGAACATGACCATGCGCAGGCCACAGGTTTCTTCGTTGGGGCAATCGCAGGGTTCGTAGGCCACCTGGCTGACGCATTTGATTGGGGCAATCGGCCCATCGAGCACGCGGACGATTTGCCCCAGGGTGATTTTGTCTGCCGGGCGCGCCAGGTAGTAGCCGCCGCCAATCCCCATTTTGCTGTGCAGAATGCCAGCATTTTTGAGCGAGAGCAAAATTTGCTCAAGGAACTTGGCCGGGATTTTCTCGCGGGCAACAAATTCTTTGATTTGCATTTTGCGCGGCTGACCGTTTTCGCCTGGTTCAGCCAGCAAAATCATGGCCCGCAGACCGTATTCACCACGTTTTGAGAGGCGCATAGTAGTTGTCCTTCTGGATAAAAGTCTATAACTACTATAGACATTATTCTTTTCTGTTGTAATAAGTATAGGACGGTTTGCGGCTTTTGTCAATATTCAGTTGTTGAATTTTGAAAATTGCTTTCTTGACAAATTGCGCCCAGGGCGTATAATCGCGCCAATATCCGAACAACGCTGACAAGGACGAGTACGCGTTTGACGACGGCCCAGAGAGCAGGCGGCTTTTGGTGAAAGTCCTGCCCGAAACGAGAACGCCGAATGGCCCTTCGAGTTGAAAGGGAGAAAATGCTGGTCGGGTAGGGTTGAGCGGCGAAGTCAGTCGAACCCCATCTTGAGACCAGTGTGAGTAACCCGCTCCGGGAGACTGCACCCGTTATCCGCGCAGAATCACTTCGTCAGGTGACGAGCTGATTAATGAGTGAGGCTGGCTTTTTCCCCTGTGCGCTTCATCAGGGGATTTTTGTTAAGAAATAGCGGCCTAAGTTGGGTGGCACCGCGGATTGACTGTCTAAGACAGCGTTCGTCCCAGGGTTGGGATGAACGCTGTTTTGTTTTGAAAGGAGAACGCAATGAACGAGACCATTTTTGCAACTGACCCCGAGCCGACCCAGCCGATGATGCAGGAGGCCGGTTTGGGGGCCTCTGCCTCGGCGGAGGAAGCAGCCATTGAGCAGATTGTGGCCGAAAAGCAATCTGACGCCGATGTGCGGGCGTATGTTTTTATCCCATAAAAAAATCAAAAGGAGAAATCATCATGAGTGAAACCCGTTTCAATCTATCTCAAAATGACCTGCCCAGGTTTTGGTACAACATCAACGCCGACAGTGGCATTCCGCCTGCGCCGGTGCTTCACCCGGCTACGCTTGAGCCGGTGACGCCCGATTTCCTGTCGGTTTTGTTCCCGATGGATTTGATTTTGCAAGAAATCAGCACCGAACGCTTTATCGAAATTCCCGAAGAAGTGCGCGAGATTTACAAGCTCTGGCGGCCCACCCCGCTGGTGCGCGCTGTCCGTCTTGAAAAAGAACTGGGCACCCCGGCGCATATCTATTTCAAGTATGAAGGTACGTCTCCGGTGGGTTCGCACAAGCCGAATACGGCCATTGCCCAGGCGTTTTACAACAAAATCGCCGGGACTCATGCCATGACCACCGAAACCGGGGCCGGGCAGTGGGGCACTTCGCTGGCGATGGCCTGCAATTTCTTCGATATGGATTTGGAAGTGTATATGGTCAAGGTTTCTTACAACCAGAAGCCGTATCGCCGTATTTACATGGAAACCTTTGGCGCGCAGGTTTTTGCCAGCCCGACCAACCGCACCAACTACGGGCGCAGTCTGTTGGCCGAAAACCCTGAAAACAGCGGTTCGCTGGGCATTGCCATCTCAGAAGCGGTCGAAGTGGCCGCTATGTCGGGCGGAAAGAAGAAGTATGGCCTCGGCTCGGTTTTGCATCACGTCTTGCTACACCAGACGGTCATCGGCGAGGAAGCGCTCAAGCAGATGGATATGGCTGGCGAATATCCCGATGTGGTGATTGGCTGTGTGGGCGGCGGCTCCAATTTTGCGGGTATTGCCTTCCCCTTCTTGCGCGAAAACCTGAAAAACGGACAGCGCACCCGCCTGGTGGCGGTCGAGCCGACGGCGACGCCCTCGCTGACCAAAGGCAAATACACCTTCGACTATGGCGATACCGCCAAGATGGCTCCTATTGTTAAGATGCACACCCTGGGGCATACCTTTATGCCGCCCGGAATTCACGCCGGCGGGTTGCGCTATCACGGCATGGCCCCCACCCTTTCGTCCCTGGTGGATGCCGGCCTGATTGACGCGGTGGCGGTCAAACAGCGGGCAACGTTTGAAGCCGCGGTGCAGTTTACCCGCACCGAAGGCATCATCCCCGCGCCCGAATCGGCTCATGCGGTGCGCGCCGCGATTGATGAGGCGCTCGATGCAAAGGCCAAAGGCGAGAAGCGCATCATCTTGTTCAACCTTTCGGGGCATGGGCACTTTGACATGGTTTCATACCAGAAATACCTGGCAAACGAACTGGAAGATTATGAGTACCCGGCAGAGGCCGTAGCCGAAGCGATGAAAGACCTGCCGCAGGTGGCCTTGCCCGCCTAGCCGCAAAAACAGGGATGAGCAGAAGCCAGGCTCATCCCTGTTTTCTTTATTTTTTCCGCCACCATAGCCCGCTGCATTCTGGCAGACTGATGATGCTCTCCGGGCGGATGGCATTGGTCATGGCTGGCCCAAAGAAGAATTCGGTCAATTCACGGGCTTCGGCCATGTCTCTAAAGCGATAATCGGTTCTAATTTGGCGGCTGGAGAATCCTTTTTCAGCAAGCCAGGCGTAATAATCCTCCAGATGTGTCAGGCGGATTGGCGTCTCTTTACCGGTTCCAAGCGATTCGATGAACAGGGCCGTGCCGCCGGGACGCAGGACGCGCTCAACCTCGGCCCAGCCTGCCTCCAGTTGGGCGCGGTCTCCCCAGACCGAGAGATAACTGAAACTCCAGCCCGAAACGACCAGGTCGGCGCTCGAATCTGGTGCCGGGATGCGGCGATGGTCGGCCACTTGAACCTGCCAGTTCTTTAGCCCCATCTTGCGCAGTGAAGCGGCGGCGACCTTGAGCATTTCTTCAGAAGCATCGAAAGCGCGCAGGCTGTGGGCGCGCGGGGCGAGCAGACGCGCCAGGCGGCCTGTGCCGCTGCCCAGGTCAATTACATCCAGCCCATCTGGCGGCAGGATGTCCTCGATGGCGCGCAACAGGTTGCCCTGATAATCTTCACAGCGAATCAGGCGGTCGTATAAATCGGCGTGTTGTTGGTAGATTTCTTGTTCACCAGGCATGTTTTTATCCAGAATTGTGGAATGAATAATCCCCGTGAAGCAAAATTCACGGGGATTACTGGTCTTTATTTTGCGGTCTTAGCCCTGAGCGCGGGCGGCTTCGACAACCGCCACAACTTCGGGCAGGTCTATGCCGAGTTCTCGTAATTTCTCCACAGTTGGGATGCTGTTCTTATCCCAGCCGCGGCGCTCGTAAACGGCCTCCATCATCAGGTCATATTGCTTTTCGCGGTACTGGCGCAGGGCCTTCATTTTCTCCTCGGTGGACATGCCCGCCGGGTCTATGCCGACCAGTTCCTTCAGTTGCTTGTCGTAGCGTTCCTGGCGCGATTCGTACTCAACCTTTGTGACCGGCCCCATGGCGCGGTACGGAACGTAGTCGTGTACCCGTCCCACGCGCCCCATGCGCATGGCAAAGACTTTTTGGAAGTTATAGACCCGCTCCGATTGCGCCAGCAGGGTTTCGGTGGTGGTCGGAATGCCGGTCACGCCCTGATGAATCCAGGTGTAGTTTTCGACATGCTCTTCCACTTTGGCCGGTTCTTTGGTCTGCTTGTTGTTTTCGGGCGAGATGTCGTTCCAGGGCAGTTTGCACAGGCCATGCAGGCTAAACCAGGTGCGCCACATCGGGAAGTAGTGCAGGGCCTCGGCCTTGTCTTTGAAGGTCGGCAGCAGGTTGTGAACCTGGTCCATGAAGATGAGCCAGGCTTCATCGTGCTGGGGGCCTTTGGTCGCCAGGCCGTAGCCGCCCTGCTGGGCGATGGATTCTTTGGTCAGGTATTCCGAAATCTCCATGCCTTTGACTTCCATGCCAATATCGTGCAGGAAGGCCGGGTCGGCGCCGAAGTTTTCGGCGAAGTATTGTTTCATGTAGCGCACGCCCTGGCCCACGATGACTCCAAAGCCTTCGCCGCGCGCCATCTGATGCAGCAGTTCCAGCGCCGCCGCGCCGTTGCCAAAGTTCAGTTCCAGGCCGCCGGTCTGTTCTTTGGTCAGAATGCCTTCCTCGTAGCACTCCATGGCAAAGGCCACGCAGTTGGCGAAAGAGATGGTATCCACGCCGTAGGTGTCGCAGTAGAAGTTGAGTTCCAGCACCTTCTGGGCGTCAAAATTGCCAATGTTCGCGCCCAGGCCCGCCGCGTTTTCATACTCTGGCCCATCCACCAGCACGCATTGCCCGGCATACGGCCCGGTTTTGAGCGGGAAGTGGTCTACCCCATGCGAGCAGGAGAGCGTGCAGCCCAGCCAGCAGCCATCGGGCAGGCCCTGGGTGAAGGCTTCCTTCCAGACTTTCGAGTCGATTTTGTAGGTTTCGGGGTGCGAGCCGTAGCGGAAGTTGTGGGTGG
>CAZNCT010000147.1:0-9184 GCA_964571615.1 uncultured Anaerolinea sp. | reverse complement strand
AGCCAAAACAGCATCGTACACCCGCCCGCGCTGTTCGCGGGTCAGGCCAAAGCCACGTCCGCGCCGGTCAGCCGTCAGGTAGGCTTCGCGGTTCATCGGTAGTTGGTCTTTCAGCCAGTCAATTTCACTCATCAACATCTGCGCCGAAAGCGGCGTATCTTGCAGGTTCGCCCGCCAAATTTCCTCCACCAACTGTTTGCGCGGCGTTTGCTTGAGCGGCTCAATCCAGGCCGGGTCTGGCGGCCAATGGTGATAGCACCAGCCGCTAAACGTCCGCCACTCGATATTGTCCGGCTCACGCCCTTCCAGGCGCGCAAAACGCGCTTCCATATCCCGGCTGAGCGGGCGGTTATGCGTCAGCACCAGGAATTTCTTTTTCGGATACAGGTGATAGAGCAGCCGCAGCCGGTAGAGCAAAATCAGCGTTTTTCCGCTGCCAGCCACGCCATTGATGATGTTCAGCCTGAAATCATCGCTCAAAGCCTGACCGCCTTCGGGCAAATCCAGGTCGGCCTTCAGCGCCCATTCCTGGTCGTAATCGAGCAGGTAATCAGTCAGTCCGGCCTCCATGCGGCGCTCCAGCGCTGGGCGCACCGTCATGCTGGCTGGGACAACCGCCTCGGGCGTGAAGCGCTGGCGGATTTTTTCCAGCCAGATGCCCTCCAGCGGGACGACAGGCAGGAAGCGCTCCCAGCCGGAACCTGAATCCGGGTTAAGAATCTCTTTGCCAGCCCAGGCCGGGTCGCCATCCCCCCGTTCCAGACGGCCCGCCTGCGCCTGGGCATCCGTCATGTTCGGAAAGATGACCAGGGTTTCGATTTTTTGGTCATCGGGCAGTTTCAGCGCGGCAATGAAATTATTCAGCACCCTGGCTTCCGCTTCTCCCAGCGGGGCGCGCTCACTTTCGAGCAACAGCAATTGGGCGGCAGGGCTGGCCTGCGCCGCCGAACTGACCTTGACCAGCAAGGCGCGGCCATCCTCATGCAGTACCAGAAAATCGGGCGCGTCTGGCTGCCAGGGCGCGAGATGATGCCAGACGAAAAACGAATCCGGCAAAGCCTTGAGCGCGCGAAAGACGCGCAACACTTCGCCGGGCAGGTGGGTGGGCGGGGTATCGGGCAGAATATGCGCCATTAATCTGATGCGTTATCCGCCAATCGAGACGCCAATCAGACGGCCAATGCCATAGGTCAGGCCGGCCGCAACCAGGCCAAATAAAACCTGCCGCATCCCCGAATACCAGACGCTGCGCCCGGTCATGAGCGTGATAGCCGCGCCAATCACAAACAAACCGAGCGCGCTGATTGCCAGGCTGAGATAAACCGCCATCATGCCGCTCAGGAATATGAAGGGGATGACTGGGATAATCGCCCCGACCGCAAACAAGAAGAAAGATGTAAAAGCCGCTTCCCAGGCTGAACCGCCCAGTTCATTGGGGTCAATCCCCAATTCCTCGCGCGCCAGGGTATCGAGGGCAGTGGTTTTGTTGGCCAGCAGTCCGGTTGCCAGCTCGCGGGCGCGGCTTTCGGGCAGACCTTTGGCCTGGTATATCAGGGAAAGTTCATCAATCTCTTCTTCAGGATTGGCTTCTAACTCTTCTTTCTCGATATTAATCTGACGCTCGTATAACTCGCGCGAGCTTTGCACCGAAAGCCATTCACCCAATGCCATCGAACCAGCGCCCGCTAACAAGCCGGCCAGGCCAGTGATTAGAATGCCCTGCCCGGCCAACTCGGCCCCGGCAACCCCCATGACAAGGCTCAAGTTAGAAACCAGGCCATCGTTGGCGCCCAAAACTGCGGCGCGCAGCGCATTCCCACCGGCAGAACGATGCCGACCCTCGGTCTCAGCGACCATATTGCCTGTCAGCCCGCCCCCGCTACTGGCTGCCGAAAGCAAACGGGCATGAGATTGTTCTTCTGCCGACATGGTGGCTGCCTCTGCTTCGGGTTGGCCGGCGTAAGCGCTGCTGTCAGCATTCTCATGGCTGGTAACAGTGGGCAGGATAAATTGCGGCCCAAAACGACGCGCCAACCAGGCCAGGGTCCGCGTTCGCCAGGTAGGCCGAATTTCAAGAATTGGCGCGCCCGCATCCTTTAGTTTTGCGCGCCAAAATTGGGCATGGCGTTCTTCGCTTTCTGCCAGACGGGCGTAAACAGTCTTCATCTCAGGGCGGGATTCCTTCTCTACCAGCACGGCATAGAGGGCAGCCCCGTCGATTTCCTTTTGCAAATTCTGACGATAGCGTTCGATATCCTGGCCTGGATTGGTCATTTTGTTCTCCTTGTTTAGTGGCTGATATCCCCATTCGGGACGGTGATGGTCTGGCAACTGGCGACCAGGTCACGCAGCATATCGAGGGTTTCTTTGTGTTCAGGGTCGATTTCGTCGGCCTTGAGCATGTGATGACTGCCGACCAAAATCAATTTGGAACGCGGACGAGTGACCGCCACGTTCAAGCGCTGCGGCTGGAACAGAAAATCGGCCATCTGGGCGGCGAATTTCGGGCTGGCGGTGGCAAACGAAACCAGGACGACTTCACGTTCCTGGCCCTGCATCCGCTCGACGGTATCTACCACCAGGGCCCGGGTTACTTCATCGTCCATCAGCACCCGCCGCAGCAAGGAGCGAATCAGGCGGCTCTGGGCGCGGTACGGCACAACCACGCCGATTTCTTCCGGGGCGACATCGCGCATTAGCAACGAGAGTACCAGTTCGGAGACCACTTCGGCCTCGATGCGGCTGCGAACGGTGGTGTTGGTGTGGCACAGGTCGAGGAAAACCGCCGGGGAAGCCGGGTCGAGCACAAAGTCCCAGCGGGTAGCTTCGGGGGAGAGATTCAGGCGGCGCGCGGCGGCTTGCTCGCTGGGTTTCAATTCGCTGCGGTAGAACGTCCGGCTGGGCCAGTCGGTCAGGACATCATTCAGCCGGTAAGTGACGTTGAGCATGGTCTCCTGTCCGCGCCCGGCCAGGTAGGCAAAAATCGAAGTTTGGGTTGCTTTTTCAGCAGAAAAAACCGTCACGGGCGGTAACTGGTTCTCGTCACCGATGAAAATATACTTGCTCCCGGCCAACATGCCCATAATCGCCAAAGGCAGGGTGATTTGCGAGGCTTCATCAAACAGCACCACATCAAACTCGACATTCGCCAGGCGCTGGGATTGTAGCGCAAAGGGCGTCGCGCCGACAACATACCCGCCATTGATATCGGCAAAATGAGACTGGTCAAAAGACTCAAAGTTTGGCACGTTCAGGTCGTCGGTGTGGCGCTCCTCGCCAATTTTGCAGACTGGAATATTCTCATCCACCTGTGGGATTTTATTGAGCGCGTTATGAATGGCGCGATGTGTCAGGGCAGTAACGAACACACGCAAACCATCCTGCGCCAGCAAGCGGGCCAGGTGGGCCAGCATGAGCGTTTTGCCCGTCCCCGGCGGCCCCTGGATGAGATGGAGCAAGTCGGTGGCGTAAGACTGCGCCACCGCTTCGACCTGGCTTTCGTTCAGGTTGGTTTCTCGCAGCAATGCCCGGGCGCGCTCGTAGCGGGCAAAGTCAATTTTGGGCGTCAGCGCGCCTTGCAGGAGCGGCAGGATGGTAGAACGTCCGAGGTGGGAATCGGCAACGGTATCCAACGCCGAGAGATAAAACGGGCTGGAATCGAACCAATCCTGGTCGAGTATCCAGCCTTCGGGTTTGGCAGTCAGAAAGTATGGATTGCCCTTAATCAGCCCGGCTTCAAGTTCATTTTCCCCATCATAATACAGGTCGAAGTGCAGGGCGTTCGGGTCTGCCGGGTAACTCTGGTGCAGCACAAGCAGGTCACCTTCGCGGAAGCGCGATTGGTTGCTGGCGCAAACCATGCGAACAATCCCTTTGTCAAAACCGACTACGCGCAGTCCTTCGATTGCCCAACCCTTTGCCACCCGCTCACCCAGCGGGCGCGACCACTGCCTGTCCAGGGCCTGCCACTGGGAGTCGGCTTCGTCTTGGACAAATTTTCGCAAGCGCTGGAGAAAATCGGAGGTGGAGGACATGGCCCAATCTGGACTTTCGGCAAGTTGCTGTTGGCAATGTAATTTTACTTTGCTATTGGAAACCGGCAAAGATTGGTCAGATTTTATTTCGCATCTCATGTTTTACAAACAAAAAACAAATCTCACCACCATCCCAAAGCAGATATAATTTCCCAACTGCCCTTGTTCAGCCGGGCAGTTGGGAGACGGGCATGAGAAAACATCGTTTTGCCGCGTTGCTGATGCTTCTGGTGGCACTCTGGGCTTGCAACCTGCCGGTCAATGGCCCGCCAGCAGAACTCCCCGCGAGCCTGACCGAGGCGCCGCGGCAGACTGAAACTGTCCCCATGGCCCCACCCACGGCTACGCCAACATCAATTCCCCCCACCCCAACCACAATCCCGACCGCCAGCCCAACCGCCAGCCCGCTCCCGTTGCGAGGCATATTTCGCCTTTCTGTGCTGGTAGATACCGATTCGCAAACGGTCAGCCGCGAACAGGCCCAGGCGCTGGTGGACGAAGCCAGCGGTATTCTGGCAAAATTAACGGGCTTCGGGTTTGAGATGGTTGATTTTCAAGAGACATCTGGCAGCATTGATGCCATCCTGGCAAACTATTTTGCCAGCCCGGGCTACACCGTTTCAGATGGGATCATCATTTTTTCGCATGGCGATAACGGCGAAGCCAGGCTATACGGCGGCTATGGGTTTGCGCGCCGCGGCCCTAAAGGCTTTACCAGCCGCTTTCAATCTCCGTTTGTGGATAAGAACAGCGTTTATATCGGCGTGATTCACTTTGGGCATCGTTACTCTGTCTGCGGGTACGACGGGAACGAGGAACCCATCAGCACAGTCTCCATTGGCGGCGAATGTCGCAACCAGGCCGGCACCGCCTGCGTGGAAAAACATGGCTACCAGATGTGCAGTACAGCGGTCGATAATCTCTATGCCAGCACGCCAACCTATATGTCTTCATCCTCGTTTGTGCACGAGATGATGCATTCCTTTGGCGAAAATGGCATCATGGATCACTACTTTACCCCCGAATGCAACGCAACCATGAAGCGCGTTGCCAGCCGCCGTCCGTATCAGTCGGAAGAATACAACTTGACAGAAGGTGAATTCTACGTCAATATGTGTCCATATGTTTTTGATGTCTTTATTGATTCATACAGGCCCTGAAACGGCCCCAATTAGAGGTGAGAAAATGGCTCAATGGTTTCGATTCATCCCCCTCGTGAGTCTGTTCCTGGCAATGCTGGCCTGCAGCCTGGGGACAGCCCCCACCCCAACGACGGTTCCCCAGCCCGGCGCGGCATCCCCAGCCGGTTCAGCGCTCAACCCGCGCGCGCTCGACACTGCCGGCCTGGAGGAGTGTTCCGTGCTGGCCGATTCTGATTTCAGCGCCATGCTGGGGCAGGTGCCTGCCGATAAAGTCCCCGAGGCCGAGGTGAACAAAACGGCCTGTTACTATAACTTCAGCGGTGGGCAAACGGTTTATGTGACCTTCATCACCAACCAGCCAGGCCAACAGGTTTACGACAGCCGTTTGCAATACGTCGATGCGGCCTCAGGAGCAGAAAGCCTGGCATTCGGTGAAACCGCCCTGCTGCAAGAACAGGACGGCCAGATTTCAATCTGGGCGGTGGTAAACGGCTGGTATCTTGAAATTCAGGCGCGAGGCTTTGAGCAAAAAGCCGTCATCAACCTGGCAAAACTGTTTGAAGCCCGGCTGATTCCGTACCCGCAATAAAACCCCTTTTCATCCGCTGTCTGGATGGTACTCTACTCAAAAGAAGAAAATCTGCCTGCATCGGCAGATTTTCTTCTTTATGTTAGAAAACCAGGGCTGGGATTCTATGGACGGTTGCCACCTTGCCCGCTACCGTTCCCCGGGACCGGAGATGGGCTTGGGCCGGCACCAGACCCACCGGGGGCCGGGGTGGCTTCGGGCGGGTTGCCGGGGCCGTAGCCGCTGCCGGTGCCGGGGGTCGCTTCAGGCGGGTTGCCGGGGCCATAGCCGCTGCCAGTTCCGGGGGTCGCTTCGGGCGGGTTGCCGGGGCCATAGCCGCTGCCAGTTCCGGGGGTTGCTTCGGGCGGGTTGCCAGGGCCATAGCCGCTGCCAGTTCCGGGGGTTGCTTCGGGCGGGTTGCCAGGGCCATAGCCGCTGCCAGAGCCGGGGGTTGCTTCAGGCGGGTTGCCGGGGCCGTTCCCACTGCCAGAGCCGGGAGTGACTTCGGGCTGACCGCCGGGGCCGTAGCCGCCGGGCTGTTCCGCCGGGAAGCCGTTCTGGGCGGCATTGCGGAAACCTTGCGGGTCGGCCAGGCCGTTTTCGAGGAGTTGCAGGCGTTGCTGCAACTGGTCGCGGGCGCGGGTCATGGTCTGGAGGGGTTCGCCGGTGGCGGCGCACTGCTCTACCAGGCGCAGCTGGTCACGCAACTGGTCGCGCAGTTGCTCCATCGTGCGCAGCATATCGGGTTCGGGCAGGGAGGCGGCCAGGTCGAAGGCCTGGCGGGTGTGTTCCTGCCAGCGGGCCAGGGTCGCTTCCGGCGGGACAATGCCTGATTCGGCCAGTTGGGTCATTTCTTCAACGCGGGTTTGGGCCATGTCAGTCAGCAGGGTCAGCCGCGCTTCAGGTTCGGAGGCCAGCGCAAGGCGCAGGTCTTCAGTAAGGGTCTTGACCGGGTAGAGAGTCTCGGTGGGCAGGTCATCCTGCGCAGCATAGACCGTGCCGGCGGTGCCGCCGAACAGCGCAGCAAAGACCAGGACAAGGGTGAGAATGGTGTTCATTGAAAAACGCTCCTTCCTGAATTGTAGGATTTGATTGATGAGACGCAGGAAGGCGTTTTCAGATACGGGCTGCTGAGCGGATTCTGCCAGGAAGCGCGCCCGTCCACGCGCGGCGCGCGCCGGGTTGCGCGGCGGGACGGGCTTGAGGCTCTCGAGCAATTCTTTCAGTTGGGGGTCGAGTTCATCGGTCATCAGTCATATCCTTTGTGAGCAGGCGTTTCAGGCTGGCGAGCGCGCGGTGCTGTAAGGACTTGACAGCGCCAACCGGCTTTTCCACAATCCGCGCCACATCCTCGTTTTCCAGTTCTTCCAGGTATTTGAGCGCAATTACCTGGCGCTGTTCGGGAGTCAGTTGGGCCAGCGCCGCCCGCAAACGCGCCTGTCCCTCGCGCCGAATCGTCTCCGATTCGGGCAGGGGGTCGGGCGCAGGCTGGGTTTCGGGCAGTTCTTCGGCGGGCGGGGGCGAGCGGTGGTAGAAGTCGGTAATCCAGTTGTGCGCCACGCGGTACAGGTAGGCCTGGAGGTAATCACGCGGGCCTTTGCCGCGCCGCAGGGCTTCCAAAAAGCGGCTGAAGGTTTCGGCCACGCACTCTTCGGCAGTTTCGGCATCTCCCAGCAGGCGGTAGGCGTAACGGTACAGGCCCGGGCTGAAGGTATCGTACACTTCGGCAAAGGCCTGCCGTTCCGAGCGCGCCAGGCGGGAGAGCAATTCGCTGTCGGAGGTCATCCTGTACTCATTATGACGCAAGAGAGGGCGTAGAGATACGGTCGGGAAAGAGCAGAAACACGAAGGGCGCCAGTAAACCCAAACCAGGACACGGATTTCACGGATTGGACGGATTGACACGGATTTTTCAAGAAAAATCCGTGAGATTCCGTGTCATCCGTGTCCAAAAAGTTAAGGTTTCTTCAACCCGCTCAACCCGGCGGCGATGAGGGAGAAGATGACCGAAAGGGCGGCGGTGAGACCGAGCAGGAGCGGCCAATTAAGGGTTTGCCACCAGGCCGTTTGGGTTTGGGTTTGCGCCCAGGGCGGGCCGCCCGCGCCGCCGGAGGGCGTTTGCTGACCAGGCTGGGCAGACTGACCGGGCGTTGCACCTGATGGCTGGGCAGGTTGGGCAGGCTGACCGGGTTGGGCAGGCTGGGCCGGGGTGGTGGTGTTGTTCCGCAGCCAGGGCGGGCCGCCTCCGCCCGGGCGGGTGGGGACGGCCACTTCGGGCGCGGTCGGCTCCCACTGGCGGATGAAGCCCACAATCGCCTGGATGTCGGATTCGGTCATGCGGTCGCCCCAGGCGGGCATGGCGGTGCCTGGCACGCCGCCGGAGATAATCAACTGCATGGCCTGGTCGTTGGTTTGGGTCAGGAAGGATTTGACGTTCAGGGCCGGGGCGCGCGGTGTGCCTTGCCCTTCCGGGCCGTGACAGCGGGCGCAGTTGGCCGCGAACAGGTCGCCGCCCAGGGCGATGGATTCGGCGGTGGTGGGAATCGGCACCTCCGGCGCGGGAATCGTTCCCAGGGGGATTTCATCCCAGCGTTGGACGAGTGTGACCATGCTGGCAATTTCTTCGGGGCTGAGTTGGCTGTTCCAGGCGCTCATGCGCGTTCCGGGCGAGCCAAAGGTGATGGTGCGGGTCAATTCCTCGGCAGGTTTGGCGCGCACAGCGGGGTCGTTGAGGGCCGGAGCCAGCGCCGTGCCAAGCCCATCCGCGCCATGACAGGCCACGCACGAATCGGCGTAGATGGTGAGCGCGCTCTTGAGCGTTTCGCCATCGGGCAGGGCGGCCACCGCTTCGAGCAGGGCGGTATCGGGCTGGGTGGTGAAGGGGATGAGCGGCACCAGCCCCAGGTTCACCACGCGGTCGCCGGTAGCCTGCCAGTCGCCCGATTGCACCAGCGAGACCAGTTCGGAAATCTGGTAATCGCTGAGCGGGCCGCCGTCGTCCTTGCTCCAGGCGGGCATGGAGGTGCCGTAACGCCCGCGCGCGATGATTTTGAACAGGTCCTCGTAGGGCATGGAGGCCAGGGCCGGGTTGTTCAGCGGCGGGGTGGGGCCGATGCCCTCGCCGTTCAGGCCGTGACACACGGCGCAGTTTTCGGCGTAGAGCGTCATGGCGCTGTCCAGTTGGACGTTCAGGATTTCGACCTGCGCGCTGGCGATGCGTTGGGGTTCGTTGAGGATGTAGAAGGCCAGGCCAAAGACAATCAGTTGGGTGGCGAGCAGGCCAACCAGAATTTCGATGAGACGGATGCGGGATGGGTTCATAGGGAAGTCCTTTCGACCCTCACCCCTTGCCCCTCTCCCATTGGGAGAGGGGTTGGGGTGAGGGAATCAGGCATAAACGACCTGGGAGGGGTCGAAGGAGGAACGCTGAATGGGCTTGC
>CAZNCT010000146.1:8083-9311 GCA_964571615.1 uncultured Anaerolinea sp. | reverse complement strand
GTCGGGGTGGGCGGACTTGAACCGCCGACCCCCGCGTCCCAAACGCGGTGCGCTGCCAACTGCGCTACACCCCGAACAGCGCGAGTATAATCCGAACCTGGGCGCCTCGTCAATGTATAAAACCAGACCAATCCTTCTTATTCTTCTCTGCCTTTGGGGCCTGTGGCTGCTGACTGCCTGCGCTGGGGGGCCTGCGCCTGCCTCCGTAACTCCCCAGGCGCCTTCTCCCAGCCCGACGCCCCTGGCCTCTGCTACGATGGTATGGCCGACGGCAACTCTTTCTGCGCCGACATCGACACCGACTCTGGCGCCCTCCGCGACCCCTCTGGCCTGTTCGGCGGCAACCCGGCAGGAAGGCCGGGTAGGCATTGGCTTGCTCGATAAGCCAATGGATTACTACGTCATCTTGCCCCCCTGTTATGCCGAAGAACCGGGCCGCCGTTACCCGGTCTTATACCTGTTACATGGACAGAACTTTGACCGTGACCAATGGCTGCGCTTGGGAGCAGCCGAAAAAGCGCAAGATTTAATGCTCTCTGGCGAGATTCCGCCTTTTCTGATTGTCTTGCCGTATGACCATTCCTTCAAACAGCCGCAAGAGTACCGCTTTGAGGAAGTGTTTGTCGAACAGTTGCTTTCCGAAATCGATTCAAACTATCGCACCCGGCCTGAGCGGACTGCCCGCGCCATTGGCGGCCTGAGCCGGGGCGGGGCCTGGGCCATTTACCTGGCCTCGCGTCATCCCGATTTGTTTGGGGTCGTGGGGGCGCACTCGCCCGCGGTTTTTTATTCCTGCCGGTTCGATTGCGCGATATTCCCGCTGATTTACGGCCCGTCTTTTACATTGACGCGGGCGACAAGGATGTTGATTTCCGTGAAGTCAAAAAGTTCACATCCTTGCTGAATGACCTGGGGTTCCCGCACGAATGGCACGCCAACCTGGGATTTCATGATGAGCGCTACTGGAGCGCCCACGTTGAGGAATACTTACTCTGGTATGGTCAGCAGTTTCTGCTGGCGCAATAAAAAAACAGGCCGGGGTTGTTTCCCCGGCTTGGGATGAAAGGATGTCAGCGAGCGGCTTGTTTGGGGCGCTCAATTTCATCCTTTCATCCTGTTTGGCTTTCTACGGCATAGGAAATTACAGCCGAGGCTTAGCGAATCGATGCGATGAAAGCATCAATCACGCCCTGATCCCAGCCTTCTGCTGTGCCAGAGAACATCATTG
>CAZNCT010000146.1:0-8062 GCA_964571615.1 uncultured Anaerolinea sp. | reverse complement strand
GGCCCTGGAAGATGGTGCTCATCTGGCGCATTTTCAGGCCGCTGTCGGTACTGCCTTCCATAATGACGGCTTTCACCTGCTGACCGCGGATGGTGTAACTTTTCTCCTCAACCGGTTGCATGTTGGCAGCGCTTCCGCCGGTCTGTTGCGACATGGCGCGCTCAAGTTCTTTTTGCATTTCGGCAGGGTCACCCATGCCATCTGGGATTTTCATCAGCATGATGAAGGGCTGTGAAGGATTGGCCTCGGGGGTCCGAAAGACATACTTGAAGTTCAGCAATTCAAATGCCATCTGCGTGTACCCGGCGGGCATCTCATACTCGGCAATTTCGCTGGCGATGCGCTCAACATTCTCGGGGTTGTCGGCATTTTCAAACGTGCGGCCAATGCTGTCGCCCAGGTATCCCAGGCCAGCCAGAGTCACGACGCTGACGCAACAGCACAGCGCCAAAAGTACGCCGATGATAATCAGGATGGTTTTTTGGTTCATTGACTTTTTCTCCTATTCGTTATTTTTTGAGCGCAGGCTGTTGAAAATTGCGAGCAGCGCCAGGTCAGGATTTTCTGGCAGGGGATGTTCGGGCATTCCGGCGCGGGCATACAGGCGGCGCAAGACCTGTTTGCTGATTTCTTCACGGTTGCTCAGGTTAAAGCGGCGGGTCAGGTAGTCTTCCAGCAGTTGCAGGTCGGCATTTGAGAGGCGGTTGAGCGGGAAATCAGACAGCGCCGGGTCTTCGGGCGGAGCATTGAGCGGCATCACTTTGGCCGGGGTCAGGGTTTCGAGCGAGACCGGCCCGCTGTCATGCACGACCAGCGTCCCGGCGGCCATATCACCCAGGCGGCGGGCAAGGCTGTCGGCAAACATGATGACCGTCCCGATGCCGTAGAACGCGGGCAGGAAATCTACCGCCCGCACCAGATTGCGGATGAGTACCTCCGTCAGGGTAACGGGCGTCCCGTCGCGCCGAATGACGCGGATGCCGACCATGCGCTTGCCGGGTGACTGTCCGTTCCAGGTCAGTTCAAAGGCAATGTAATAGCCCCAAAAGAAGACAAACCCAAGCAGGCTGAGCAGGCTGACTATCCAGGTCATGGCCCGGTCGTCGGGTTCGCTTCGGGCAATGAAGTAAAAGGTTGGGATTAAGATTATCACCTGGGCCAGCACAATCAGGGTGCTATCGACCAGGGCGGCCAGAAAGCGCGACCCCAACCCGGCCAGGCTATATCCGAAGTTGACGTTTTCGGGGGTGTCTATGGAGAGAATTTCATCGGAGACGTTCATGAGTATAATTGCCCTGTTGATTCAACCTGCAATAATTTTACAGCAAATCTGGCGGTAAATCATGCGGCCTGAAGAATTGTACAATGCTCAAAAAGACAACTGGCAGGCGCTCAATGCGCTGGTGGAACGCGGCCAGCAGCAGATTGACTCGCTCTCGCCCGAGAATGTTCAGCGCCTGGGACAGTTGTACCGTCAGGCGACTTCAGACCTGGCGATGGCCCAGCGCGATTTTCCGCGTCATCAGGTGACGGCCTACCTGAACCAGCTGGTTGGGCGTGCTCATGCTGTGGTTTACCGTGATGAGCCGCTGCAAACCAATCGGCTGATCGATTTTACCTTGCGCGGCTTTCCGCGTGTTTTTCGCAAAACCCTGCCTTTTACCCTGGCCGCGGCCCTGTTGTTTTTCATCCCCGCCCTGCTGACCGGCGTCTCAATTTTTCTGGCCCCGCAGTTGGCGCGCTGGCTTTTGCCGGTCGAAATCCAATCCCTGATTCCGACGATTGAACAGCGCGAGTTGTGGGTCGATATTCCGGTCAACGAGCGCCCGTATGCGTCATCGTTTATCATGCAGAACAACATTCGGGTGTCTTTTCTGGCCTTTGCCAGCGGCATGACTGCCGGGTTGATGACTGTTTGGGTGCTGATTTTGAATGGATTGATTTTGGGCGGCCTGTTGGGGTTAACCGCTCATCATGGGGTGGGTTGGGAACTGGCGAATTTTGTCGTCGGTCATGGCGTGCTTGAACTGAGTGTCATCTTCATGGCGGGCGGCTCAGGGCTGATGTTGGGATGGGCCATTCTGCGCCCGGGCCTGATGCGCCGCCGCGATGCGCTTGTTGCCGCCGCGCAAGATGCCGTTAAACTGCTCTTGGGGGCCGTGCCGATGCTGGTTGTCGCCGGGATGATTGAGGGGTTCATTTCCCCGGCAGAAAACATTCCTCCGCTCTTCAAGTGGGGGGTAGGAATTTTGAGCGGCATTTTGTTCTACCTGTACCTGTTCCTGGCTGGGCGCGAGACGAAAAAACGTCCTTCGGCCACCACTTCCCCCTTCTGACCACTGTTATAACGCCATTCTCCCCTTCAACTCAAGGTAACGATTAATCACCGCAATCGAGAGCTGGTTGGCTGGCACATCGAGCGTCAGCACCCCGCGGCGCTGGAGCGTTTCGAGGGTGATTTTACGTTCGTCCAGCACCTGCACAGCGGCGGCGCGCTCAAAGACCTGTTGCGAGGTCTGCGGCTTCTGGCGCGCGGCGGCGTACACATCGGGGTCGCTGATGGTGACCACCAGCGGCAGGTTGGAGCGCGCCAGCAGAGAAACCTGGGCTACCAGGGCGTTCATGCTGGCTCCACTGCTCAGGTCGGTAAAAATGATGACCAGTGAGCGGCGGCGCTGTTTGATGGCCAGGTACGACATGGCCCGGCTGTAATCCGGCTCAACTGGCTGGGGTTCGACGGCGTAGAGCAGTTCTAACATGCGGTAGAACTGTCCGCGGCCCTGTTTGGGGCTGAGATAGTGCATGACGCTGTCGGCAAAGGTCATCAGCCCAACCCGGTCGCCTTTGCCGGTGGCAACGTAAGAGAGGAACAGCGAAGCATTGACGACATAATCGAGTTTGGCAATTTCGGCCACCGGGCTTTGCATCATGCGCCCGCAGTCAATCACGGCAATGACGTTTTGACTGCGCTCGGTCTGATATTCCATCGTGACGGGGCGGCGGCGGCGGGCGGTGGCTTTCCAGTTGATGCGCCGGAATTCGTCATCGGGCAGGTATTCACGCATGCGCTCGAACTCTGTCCCCTCGCCGAACATGCGGCTGTGACGCAGGCCCATCTCTTGCAGACGGTTGCGGCGCAAGAGCAGGTCGTAGCGGCGCACATCGAGCAGGTTGGGGAAGACTTTCACCTGTTCGGCGGCGGAGATGCGCCCTTGCCGGAACAATAAGCCCAGCGGACTGCGCCAGCGCAGATGAATGTCTCCAAAGCGGTAATCGCCGCGCCGCAAGGGGCGGACGTGGTACAGTCCGCGCCAGGTATCCCGCGCTTCGGCTTTGCCTGTCAGGATGCGCGTATCAATCTCAAATTGCTCTGGCGCCTCGTCGCGCACCTGGAACTCGACCGGGCGCCGCCCGCGGTTGTGAATTTCAAGCCGGATTGGGTTTTCGGCCCCCAGTGAAAGGCGCGGCTCGTGCAGGCGCACGACCTCGAAGCGTTTGACCGCGCCGCTCAGATGCCAATCCAGCCCCAGGATGAGCAGGGCCAGGCCCAGGTAGCCCCAGGCCAGCCACTCAAAGGGTGGCAGCCAGGTGGCCAGCGCCATCAGCGGGGCCGCCAGCAGGAGTAACAGAATTCCGCGCAGGGTGGGGAGCATCGTCTGCCTGTTTAGCGGGGAACTTCAATCTGGTTGAGCAGGCGCTGAATAACGGCATCGGCATCCAGCCCTTCAATTTCCGCCTCGGGCTTGAGCAAGATGCGGTGGCGATAAACCGGCGGGACGATGGTTTTGACATCGTCGGGGATGACAAAATCGCGGCCCTGAAGGGCGGCCAGGGTCTTGCACGCCAGTAAGACGTGGATGGCCGCGCGCGTGCTGGCGCCCAGCACAATATCGGGCGATTGGCGGCTGGCGGCGTTGATTTGAGCCACATAGCGCAAAATACCATCTTCGACAACCACCTGACGCACCTCCTTGCGGATTTTCATGACCATTTCGGCATCCAGAATGGGCCACAGGCCTGCTGTTGAAAGGTCGTGCGCGTCGAAACCCTGGTGATAGCGGCGCATAATTTCAATTTCTTGTTCGAGGTCTGCGTAAGAGACCAGGATTTTGAACATAAACCGGTCGAGCTGGGCTTCGGGCAGGGGGTAGGTGCCTTCGTATTCGATGGGGTTTTGGGTGGCGATGACCATGAAAGGTTTGCCGAGTTCGTGGCGTTCACCATCCAGGTTCACCTGGCGCTCTTCCATGGCTTCAAGCAGGGCGGCCTGGGTTTTGGCCGGGGCGCGGTTGATTTCATCGGCCAGCAAAAACTGGGTGAAGATGGGCCCTTTTTTGAGCGTGAACTGGTTGGTGTTCATGTCGAAGACACTGGTGCCGAGGATGTCGGAGGGCATCAGGTCGGGGGTGAATTGGACACGCGTAAAGCGGGCCTGCACCATGCGGGCCAGGCTCTTGGCCATCAGCGTTTTGGCGGTGCCGGGCACGCCTTCGAGCAGCACATGCCCGCCGGTAAACAGGGCAACGACCAGTAATTCAAAAGGTTCGTCAAGCCCGACCAGCACTTTGGCGGCTTCTGCTTTTAGTTTTTCGTACAGCGGGCGAATTTCAGATATTGTCATCGCGTCTCCTTTAGGTTTCCTTCAGCCATTCGGCGGCCTGGGCGGCCAGTTTTACCATTTCGGCTTCGCTGACATTGCGTTTTTGCAGGCCGAGCAGCAGGTCGAACAGGGCCGCCTGGTCAATGGCCGGATTGTATTTGCTCAGTTGGGATACATATTCCCGGTCAGTCAGAGATGGGTCGAGCCGATAGCGTTTGCCCAGGCCGCGTTTCAGCGCATTGTAATATTGGGCCAGCACGTGGCGGCGGTGTCCGGCGCGTCTGCCCAGGTTGGCAAGCGCGCGAATGTACTCAAGCGGCGCCCGGCGGCGCAAATCACGGGCGGGCGGCACGGGTTTGCCAAACAATTGCCCTTGCATCAGCAGGCCAATAAAGACAATTGCCGCCACCAACAGCAGGGAGCGCCCAATGGGGGTGCGCGCCAGCCACTGACTGGGGCCGCGTACGTCATCGGGAGAAACTGCGCGATCGCCATGATGCCATTCATCGAACCAGACCGGCCCGTTGTTTTCGGCCAGGCGCAAGATGTTGAGCGTCACTTCGGGCATGCCGGTTTCTTTCAGCCCCTGGTTACTGAACAGGTAGGCCGAACTGGTCAGGATGACCCTGCCCTGCCCGCTTCTAAAGGAGACCAGCACCGGGCGCCCGTCACTGCCCAGATAGGTGACGTAATCTGTGCGCGATGTACTCAGCGTGTAATCGGCCTGAAGCGAGACTGCCTGGTTGGCCGCCGGGTTGCTCAGCAACGGGTTTTGGAAAACCATTTTGCCTGGCGCAGGGTCGGCATAGACCATTGAAAAACCGTAATGCATCGCAATCATGCGCGCCCCTGGGCGAATTCCGCCGACTACCAGGGTATTCCCTTGCTTTACCCAGGCATCCAGCGTCTCAATGTCTTCCTGGCTGACCCCCGAAGGCTCAAGTACAAAAATTAGCCGTGCTTTGGCCGGCGGCGCAAAGACACTCAGCCGGTCGGGCAAGACTTCATAGCCCATGGCAGACAGCCATTCGCGCAGGGCCAGCGCCCCTTTGGGCTGGCTGGAGCGGCTGTCGTAGGCCGCTTTCTCCTCGCGCTGGGTTTCCTGAATGCCCGCCGCAACCGTCACCAGCGCCAGCACCACCAGCAAGGCCAGGGCAATCCACATATCGCGGCTGGGTTTCATGGCAACTGCTCCAGTTCACGTACCTGGGCGGCGTAACGCTGGTAGGTGGCCTCATCCATTGGCTGAAAGCCATACCAGACCCGGTCGAAGACATGGATGACCTCGCGCAGCAAACCCGCAATGGCCGGGTTTCCGGCCACCTGGCGCAGGTATTCGCGGTTGGTCTTGGTGCGGTCATAATAAAGCAGGCCGCGTTCATCCAGGATGAGCAGGGCCGAAAGGTAAAGATAGCGCACCGCCGAGCGGTAATCGCCCTGGCGTGAGAGCGTATCGGCGCGGTTAAGCGCTGTGCGCGCACTGAGCGGCTCGTCGTGCGCCGCTTCGGTCTCCAGCGTCGATTCGCTGACCAAATCGGCAAACAGGCCGCGCAGGGTATAGGCCAACAGCAGGAAGATAAGCGTAAATGCGATGATGGTTAGAACATCCAGGCCCCCGCCATCTATCGTGATGGTCACTGTGTCGCTATTCCCAAACAGGTGATCGAGCCAGGCCATCAACCGATCCCACAGGTTTTGAAGCCAGGAGGGGGTCTGTGAGCGCCATTGGAATTCATCCCGCGCCAGAACTTCTTGCAGCAGCCTCAGCGCCTGGCTCGAGTCAGGCCCGGCGGGCTGCAAGGTCTCGCGCTCTGCCAGCAGGGCTGTCAATAACCCATCCAACTGCTCAAGCGGAACTGGATTGGTTCGCATCAGCGTCGCCCAGGCCGAATTATCCACCCTCATTTGCTGACCGTTTTCGAATTGCACCGCCTCAACAGCCTGCCAGCGCGCTGCCAGCGGCGCCAGACGCGCCGCAGCCTGCCCGGCATCGGCTTTGCCCAGTTCACGAACTGTTTGCTGGCTTTCAGCCACCAACTGCCAGTATTCTGCCTCGCCAATGACCTCGCCCGCGTTTGTGGCGTGCGCCGCGCCTGCCAGGCCCAGCAGGCTCAACAGGGTTAGCAAAAAAGCCAGGCGGCGCAATAGGCTCATGGACTAAAACAATCCCAAACCCATAAATATCAGCACTACAATGCCCACCAGGACCGCATACGCCAGGAAACCGCCCAGGGTCAGAATGACGAAATAGCCGATTTCTGAACCTGTCACCAGTTGGGTGCTAAAAGATACTCGCGGCAGTTGCGCAATGCTGTTCAACCCAACAGGTTGATTTTCGCCTTCGCCCGCATTCAGCAACAGGTCAATGCCTTCGGTGCGAGCGCGCAGGTCAAAATAGGCCAGCAGTACCACTGCAAATTGCAGCGGCATATACAAAATATTCACCAGCGTACCAATAAACAACTGCACAATTGTGTTCATCAGGGTCTGGTTGCCCACACTCGGAAGATCCCCCATCATATCTGAAATCGATGTCAGCAAAACAGAGGGCCCCGCCAGGGCCAGATTGAGCAGGTATAAAACACCCATCAGCCCAATCACCCACCAGAACCGCCGCCGAATCAGGTCCCAGGTGCGCGAAATCGCCTGGCTGCTGCTCTCATTTTCCAAAAGCACCACCGGCGCGCTAAACGGCAGAATGGCCATGCTTAACGTCAGCAAGATGCCCAGCCCAGAGAACCAGCCCAGGCAAGGGATAAGCAGCCAGATATAGAAGCCAATCAGCATCAGGCCGCACAACAAAATCACCAGCAGGTAACGCCCCAGCGCAGGCAAAATTTGCCTGAACGTATCGAAGACCCCCGGTTTTTCTCCCAGGTAACCTGCCGCCAGGGCGCGGGTCAGGGCCAGAGCGCCCAGCCCAGAACTTAGAAAAAACTGAAAAATGCCGACAAAAAATGAAAGGCCCAGGCTCAGGTAATATCCAAACGGAATTGAGCCGGGGCGCAGGGAGTCAATCGAATCAATCATCAATCCCTGTGGCAGCAGGGCCAGCAATGAACCAGGGATGGTAACCAGCGCAGCAACCCCAATCAACGTCCAAAAATTGCGGCGGTACAGGCGAAAAGCCGCATCGAGCAATTCCACCAGGCGCATTGGGCGCAAGACAAAAGCAGTTTCAGTGGTCATAGATTTCCCTCCGCACGAGAATTTTCTTATTTTACTCCCACAAACGTGGTTTAATAACCCTTATGCTGATGAATTGTGGATTAAACCAGACCGGCCTGGTGCTGGCAGCCGTTTCTGGATGCGCCGATTCGCTGGCCCTTTTGCATGTCCTGCGCCGAGCGGGCTACCCGCTGCTTGTCGGCCATTTCAACCACCGTTTGCGCCCCGAAGCCGATTCCGATGCCGCCCATGTCCGCCAGGTTGCCGAACAGATGGGCCTGCCTTTCGTAAGCG
>CAZNCT010000145.1:0-9438 GCA_964571615.1 uncultured Anaerolinea sp. | reverse complement strand
CTCTTATTGGAGCGATGCCATGTACGATCTCGAAACCATCCGAAATACCATTTCGCTCCCGGCGCTGGCCGAGGAAGCGGGCGCACGTTTTGACCATCCCCACCGGCTGACCAGCCGCTGTCCGCTGCCAAAACATGCCGGAGATCGCAGTAGCAAAGCTTTCACAATTTTCGACAATGGCCGGAAGTGGAAATGTCACTCATCCTGCCCAGCGGATGCCAACGGTGGAGATCTCTTTGCCTTCTACATGGCCTGGAAAGGGGTGGACTTCAAAACTGCGGTGGCCGAACTGGCCGAACGCGCCAGTGTTGCGCCTATCTCGCAAATTACTGGGCCAAAGCGCGAACCAATTCCCGATGCTCCGGTTGCCCCCGACCCAGCCTGGCGTTCCCGGGCCGGGCAGTTCATTGCCTGGGCGGAGGGCAACCTGGCTGCTCATGCTGGGGCACAGGAATATCTGCAAAAGGAGCGCGGACTCTCCCCGGAGACCTGGCGCGCTTTTCGTCTGGGCTATAACCCTGTCAACTTGTATGACGACCCGGCTAGATGGGGTTTGGATGGCAAGAAAATCTGGCTTCCGCGTGGAATAGTGATTCCCGGCTTCTGGCAAAATGAGCCACGCTACATCAAAATCCGCCGTCCGTTGCCGGGCCAGGCTATAGGAAAATACATCGGTGAATGGAAAGCGCCGGATGGTCTACTGGATGTCAAGTTCGGCGGGCCGCGCGGCGGGGTGGCCTGCCTGTTCCGACTGGAACTGCTCGGTCATTATCCCATTCTGGTGTTGACCGAAGGCGAGTGGGATGCAATGTTGATTTGGGAATACGGCCCCGATTTATGCGATGTCGGCACCCTGGGTGGAGCCTCCACCAAACTGGATCTGCTTGACCTTTCGCTACTGACCCGCTACCTGGCGGTGCTGGTGATTCATGATGATGACCAGGCTGGGGATGCAGGCCGTCAATACGTTGCCAGTTTACAACGCCGCTTCCCCCGCGTGCAATCTATTCGACCGCCAGCCCACGACCTGACTGATTTCTGGAAAGCCGGTGGCAATCTACGTCTCTGGCTGGCTGGACAGGTCGCGGATGCGCTGGAGCAAGTTTTGGGCGCAGTGACTGGTCGTTGGCCGAAATTGGATGATTGGAAGCGGCTGGCCTGGCTGGTCAGGGCTGAAGCCGATTCGTTTTATCAAACCCAAATTCTGGACGCGTTGAATTAGCCTCGATGTAAAATCTTGGCATAATTTTGGCAAACGTTGCCAAAAGAATAACGTTTGTTAGTCTTAAACGTCGGATAGTTTCTTCATTGCGTTGAGTTATATACGTTGGCTTGTTTCTTTGAACGCTGGTCACGCTGAGAAAACGGTGACCGAAGCACTTCAGCGGTTTTTGTTTTAAATGCTCTATTGGGCAGAAAACAAAAATGGCTACCCATGACCAAGTGCACCTCGTTCTCGGTGGGTCATGTGGAAAACGTCCGTTGGCAGCCTGGAACGGGCTTGCGGGAGCCACTGCCAGCGATACTAAATACCCGTTGTACGTTCCCCGACCGTGTGACGGCGTGGGGAGCGAAAGGCTCAACACTTATAAAAAAGCGTCGCGCTTAAATACAAACAGAACCTTAGCGGCTTGGATGCCGACGGGCAAGGAGCATCTATGTCCAAAAAATCGAAAAGTCCATCGTCCATTCTTAACCAGGTCAAATCTGCCCTGCAAACCGTTGTCATGAGCGAAGTAGAGCAGAAAGATTATAAGGCCAAGCACGGCATCGAATCGGTCAAGAAATCGCTGCGCTACAAAGGCAAGCCCAACCGCAGCCTGCCAGTCATCTTGGGCAAGCGCACGTTTTCCGGCTACCTGGAAACCTGCACGAAGTTTTTCGAACGCGCCCGAGACCTGACCGGCAAGAAATTGCTGGCCGACCTGTTCACTTATGAAATTATTCTGGAAACTCTGGATACCTTCTACGCGGACAAATCTCCGGCCACCCTACGCACTCTGCTCTCAGCGCTGAACATGCTGCACCAGGCGCTGCGCCGCAAGCGCTGGGTCAAGGGGTGGAACCCGATCAACGGGAGGTTGCGCCAGCATGTGCAAACCTACCGTGAAGACGGCAACGTGCGCGCGCCGCGCTTTGGCTATCTCCCCGAAGACGCCCCACGGATTATTGAATACTTGAAATCAACAGGATCGGTCTTTGCCCTGCCGGCTGAAATTGTTTTGCGTTGCGGCCTGCGCCTTTCAGAAGTAGCCGGGTTGAAAGGTAGCGATGTGAACATGGGAACACTGATCCTGCACATCAAGGGCAAGGGTGGCAAGGAGTGCTATGTCGAAATTCCCGCTGACCTGGCCCTCCAGTTGAATAAATCCAGGGAATTCCTTTTTACCCCCAATCAGGCCTGGAAGAGTGCTTTCTACCAGGCTGTACGCAAGGCGGCCCGCGAACTGGGCATCAAAATTAGCGGCTTGCACCGTTTGCGCTCGAACTATGCTCAGGCGAAGTATCTCAACCTGCGTGCCAAGGGTAAGGCCGACCGCGAAGCGCGCCAGGAAGTCTCGCACAACCTGGGGCATAACCGCATCGATGTAACGAAGGGGTATGTTCCGTAGGAGAGGAACCAGGCACCCAGTACAAGAAAACGCGCCGACATTCTACTTGTCAGCGCGTTTTTCTGTGATGTAAATGAAAGCCGGGTCGATATGATATACTTACATCGTAAGCACGCAAAAGTGAGGTTGACGATGTTACGAAAGATTTTCAAGACCGGCAACAGTATGGTTGTTTCCCTGCCCCGTGAAATCCTTGAGCCGTTGGGTGTTTCGGATGGTTCTGAAGTCTCGGTAGAGTTGGAAGATGGCAAAATCGTTATTCGCCCCATGCAGCAATCCGTGCCAGGCGTGGACGAAGAATTCGCGCGCCAGTTGGCGGAGTTCATTGACGAGTACCGCCCGGCCCTGGAGGCGCTGGCAAAGTGAAGTACCTGACCCCCGAACAGGTGCTATTCATCCATGCTCGCCTGATCGCTGAAACCGGCGGTTCGCATGGCATTCGCGACCTGGGTTTGCTGTTATCTGCGTTGGCCAGGCCGCAGGCCACTTTTGACGGGCAGGATTTGCATCCCGATCTGTTTTCCAAGGCCGGTGCGCTGATGGAATCGCTGCTGCAAAATCATCCGTTTATCGATGGCAACAAGCGAACCGCCATTACCGCCTCGGCCATGTTTTTACGCTTGAATGGCTATCACTTGACGGCCAGCAATGCGGAGTTGGAGCAGTTCACTTTTGCGGCCCTGCTGGAGCATTGGCCGGTGGATAGGCTGGCAGGGTGGTTTGCATCACACACTGTCCAGCAAAAAGCATAGGTTTCTGGGGAATTCTGTATGGAACTTTCAGAAGCAAGACAAGTGTTATGGTTAAAAAGCAACCCTCGCCCGATGTGTGAATCCTGCTATCGTCTGGGTAAACCAGGAAAGCAAACTAGAAGTGCAAAATCCTCGCGTTCCAATTTGGCACCTGGAGCGTTTGCCAGATGAACTCGGCAATATTTGGCAGGGTGAAAAAATTGGTGTTGAAAATCGGGAAAAAATCGCCCAAAAGCTCATTTGGCTCTGTGAAGAGCAAAGGAAAAAAAATGAAATGCCCTAAAAAGACGTGGTAATTGGCCCTCGAGGGTTGCTTCAATTCTTTTTTCGCGTAAACTATGACAAGGCTTGAATTACCAGGGAACTGAACAATCACCCAATAAGACTGAGTAAGGATTGTTCAATCTCTTGCCAGGGCAGGCTCAAGTCTACAGTTTCAACGCGCAGGGTTTGTTCCTGGAGAATAATTTGCTCAGAAATGGCAGTTTTTGAGATGGCAGGGTAAAGTAATATACCACTTGCCTGGCGATGTTGTTCTGAGATATGCTCCTGGGTTTTCAGGTAGGTATAGAGCTGATAAAGATGCCCCGAATCAAAACTCAAATTGCCCCACTGGCCTTTGACCAGGCTGCTTGCGGTGAATTTGGTATCAAGTACCACCAGTCGCCCGGTGGATTTTTCGCGTAAGAGCAGGTCTGGTTGCAGGGAGGGCAGGTAGAGGCTGGCGTGCTTTTCGTGCCAGCCCAGTCGCTTTTGTGGGGTGACTTCCCAATGGGGTAAATGGATTTGGTAAAAGTTGGCAATAAATCGCTCATAGACCCGGTACATCACCAGGTCGGCGCGGTTTACCCCAGGTAAACGTTGATCACCAACTGCATTTGCGGGCATTTGGCGTCGCAGGAGCAGTTCGCAGATGGCAAGCATGATGCGGTAGTCACGGTCATTGCGGCCCAATTGCTGGCGGCGAATAAAGTCCAGCTTTAACTCGACCAGGTCAATGCCATCGAGATCGCGGGCGAGACGGCGCAGCACATGACGCAGGGATTCGGCGCGTGCCCTGTCTGGGCCAAACTGGCCGGTTTGTACCAGGCGCGCAAGTGTAGAGTGGATTATCTGATTTTTGGGGACATTCAAACTGTACTGCTGGAATTCGCAAACAGCCTGCCCGCGCTCAAACGCCTGGCGTTTCAGGCTTGTGGTAAACAATAATCGCCCGCGAATTCCTTTAATAGTTTGCTCTTCCTGGAGATAATTACGCCCCAGGCCAATGCGCAAGCGATTTTGCATCAGCCGCGCCAGCATTGAGGCTAGCAGCGCATCAAGGCTGGGGGAGTTTTCAATATCATCCAGCGTGGCTGGGGATGTGGCGGGGGTTTCATTCCAGGCATAAAGCAGCATGTACCAGAGATTCCGAATGGGAATCCCGTATTCTGTCCAATGAACGCCTGGCATTTCGCTTGCAGTGTTCACGCAGCCAATAGCCCCTTTTCTACATCTTCGGCCTTTTTGGGATTATCGAACCAGTATTCTTTGAGCAGCGGCACGATTTCGGTGCGGACAATGCTGCGGAACCAGTTTGACGTCAGGGCAGAGAAGTCTTCGCCTTTTGGACAGAAGTAACTGTGCCCAACCTGATAGTTTTCGCCCAGCAGCGGGTCTTCGCGGATGATTCGGTTGAGTTCGGAGAGCCGCTCGATGATGAGTTGCGCCAAGGCAGGCTCCATCTCACGTTCGAGCAGCCAAGCGCGAAAGAGTGGATTTTCATATTGCGGCTTGAGAGTGATGAAAGCAAAGCGGCGGCGCAGGGCGTAATCCACCATTGCCAGTGAGCGGTCTGCGACATTCATCAGGCCAAGGATATGAAGATTGAGCGGGATGAAGAATCGCGGTTCATCAGGCATACGGTACACCAGCGGAACGCCAAATTCAGGGCCGCGTTTGTCTGCTTCGATGAGCATGAGCAACTCGCCGAAAATTTGACTCAGGTTGCCGCGATTGATTTCGTCAATGATGAAAACATACCGGCGGTCTGGGTCGGCGGCGGCTTTCTGGCAAAAATCATGGAAGATGCCATTTCGCAGGGCAAAACTGCCAGCATGGCCCGCCACTGGGCGGTATCCGCGTACAAAGTCATCATACGAATAGGATTGGTGGAATTGCACCATCTCTATTCGCTGGTCGTCGATTTCTTCCAGGGTTGCATAGGCCAGTTTTTTTGCCAGGAAGGTTTTGCCCACGCCCGGCGCGCCTTGCAGGATGACGGCCTTTTTGGTCTGGATGCGCTCAAGAATTTCGCGCACTTCTTCGAGACTCATAAAAACGCCAGCGGCCAAGATGTCATCTTCGCCGTAAGCGGTGGGGATGGTTTCAGGAAGTTGTTCTGCCTCAGGCGCGCGATCGTCTTTGAACCAGATTTTGCAGAACCAGTCATAATCCTGCTCTTTGTCATACCAGACGAAATCAATCAACTGGTCGGCGGCTTCTTTCCAAGTATTTTCTGCGCCAACATGCCAGACGGTGGTACGGGCGGTGTAAAAGTACCAGCTTTTTTCCTGGAAGTTTGGCTCCCATTCCACTTCCACTGTTTTGCCGTCGTTGCGATTGGCGACGATGGTGCCAATCGCCTTGATGATGTTGCGCGAGATGGTCTTGCCGTGATTATCAAATGGCAACCCTTTGCGCAAGGTGGATGATGATTTGATGCCGATTTTGTCGCCAACCTGCATGGATTTGACTTCATTGAGGTATTTATCGTTGTAACCATTTTGCCAGATTCCTTCATCAAGGAAACGTTGGGTCTGGTCTTTGGGTTCGGTGTCATCCCAATAAGCGCCGACCAGCCAATAGTTGATGTCTTCTGGCCGGGTAGCATGCGGCCGGGGCGACACGCTGGATGCCTGGGCAGGTTTGCCAGTAGATGCCAGCCAGGCTTCGTGCGAAATCTGCACAAACGAGTTGCCCTGGGACTCAAAGGTTTGTAAAAATAGGCGGTAGAACTGGGCGTTTAGACCTTCTTTGGGGATAGTGATGTTTAGGTAAGACCGGTTGATGCTATCGACGCTGATGAAGTCAAAGGGCCGAATCCAGAACAGGCCCATTGTCAGGTTGATGTTGGTGCGTTTGACGGTCAGGGCGTCGTCGAAGGCTTCCCAGAATTCCGGGTTTTCTTTGGGATTCTCGCCCAGCGCCAGACGAAAGACGCGCCAGAGTTTGGTGATGTCGTTGGGGCCGCGTGATGGCTGGTAGGCAAAGAACCAGGAACTCTGGTTGTTGACAATCGGGATGCCATCAAAATCGGATGGCAGGGGGCTTTGCAAGTTGAACTGATTCTTCATCTGGGCCAGGATCGCCAGGCGCTGTTCCGTGCGGATGCCGCGATTGAAAGCTCCCATAAAAGTAAACGGGTCAATTTCCTGGAGCAGGATGCGTTCTCCGTCGCTGTTTTTGTCGTTCATGGAGGTTACAAAATAGCCCTGGATTCGTAATCCTTCCAGGAATTCAATCAGCTGCGTTTGTTTGTCCTGCCAATTGAGAAGGGCTAGGGCAAGTTCGTGGTAGATGTCTGTCCAGGTAAATTGAGTGGTCATGGATTTATCCTGTTTTTCATGAATTGACTGCGTCTTTTTCGGATAATTCTGAGAGTTAGGCCAGCATTTGAGCAGCAAGTTCTTTGATGGTTATGGTTGTCACCATTTTGGTCATGCCTAATCCGAGTATTTTTTACTGGATTTCGTTTATCCTTCCCAAACTCGCGCACCCAGGGACAAGATGTTCTGGTTGTGCGGAGAATCGTAGGTAAACAAATCCACCTGGCCTGTGGATATTTCTTGGCATAGACTCTCCAATTTGCCGCCCGGCGCGGCGTGGACGATGAGCGCGCGCCTGGCCAGCGAGAAGACTAGCCGATTGCGGCGCTCCGCCTGTTGAGCGGTAGCGCGCCGCAGTTCCGCCGCGAAGGGCGAGAGCAGGAGCAGCCGCCCGGCTTCGAGACCGGGCTTCCAGCCTGCCGGGATGCGCATTCCTTCCAACCCTCGCGCCGGGCAGAGGACGATGGGGCTTTGCCCGCGCAGCAGCATCGTCAGCATTTCGCGCTCTGCCGGGGATTGAAAGCCGCCGATGACGGCCTGCCCGCTGGCGGAGAGTTGCCGGGCGGTATCGTGCGCTTTGAGAATGAGCGCCGCCGGGCATTGGATGGACGAGAACACGGCCAGTAAAGGCTTTTGCAGGATTTCCAGGTTTCCCAGCGCGGAGAGCGCGAGACCCTCTGGCAGGGCCGGTGGCTGCGGCAGTTGGGCGGGCAAGATGCGAACAATTTCTATCATTTCTGGAAAACCCTTGCGCGCATGCGGCTGATTACCCCATGCTTTCTTTGATTTTTTCCACGACCTGGCCGATTGCCCTCGCCTCGGCGGGCGAAAGGTTTTCTTTTTCCACCTTGTCGTACATGGTCAATAACCAAACCGTATTTCCCTTAACCAGATAGTAAATCATGCGATAGCCGCCCCGTTTGCCGCGCCCCTTGGCTGGCACTCTGGCTTTTCTTGCCCCGCTTGTGCCTGGAATGAGGGGGTACGCTTCCGCGTCAAAGGTTGCGATGAATGATTCAAAATCGCTGCGCAAGCCCAGATTATGCTTGCGCAGCGATTTCAAATCCCGGTCGAATTGCGCGGTGAAGATGAAACGATACTTCATTCCGCTTCCTCAAAGACCTTATCCAAATGAGCGGACATTTCCTGCGCAGTGCTGACTTCGGTAAAACGCCCCAACAAAATATCCTGCAAACCCGCCGCCAGTCTTTCTGCCGGCGTCAGCGATTCCAGCAGGCTTTCGTCCATGACCGTTACAAAAACGACGGCGTTTTCGGGCAATTTCAGGTTGTTCAACAATTGAATTTGTCCATTGTGGACTGTTGCGCGCAAAGTTGGGTACACCATTTTCAATTCCTTTCTCAACTGTAAATTAATTATACCCGTCCCGGCCACAAGCGGCGCTTTGTATCAGCAATTCCACCACTGATAACTGACCACTGTTCACTGTTCACTGCTCACTGTCCCCCTCCTCCCCAGCGGACGCACCCATCCGATACTTGACATCATAATTGATGATGAAATCCAACTCCTCATCGCTCAGCCCGTAGTGACCCGCCAGCGGACGGACACTCTCACCACTGATCACCGTCCACTGATTACTATTCACTGTCCCCCTCCTCCCCAGCGGACGCGCCCATGCGATACTTGACGTCGTAATTGATGATGAAATCCAACTCCTCATCCGTCAGCCCGTAGTGACGCGCCAGCGCGCGGTCGATCTCGTCTATGATTGGCTTGGACAGGCGGGGATAAAATTCATCATATTCAACTTTTCCCGTATTTTTATATTCCGCTTTTTTTCTCGATTTGTTCCTATTGAGATCATGCATTAAATCATCAGCAAGTTTATTTAGGTTTTTTTCTGTTGAAGGATCAAGTTGTTCTAATCCCATTGGGAAAAGATAAATTTCATGTCTCCCACAATGGTAGCCTTCAAATAATAAATACCACCACCAGAAAAAAAGATTGGAACTTAGAAAAGCAATAGCAATTTTGTTTTTTCCTTTATCAAGAAGAGAATAAGGTTTGTAATCTTCTGATTTTTTCTTACCATCAACCTCGTTCCAAAAATGCGGAGTAAAGTTAATGGCTTTTACAAAATTATACGGAATCCTATGCACATAAAAAGACATCTTGCTCGAATCCGAAAATTTCGCGGGTTGCTTTTTTTCAATCTTGCTCAAAATGTTTTGAGAGAGATCGTTTCCAATCTTCGGGATGGATGATTTAATTTTGTCATACATAGATTGCCGATATTGTAGATTTTGCATCAATGTGTCGCGTTCATCGGTTTTCCAGCGATTGTATTTCGTGGCAAATAATGAGTGAGTTTTTCCTTTTCCAGACGTAATCAAGATTGTTAATCTTTGTTTTGCGCCATCAAACAGTTTTGTTGGATATACATCAAACAAACTCGCCCATAAATTTCTCTGGGGCGGTATGTCAAGAGTTGTGTAAATTGGCAGGAGCGGCTGGCTGGCTTGC
>CAZNCT010000144.1:6601-9522 GCA_964571615.1 uncultured Anaerolinea sp. | reverse complement strand
TTCGGGGCTGGCTTCGGCAAACTCGACCGATTTATCGGTCTCCGCCTGGGCCTTCTCATCCAGGGCGTCCAGTTCGGCTTCGGTGGCAACCTTTTCCTTCAGCAAGTAAGCGCGGAAAATACCAATCGGGTCGTTTTCCTGCCACTTCTTCACTTCTTCCTGCTGGCGGTAACGTTCCGGGTCGCCCATCGAGTGCCCGCGGAAACGGTAAGTCACAATTTCGAGCAGGTACGGATGCCCCGTTTCGCGGATGTACTTCATCGCTTCCTGGCTGGCTTCGTACACCTTCATCACGTCCATACCATCTACGCGAGCGTTCTTCATGCCGTAGCCCTCCGCCTTTTGGCGAATTTCGTCCACTGCCGAAGCGCGCTCCACCGCCGTGCCCATGCCATACTGATTGTTCTCACAGACCCACAGCACCCGCAGGTTCCAGGTCTTGGCAAGGTTCAGGGCTTCGTGGAAATAGCCAATGTTGGTCGCACCATCGCCGAACATACAAATGGTGATGTTGTCATTTCCAGCGTACTGGTCGCCCAGCGCCAGCCCGGCAGCAATCGGCAAGTGGCCGCCCACAATCGCGTGTCCGCCCCACATGTTCTTCTCAACCGAAGCCATGTGCATCGAACCGCCCTTGCCTTTCGACATGCCGGTAATTTTACCCAACAACTCCGCCATGACTTCATTGGCCGAAATGCCGCAGTTGATGGCGACGCCGTGGTCACGGTAAGCAGTAATCACACGGTCACGCGGCTCACGCGCCGCAATCAACCCGGTCGAAACCGCTTCCTGCCCAATATACAGGTGCATGAACCCGCCGATTTTCCCGGCCTGGTACAACTCCGCGCCGCGCTCCTCTACGCGCCGGATAAGCACCATTTCATAATACATCTGCAACAACTTCTCTTTATCCATAACGTTCTCCGAGTGGGAATCCGGAAGAGTCTTCCGGTTATTTGGCATCAAACTCAAAGATTATAGTCTATATTTATAAACTTTTTATCAAAAATTGCCAGGGTTTATAACCCAAAATACTCCAATTTGATACGCTTTGAGAGCAATCACTTATGGTAAGATTGACACGAACCCACCCTGGAGACCCCCCGCAATGAACCTGGCCCTGGCACAAATCAACACCAAACTTGGCGATGTAAACGCCAACCTCGAAAAACACCTCCACTTCGCCCAACAAGCCGCCCAATCGGGCGCAGACCTGCTCATCTTCCCCGAACTCTCATTAACCGGATACGTTTTGCAGGACATCGCCGCTGATGTGGCCCGGCCTGCATCTGAAAGCGATTCCGTTTTCAAGCCTTTGCTGGATGCGTCCCACGCTCTCGACCTGCTCGTCGGCTTCGTCGAGTTGGATACACGCTACAGGTTTTACATCTCCGCCGCCTATTTATCGGCGGGCAAAATTGTCCATGTCCACCGCAAAGTTCACCTGCCGACCTACGGCATCTTCGACGAGCGCCGTTACTTCGCCGCCGGAAACTCCTTCCGCTCCTTTGAGACCCGCTTCGGGCGGGCCGGGGTGCTCATCTGCGAAGACTTCTGGCACGTCTCCTCGCCTTACCTGCTCTGGCTCGACGGCGCCGACCTGTTCTACCTGACCTCCGCCTCGCCCGGGCGCGGCGTGACCGATGAAATTCTCGGTTCGGCCCAATGGGTACAGGATGTCAACCGCGCCTACTCTGGTCTGTTCACTTCGTTTTTTGCCCACGCCAACCGGGTCGGCTTCGAGGACGGACTGAACTTCTTCGGCGGCTCGACCATCTACGACCCCGACGGACGCCAAATCGCCCGCGCCCCCTACAACGACGAATCGCTAACCCTGGCGGAAATCGACCTGGCCCAACTGCGCCGCACCCGCACGAGATTGCCGCTCCTGCGCGATGAAAGGCCGGAGATGGTGGCAAGTGAATTGAATCGGATTCTGTCAAGATAAACGGAGGCCAAAGTCTCTGACTTTGGCGCAAAATCGGGAGATTTTGCACTCCACCCATACAAAGGTAACTCATGAACATCGACCTTTCCATCAATCCCTCCCTCGTCCGCAAACTGCTGACGCGCTTCATCCACTCTGAAATCACCCGCACCGGCCTCAGCCGGGCTGTGCTGGGTCTTTCGGGCGGCATCGACTCAGCCCTGGTGGCCTATCTCGCCGCCGAAGCGCTTGGGCCAGAGAACCTGCTGTGCGTGCGCATGCCCTACAAAACCTCCTCGCAAGATTCGCTCGACCACGCCATGCTGGTCATCAAAGACCTGGGCGTGCCGCATCTCGACATCCCCATCACCGAAATGGCCGACGGGCTGATTTCCAAATTCCCCGACATGTCGAACATGCGCAAGGGCAACATCATGGCCCGCTGCCGCATGGTGACGCTCTATGACCAGTCTGAAGCCTTCAAGGGACTGGTGATTGGCACCGGCAACAAGACCGAAATCCTGCTCGGCTACTCGACCCTGTACGGCGACTCCGGCCACGCCCTCAACCCCATCGGCGACCTGTATAAGGCCCAGGTCAGGCAACTGGCCCGCGAGGTCGGCGTGCCACAACCCATCCTCGACAAAGCTCCCTCCGCCGACCTGTGGGCCGGGCAAACCGACGAGCAGGAACTCGGCTTCACCTACGAAGAAGCCGACAAACTGCTCTACCTGCTGGTGGATCACCGTTACACGCCAGAAGAATGCGTCGAAGCAGGATTCAAGCGCGAGTTTGTTGAGACCGTCGTCCGCCGCGTGCGCCGCAACCACTTCAAACGAGTCATGCCGCCCGTCGCCAAAATCACCACCCGCACGGTCGGGTACGATTTTCTGTATTTAAGAGATTGGGGAACTTGATTCAGTATTCAGTGTTCAGTGTTCAGTAACCAGGCTGCTCACTGAACACTGAATACCGGCGACTGGATACTGACTAC
>CAZNCT010000144.1:0-6586 GCA_964571615.1 uncultured Anaerolinea sp. | reverse complement strand
TGAACACTGGTCACTAAAAATGCACATTCCTCCTGCCCTCAAAAACCGAAAATTTCTCTTCCTGTGGCTTGGGCTAATGGTTTCGATTGCCGGGTCGCAAATGCAGGTTGCCGCCATCCACTGGCACATCCGCGAACTAAGCGCTGAGCCTGACCCTCTGGCGCTGGGCGGCATTGGATTGGCGCGCATCCTGCCGATTATTCTGTTCTCGCTCTTCGGCGGAGCGGTTGCCGATAGTTACAACCGGCGCACCATCCTGTTTATCACCCAAACCGGAATGGCCCTGACAGCCGTTGGATTGGCGGCGCTGACATTTAGCGGTCAGACGCAAATCTGGCATATCTACGCGCTGACGGCCATCCAGGCGGCGGCGATTGCCTTTGATGGCCCAGCCCGCCAGGCCATTGCGCCGAATATCGTGGCCGCCGAAGACCTGCCCAACGCTTTCAGCCTGAACTCAATTGCCTTCAATGTTGGCGCAGTACTCGGCCCGGTTCTGAGCGGACTGGTGATAGCCACCCTGGGTCAGGGATATACGTACTTCTTCAACGCGGTGTCGTTCCTGGCAGTCATCTTTGCCCTGCTGGCCATCGGCCCCATCCCACAAGACCTGAAAAGCGGCAGTGGAGTCAGTCTCGGCGCAATTGCAGATGGGCTTAAGTTCATCTTTTCGCGCAAGATTATCCTTTCAACCATGGTAATGGACTTTTTCGCCACCTTTTTTGCTTCGGCCAACACCATGCTGCCGATTATTGCCCGCGACATCTTGAAAGTTGGCGAAATTGGCTATGGGCTGTTAAGCTCTGCCGGGTCTGCCGGGTCGGTGCTGGCGGCCTTCGTCGTTTCGCAACTCCCCGCTTTGCGCAGGCAAGGGCCAATTTTTCTGATTTCTGTAATTATTTTTGGGCTGGCCGCCATCGTCTTCGGTTTTTCGCAAACGTTCTGGCTAGCGTTTGCCGCTCTGGCGCTGATGGGCGCGGCGGATTCGGTCAGCACCATCATCCGCAACACCATCCGGCAACTAAACACCCCCGACCACATTCGGGGGCGCATGACCAGCATCAACCAGATTTTCTTTCAAGGCGGGCCGCAATTGGGCGAAGTGGAAGCCGGGGTTGTTGCAACCCTTTTTGGGGTGCCGTTTGCCATCATTAGCGGTGGCGTTGGCACCATTGTGGCCGCCATCCTGATTATGCTGAAATGGCCGATTTTGCGCCAGTATGACACGCACGAAACCACTCCAGCAACAAGCGTGTAACAACCTTTCAAGAAGAGATTTTCTCTTCAACAAAATACAAGGGGTCTTTGCGCAGGGCGGACAGGGCATGTTCCCACAGCGCGGCAGATTCGATCAGCCAGGCTTCGGCCTGCAGCACCGGGCCGCGTTTTAACGCGGAGGCGGGCAACACGTCTTGCGCGCGCTCGTAGCGCTGTTCCCAGCCATCGAAACCGTGCGGGGTGTAAGTTTTGACAAAGTCAGTCCCATCTTCGCGGACAAGGGTGTACGCAGTTGGCTGACTGTACAGGTAGGGCGGCTCAATCAGTTCTTCGATGGCGTGCATCGAGGTGTTCGGTTCCAGCCCGCAGCCGAGCATCAGAATTTGCCCATTGTATTTGGGCAGATTGTGGAAGGGCGAATGCGGCCCGCAGGGGGTGCTGTCCTCAATGTGTGGGGCAAGCAAGGCAGACGCCAGCGGCCCAACGGCGCAGACCGAGTGAGTCGGGTGCAGGCTGCGCTTTGTCGCAACGCGTTGGCGGAAAGTTTCAGGGATAATGCCGACATTCGAGGGCGTATTGCGGACATCAAAAAACGGGTGTGCGCGGGTGACGCGCTCATAAGTCAGCGCGGGCATGAGCAAAGTGCCTTCCGGGCCCAATGCGGCCAGCAAGGCCTCAATGACAGCCTGCGCCCCACCAGGCACCGGGCCCAGTGCGCGCAGGGAACTGTGCACTATCAGAACGCCACCCGGACGCATCCCAAGGGCCAACAGGTCGGCCTGCAGTTTGTCGCAAAGCGGCCAATCAGGCATCGCCGCTCTCAATGACCGTTTTGGTAACGCGATTAATCTCATCCAGGCTGGCGCCGTGCGCTTTTTCGAGCCGCTCGACGCGTTTGCTAAACTGGTTCATGGCATATTCAATAAAATCAGCCTCCACCAGGCCAAAAGGAACAACATCATAAGCGGCAAAGGCATCGCCAATAACCCCAATCGCAGCCGGAAGCAGGCTATTCATCTGAGTTTGCAGGTCATCCCACACTTCGGGGTATTCTGCGGACAGGCGTGAGAGCAGATAAATGCCGTAGGCAATGTGGCGCGATTCGTCTTGTTTGCGCAGGCCGGGCATCAGGTTGTTGCGCTCGAGAGCCGTAAAAAAGGCGTGGTATCCGGTTTCGGCCAGGACACCTTCGACCACCATGTTGTAGGTTACTGAAGCGCGGGCCTGGGCCGCCGGGGAGCGGTCGGTTTGCAGGCCAAGCAAGGCGTTTGGCAAGGCTTCATAAAAGATAAAACGATAATTTTCGCTGTGATAAGGCTCCAAATCGACACGGGCTTCGGCCACCTCATCCAGAAAACGGCGGAAGAAATCGGTATGTTTGGCCTCCTCGAACAGGAAAGTCGTCAGGTACATTTCTTCTTCGATGCGCCCTTCGGCGGCAACCACCCCAATCAACGGCAGCAGGTCAAGGGTAACCGCTTCTTCCCCGGAAACGAAAAGAGCCAGCAATCGCCAGATTAAGTCCTTCTCATCGGCGGTTAAGCGGGCCCAGTCTTGCTTATCCTGTGAAAAATCAATCTCAGACGGATTCCAAATGCCGAGTTTCTTGGCGCGCTCATAAAGACGCATGGGCGGCAGGTCGCGGTTCAGGCCGCGCGTGGTGGTCGCAAACGAGGTGTGAGACATGGAAGGCTCCTTTGGGCGGGTGCAGATGGCTGTCTAATTTTAACTATGAAGCCCGCCAGGCGCAGGGTGAAATTTTTTGCGCTTGGCGGGCTTGACGGTTGGCTGGGGCAAGAACCTATTTATCCTGCTGAATTTCTGCCGCTCGCAGGGTGTTTTTCATCAGCATGGCAATTGTCATCGGGCCAACACCGCCAGGGACGGGGGTGATAAACCCAGCCACTTCTCGGGCTTCTTCAAAATTGACATCGCCAACCAGTTTTTGGCGCGGTTTGCCGGTCTTTTCGCTGATGACCGGGCTGCCATCGGGGTTCAACAGCGGAACCCCATTAATGCCGACATCAATCACTGCCGCGCCGGGCTTAATCCAATCGCCGCGCACCATCTCGGCCCGGCCAATTGCGGCAATCAGAATGTCGGCCTGACGCACAACGTCGGGCAGGTTTTTTGTGCGCGAGTGGCAGACCGTCACCGTGGCATTTTTGCCGATCAGCAGCAGGGCGGCGGGCATGCCGACGATGTTCGAGCGGCCCAGCACCACCGCATTGGCGCCCTCAATCTTGACCCCGGCCTGTTCGAGCAGGTAAATACAGCCGTAAGGCGTGCAAGGCACAAACAAGGGTTCGCGGCCTTTCTGGGCCAGGCGGCCAATGTTGACGGGCGAGAAACCATCTACATCTTTTTCAATGCTGATGAGCGACAGGATACGCTCCTCGTCCAGGTGCGCAGGCAGGGGCAACTGCACCAAAATGCCATTGACCATTTCATCCGCGTTCAGGTCGCGGATGACCCGCTCCAGTTCGGCCTGGGTAATATCAGCAGGCAGGGGATGGTGGTAGGAAACCATGCCCAATTCTTCACAGGCTTTCTGCTTGGCGGCAACATAAGTGGCCGAATCGACCCGGTCGCCAACCAGAACAGTCGCCAGGCCCGGGCGCGGTTTGCCCGCCGCCACCCGGCGGGCTACTTCGGCGGCCACCTGTTCGCGCACCTGCGCGGCAATCAGTTTTCCATCAATCAGTTGAGCAGTCATGGGATTCTCCCTCGAGTTTGCAGATATGGGACAACTTGATTATACAAGTGACCTTCAAGCCCCCATAGTGACAAACATCCTGTAACCCAACGACAATCTGACAACTATCGAATTTCTGCGCGCATCCCCTCGTCCTCCAGCCCAAGCAGGCGCACATCATCCACCTGGTTCCAGCGCGCTTCGGGGGCAAAAGCGGTGACGCGAATGTAGTTGCCCGTCAGCCCTTCCATCTTCCAGCCCTGGTCGGTCAATTCACTGGCCGATTCCCACAACACGGGCAGGGTTTGACCGACAAATTTTTGACGGTAAACCCGCCCCGATTCGGCAAAGGCCGCCCGCAAGATGGCATTGCGGCGCTTGCGGATGTCGCGGGGGATGTGATTTTTCATCCGCGCCGCCGGGGTGCCGGGCCGGGCCGAATAGGTGAAAACGTGCCCCCCCGCAAACTGGATGCCGTTAACAAAATCGAGCGTCTCACCGAATTCTTCATCCGTTTCCCCTGGAAACCCGGCAATGACATCGGTGGTGATGGCAATCTCAGGGCAGACAGCGCGAGCCGAGACAACCAGGGCGCGGAAGGTCTCCGGGGTGGTCTTCCGGCGCATACGCCTGAGCACCGCAGCGCTGCCCGATTGCAGCGGCAGGTGCAGGTGCGGCATCAGACGCGGGTTTTCCCAGAGCGAGAAAAAGCCATCGTCCAAATCCCAGGGCTCGAGCGAAGAAAGGCGCAGGCGCGGCGTATCGGTCTCATCCAAAATCCGCTTCACCAAATCGCGCAGGTGAAGGGACGGAGTGAAATCCTGCCCCCACGAGCCGAGATGTACCCCGGTCAGGACAATTTCCTGCGTCCCGCCTAAAAGGGCTGAGCGAATGTCTTCAAGCACCTCAATCACCGGGCGTGAACGACCGGCGCCGCGCGCGACCGTGGTGATGCAAAACGTACAGGCGTTGTCACAGCCGTCCTGCACTTTGATAAAAGCGCGGGTGCGCTGACGCAGGCCCGGCAGAGACAGGCGCGCCAGCGGTTCGATGTCAAATTCCTCGCGGGGCAGGCCTAACAGGTCTGGCACAAGGTGGTCTTTGTCGTCATTGTGAACAATCCGGCGCACACCGGGCAGTTGCAGCGCTTCGGCAGGGGCCAGCGAAGTCCAGCAGCCGGTCGGGACAACCTCCCCAGCCCCGGCGCGGGCCGCCTGGCGAATCTTCTGGCGTGAATCTGCCGCCGCTTCGCTAGTGACAGAGCAGGTATTGACCACCACCAAATCTGCCACACCCGCCGAATCGGCGATTTCATGTCCCTGAGCGCGAAACTGACGCGCCATTTGTTCAATTTCGGCCTGGTTCAACCGACAGCCGACCATGTCGAGATAAATTTTCATGCGTTACCTGTAAACAGTTAAGGCTTATAGACTACAAAATTGTCGAAGAGCACTTCAACGCCGCCTTCTTCAAAAGAACCTGCCAGCAGACCGACATCACCGCGCTGAAAATCGCTGTCCATCGCCGAGCCAACCAGGGTGTCGTTGACATAGAAAATCAGCAGCTCGGCAATACAATCGGCCCGCAAACGGTTGACCTGCCCGTCGGCATGGATGGCTTCGTGGCGGGCCATTTGCTCCATGCCCAAAAAGGAAGCCTGCCCGTTTTGGGTTTTCCCGATGCCGTAATACCCATCGCTCGAGACAACAAAAAAGTAAAAGTTGCGCTCGTCTTGCAGGCGGCAGACCAGGCCCATGCGCGCGGGCGGAGTATTGGGCACAGGCGCGGCATCTACTTCCAGGCGCACAAACGAGAAGAACTGACCCGGGTGCGCCCAAAAATCAACACCCGGCGAAGTCACCTTAAAGCGATAGGCCCCATTGGCATAACCCGCCTGGCCAAGGAAGACATCGGCCTGGCCCCAGCCGCTATTGGGGTTACTGAAATCATCCTGATACAGCACCCCGCCGGGCCGGGTGGTGATTTCGGAGAGCGACGGCCCAGAACAGGCGGACAGGAAGAAAAGACCAAGCAAGAGAAGACGGGAGAAATTTTTCACGAAAAGAATTGTACCAAACGAAACGCAGGAGGCAAACGCCTGATCTCTTACAGCAGCGTTCAGGTTGGGCCTATTCTGGCGGCAAACCCGCGGCTCGCAAGATTCAAGATAAATCTTGCGGTACGATTCAGGGCAGGTAACGCGCCAGCACTGCGCGAATGGTTTCAGCCAGCGGGCCTTCAGGGTCAAGCGCCAGAGCCTCTTGCAAGGTCTGGCGCGCCAGGCGCGGGTTGCCCTGGCGCAGGTAAAGCAAGCCCAGGTGAAAACGCGGCGAAGATTCGGCGGGAGCCATTGCCACAGCGCGAGCCAAGAGCGCCAGGGCGCTGTCTTCTTCGCCAAGAGCCATCAAAACCCGCCCGAGGGTTTCGGCGCTTGTCCAGTCATCGGGGGCCAAATTGCGGGCTTTCAGGGCGGCGGGCAAGCCATCCTCGCGCAGACAGCCCTCGGTTTGCAGACAAAACAAGGCCAGGGCGCGCCAGGCCAGGGCGCTTTCGGGGGCAACCCGCACAGCCTGCAAAAAATAGGCATGCGCCACCGGCACCTGTCCACGAGAGAGGGCTAATTCGCCCAGGTTGAACAACCAGTAAGGGTTATCTGGCTCAAGCGCAGTGGCG
>CAZNCT010000143.1:6900-9528 GCA_964571615.1 uncultured Anaerolinea sp. | reverse complement strand
TATCAGCACGATACCTTTACCGACCTGTGCCGCGGGCCGCATGTTGAAAATACGCGCCAGATTAACCCCTCGGCCATCAAGTTAATGTCGATTGCTGGGGCTTATTGGCGCGGTGATGAAAACAACAAAATGCTGACGCGCATTTATGGCACGGCCTGGCAAAAACCAGATGAACTGAAGCAATACCTGCAAATGCTGGAAGAAGCCAAGAAGCGTGACCACCGCAAACTGGGCAAGGAACTCGAAATCTTCATCTACGATGACGAGGTTGGCCCGGGTCTGCCGCTCTGGCTGCCGAACGGCGGCATTCTGATTGAAGAGCTGGAAAACCTGGCCAAAGAGATGGAAGAAAAAGCCGGTTACAGCCGCGTGCGCACGCCACACCTGACCAAAGAAGACCTGTTCATTCGCTCAGGACACCTGCCGTACTACGCCGAAAGCATGTACCCGCCAATGGAGCTGGAAGGCGTCAGGTATTACGTCAAACCGATGAACTGCCCAATGCACCACAAAATTTTCGGCGCAAGGCCGCGCTCGTACCGCGAATTGCCCATCCGCCTGGCAGAGTATGGAACCTGTTACCGCTACGAGAAATCGGGTGAATTGTTTGGGCTGATGCGCGTGCGCTCGATGCAGATGAACGATGCCCACATCTACTGCTCAGAAGAGCAGTTTGAGAGCGAGTTCATGGGTGTGATTGACCTGTATAAAAAATACTTTGACCTGTTTGGCATCGAAAAGTTTGTCATGCGCCTGAGCCTGCATGCCAAGAGCGGCCTGGGCAAAAAGTATGTGGACAATGAGCGCCTGTGGCTCAAGACCGAAGATATGGTGCGCCGCGCCATGCAAAACGGCGGCGTGCCGTTTGTTGAAGTGGAGAACGAAGCCGCTTTTTACGGCCCCAAAATTGACGTGCAAATCTGGAGCGCCATCGGACGCGAATTTACCCTGGCCACCAACCAGGTAGATTTTGCGGTACCAGAGCGTTTTGACCTGAAATTTGTCAACCGCGAAGGACAGGAGGAGACCCCGCTTTGCATTCACCGCGCGCCGCTCAGCACGCATGAACGCATGGTCGGATTCCTGATTGAGCATTACGCTGGGGCTTTCCCGGTCTGGCTGGCGCCTGAGCAGGTGCGGGTCATTCCGATTACCGATGGGCAAAACGAATATGCCGCTCAAATTGCCGCGCAATTGCGCGACGCCGGGGTGCGGGTGAGCGCTGACCTGGGCACCGAGCGCATGAATGCCAAAATTCGTCAGGCACAGTTGATGAAAGTGCCGTACATGGTAGTCATCGGCGCAAACGAGGCTGAGGCGGGTGTCGTTTCGCTGCGTCTGCGCGATGGGTCACAGCACAACAACATTCCGCTGGCCGAGTTTATTGAGCGGGTGAAAGACCGCATCCGCCGCCGGGCAAGCGAGCTGTAACAGACAAAAAGACATCCGACCCCAGGCAGAGGTCGGATGTCTTTTTGTGCCAGGAAAAAAGATGAATTCACCAGCCTGGCGCGCCCAGGGCAAGTTTAGCCCAGGTAATCGCGCAGTTGGCGGCTGCGGGTCGGATGTCTTAATTTTCGCAAGGCTTTGGCTTCAATCTGGCGGATGCGTTCGCGGGTGACGTTAAAGTAGCGGCTGACTTCTTCGAGGGTGTGGTCTTTGCCGTCAATCAGGCCAAAGCGCAGTTCGAGCACCTGGCGTTCGCGTTCTGAAAGCGCCGCCAGGGCATGTTGAACCTGTTCGCGCAGCATTTCGCGCGCGGCGGCATCCATGGGCTCGAGAGCATCGTCATCCTGAATGAAATCACCCAGTTGGGAAGACTCCTCGTCACCGACCGGGCCTTCGAGCGAGACCGGTCCTTCTGCAGAGCGCAGCACCTTATCCACCTTACTGCTGGCGGCATTCCAGCGCCGGGCAATCGATTCGTCCAGTTCGGTACCTTCGGCCCGGGCGCGCAAAATGGCCTGCACATCGGCCGCAGAAAGATAGCCAACTTCGAGAGCCAATTCTTCGGTGGTGGGTTCGCGCCCGTAGGTTTGCACCAGCGAACGCTGAATGCGCAAGATGCGGGTTATCGATTCAAACAGATGCACCGGAATACGAATGGTGCGGGCTTGCTCGGCAATTGAACGGTTGATGGATTGTCGAATCCACCAGGTAGCGTAGGTGCTGAACTTAAATCCGCGCCGGGGGTCAAACTTGGTGACGGCGCGCAGCAAGCCCAGGTTACCTTCCTGTATCAGGTCGAGGAAGGAAATTCCGCGCCCCAGGTAGCGCTTGGCCACGCTGACCACCAGGCGCAGGTTGGCGCGCACCAGGTCTTGTGTGGCTTCATCGGCGCGCATCTGGACGACTTTCAAATCTTCTTGCAAGTCTTCTTCGGCGGGCAAGTGATGGTACAACGAGCGCGGGGCCGGGCAGGTGTTGTGCTGACGGCAATACTTCATCACCCAGGCCGCCAGGCCGGGGGGCAGCAAGTAAAAGCCAATGAAGAAGTTAAAAGCATTGGCGGCCAGGTTGTTCCACATGACATCACTGCCCCACTGGCCGTTATCCAAAAAAGCGCGCAGGTAAGAAGGGCTGTCACTATCCCAGCCCTGGCGCAAGGCCTGCGCTTCGACCAGCACC
>CAZNCT010000143.1:4680-6797 GCA_964571615.1 uncultured Anaerolinea sp. | reverse complement strand
TGGCCCGGCCCGATGATTTGCGGACCGCCAGGCGCTCGAGGCGTTCGACAAAGCGATGGGCTTCAATCATCGTCGAAAGCCGGAATTCGCTGTCAGAATCGAGCAGTTTGACCTGGCCGATTTCGCGCAGGTACAGGCGCACGGGGTCTTCAGAAAGTTCGCTGGTTGCCGGGGGATGAATTTCGTCAAGCGGCTCATCTAAATCGAGCGCGACAGGTTCATCGAGGGCCAGGTCGCTTTCTTCAACATCGGGCGCAAAGGCTTCGATTTCGTCGGGGGGCGGCAGGGGGCTGGGCTTGGTTTTAGACTTGCGAGGCATGGTCACTCCCGGCGGTATTCACTCAAACGCTTGCGGGCCTGGTCAATGGATTGCAAAGCACGGGCATATTGCTGGGCCGACTGCGCCAGCTCAAGCGCCTGCGATTCTTCGGCAAGAAATCTTAACTGATTAACACTTTCTCCGAGCACAAGGCGGCGCATTTGCAAGACCTGACGGGTCAATTCATCGAGCAAACGGTCATCGGCACCTTTTGGCATCGGCAAGGCCAGCAATTCGCTGTGGGTTTCGGCCAACTCGTTGACCAGATGAGCACGGACAAAAGCAGTGGTATCCGACTCGTCCTGCTCCAGCGAACGCTGTATCAGCAGAAAAATCGCCTGGTAATCAGTATACTCGAAATCTGCCGCGCTCATGGCGCCCAAACCAGACTCTTGCAAGCGGCGGTCAAGATGCGGCAACAGGTCGGGGCGGCGCAAGAGGTAGCTGAGACAGGCCGACTCCATTTTGCGAAAGGGAGAAACAGGCGCCAGGGTTGGGGCCGGGGTTTGCGGCGGGGCGGCCTCGGGTCTGCGAACCGGAGCGCGGCGGGGCGTGCCCCCCGTGGGCGGTGCAGCGCTCAGGGAACGTTCATCCACCCGCAGCCGCCGGGCAAGCATCTGACGATACGAATCACGCTCGACCGGGTTGGGCAGGTCTTCTATCAGCGGAAGCACCTGAGCGGCGATTTCAGCCCTGGCTTTGGGGTCATTGATGTCATGTTCGGCAAGCAAGGTATCGAGCACGTGTTCGATAATCGGCTTGGCGGCCTGTATCAGGCGCGACCATTCGGCGGGGTCGCGGGCGACAATTTCGTCGGGGTCGAGGCCGTCGGGCATGGTTGCCACGCGCAAATCGGCTTGCAGACGGGCTTCGTGACGCAACAGTCCGCGGGCATCGAAGCGGATTTCTGTTTCCCGATCCATCGAGGCGCGGGCGGCATCGAGACCACGCAAAACAGCCTTTTGGCCGGCGACATCGGGGTCGAGGGCCAGGACAATTTTGCGCGTAAATCGTTTGAGCAAACGCAGCTGGTCTTCTGTGAGGGCCGTGCCCATCGGCGAGACGACGTTTTCGTAACCAGCCTGATGAACGGCAATTACATCGAGATAGCCTTCGACAATGACGGCCTGGTCGGCAGTGCGAATGGGTTTGCGGGCGCGGTCGAGGCCATAAAGCAAGCGGCCTTTGTCAAACAGGGCCGTTTGGGGTGAGTTCATGAACTTGGGAATGTCGTTGGGGTCCAGGATGCGCCCGCCAAAGCCGGCCATGCGCCCGTTTTCATCACGGATGGGAATCATGATGCGATGGCGGAATTTGTCGTAATAACCGCCGCTTTCACGTTCTGAGAGCAGACCGACCTCGAGCAAATCTTGCTCGGTATAATGCCTGGCCTTGAAATGATTCAGGGTTGCATCCCAGGAGTGTGGGGCATAGCCCAGGCCAAAGGCTTCGATAGTTTGCAAAGTCAGACCGCGCTTTTCGGTCAGGTAAGCCAGGGCAACTTTGCCCGCATCGGTATTGAGCAGTTGATGACGATAGAAAGTGACCGCATCCTCGAGCAGGTTGCGCAGGCGCTGATTTTCTTCTTTTTGTTCGGGTTTTTCGGGCTGAAGGCGCTCAAGCGTCACCCCAGCCTTATCGGCCAGTCTTTGCAGGGCTTCTTTGAAGTCTATGCCCTCTTTTTTCATCAAAAACTTGAAAATATCGCCACCCTCGTTACATTCGCCAAAACAGCGCCAGGTGCCGCTTTCGGGCCAAATCACAAACGCCGGGGTGCGGGTATTCTGGTGGAAAGGGC
>CAZNCT010000143.1:0-4665 GCA_964571615.1 uncultured Anaerolinea sp. | reverse complement strand
GGCCTGTGCGGCGCAACTTGACCCCCGCTTCGGCGGCCAGGTCGAGAATATCAATGCGGGACTTGATCTCATCAATCGAGGACATACCCTGAGAATTATAGTAGGGATTTATCAATCAGGGCACAAGATATGCGTAAAAAAATCGTTTCAAGCGCCACGATAGCGCGCCAGGGTTTGCTGGGCAAAATCTTGCACGCTGCGACGCAGGGCAAGCGGCTCGAGCACCTCGGCGGCGCCGCCATAGCCCAGGATTTGTGTGCGGGCGGATTCAAAACTCTCAAAGGTCAGGGTCACCACTTGCCAGCCATCGATATCCTGTGAGGGCGGAATGGCCAAGAAAGGCAGATGGTTGCCGCTCAGGAGTGCGGCCAGGGTGGGTGAAACACGCAGGGTGGCCTGGTAGTGAGGCCGGTTCAACTCAAAATCCTGACACCAGGATTTCCAGAAGGAGGGCAGGTCAAAGGCCGGGGGATATTCGAAACTTTCAGCGCTGATACTGGCCTGCTGAATTCGGGAGACTCTCAAGACTCGCAAGTGATTCTCCTGCGCCCCAACCAGATACCAGACAGTGGCCTTGGCGACCAGCCCGTAGGGGGCAAGCGCCATCTCCACATCTGTGCCGAAGTCGGAGCGGTAGGTGATGTCAAGCATGTGGTTATTCCACAGGGCGGATTGAATTGTTTTCAGGTGAGGAGTCGGCTCTTCGGACTGGAACCACCAGGCCGCGTCGAGGTGAATCCTTTGGCGGGCGGTAGCTTCTTCGGCCCGGCGGCTGGACGGGAGCGCAGCAGAGAGTTTGAGCAGCGCCATCCGCAATTCATCACCTACGCCGAGCTGGTCGAGCGGAGCCGGGATGCTGAGCATGAACAGGGCACGGACTTCATCCGGATTGAGGCCGGTCAGGTTGGTGCGGTAGTCCTCGACCAGGGCGATGCCGCCGCCCGGGCCGCGCTCGGTGTAAACAGGTATTCCGGCGGCGCTGAGGGCGGTCACGTCACGGTAGATGGTACGTTCGGTGACTTGCAGTTCGGCTGCCAGAGAGCGGGCGGTCTGGGTGCCGCGAGTTTGAAGGAGCATGAGGAGGGAGAGGAGGCGGTCGGCGCGCATTTTACAAACGGACTTCTCAACGGACTCTCTAACGGAATCACGGACGGGAACGGAGTCGGCAACGGACTTTATAACGGACTCACGGAGGGGAACAGAGTCTACAGCGGACTTTATAACGGACTCACGGAAGGGAGCGGAGTCTACAGCGGACTTTGTAACGGGCTCACGGAGGGGAGCGGAATCGGCAACGGACTTTGTAACGGACTCACGGAGGGGAACGGAGTTGGCAACGGACTTTGTAACAGATTTCTTGTCAATTGTAGCAGATTTACCTGACAGCAGATGTCAGGTATGGTGTGTAAAATATGTTTGTTCTTGCAAGAATGTTGCCGACGGGTGACACGGGATTTCAAATTTATGGAGCAAACGTCGGGGGACGTTTGACTCCGCAAACTCAAGGAGAAAAAATGAGCGAAATGGATGTTAAGATTGTCAATCTGGAGCCGATGCGCGTGATTTGTTTCAATGGTTTCGGCAAGGGGCCGGAGCAGGAGGCGCTGGGGAAGTTATTGGCCTGGGCGAAGGCGCATGGGAAAAACGGGCGGGTGTTCGGGTATAACAATCCGAACCCGGCGCCGGGCAGCCCAAACTATGGCTATGATGTCTGGATGGCTATCGATGAAAGCGTGCAGGCCGAGGGCGAGGCGCGGATAATCGATTTCCCCGGCGGGCTGTATGCGGTGACGCGCTGCGTGGTGACAAAGCCGTGGGAGGACATCCCCAGCACCTGGCAGAAACTCGTCCGCTGGCGTGAGAACAGCCGCTACCGCGAGGCTTCGCACCAGTGGCTGGAGGAGCATATCGACCCGCAGAATGCGGTGGGCGGGGAGAATTTCACGCTCGACCTGTTCTTGCCGATTAAGGAATAGCCGTATTCAAAAAGCCTCCGGGGTCTTCGATAACCCGGAGGCGTTGAACTTTTATGGCGGGTTTCTTGCTATGACCCGCGCAAGGCTAAACTTAAAGTTTTCAAGAGTCCCAGGGCGCTTTGCCAGACTGTCCGGCCAGGGCCAGGCGGATTGGGCCAGCCAGGTCGGGCAACAAATCGGCAGCGGCGGCGAGAAGGCCAAAATTGCCAGCAAGCATCATATCGCCAAAGGGGACAGAGAAGTAGGGCCGCAATCCGCCTGGCTGACTGCCCGAAAACATGGAGCGGCGAGGGCCGGTAATGGCGACATCCCAGCCGGGCTGATTGAGCAGGAGCGGGTCTTGCTCGAGGATAAGAGCGCCGTGCCCATCGTCATTGAAGATGGTTTCATGCGTCAGGCTGCCATCGGCCAGGGCGCGCAGATAGTTTTCCAGTTTGGGGCGGTCAAGTTCGCCGGTGTGATGTTCAAAGACGGCTTCAATACCGCCAGGGCCAAGACGAAAGGCGAGGGCATGAAAATTGCCCAGGTTGAGAAGCAGTTTGCGCGGGCGGGCCCGGACAAGCGCATCAAAACTGGAACCAAGAATGGCCGCCGGGGCGGTATCCATCACCAGCACGGGCGCATCAATCCCGCGAGTCGAGTCGGCAACCGCCTGCAAGCGGGTCATGATGGGCGGGGTCTGATGAGCGAGAAAAGCAAAGGATGAGAGCGCGTTATGAGCCTTGATGCGCGCTTCGAGATAGTCAAACCGAAACTGACGGTCTGAGACCCCTGGCGGGGCATCGCCGTGGTCGAAAACTGCCACGCAAACAGCAGACAGGTCGTTGAGTGAAACGCCAAAACGGGCAAATGTTTCGGCAATGAGCGCAAAATCAAAGTCTTTGAGTTCGATGCGCAAAAAAGAATCCGGCAGACGGCGGGCTTCCTCTTCAGAAATGACCTTGATGCCTTTTTTCTCGACTTTGGCCAGTTCGTCGTCGATGGTTTTGGCCGCTTCGGGGGTGGCAAAAATCGGAACGCCAGCGGCGGCGTGGTCGCGGGCCGCCCAGGCCGAAGGGCCGCCGCCCATCAATTTACCGGTCAACAGAATGGGGGTGCAAAGCCGTGTCGCTTCCCGAATCTGGCGGTAAACCATCATGGTGGGCGAGGGCAGCACCAGTTTGAATCCGTTTTCGATATCCAAACGCGAATCAAAGAGAAAAATATCTTGTGTGCCAGTACCAATATCAACGGTCAGAATTTTCATAAAAGGGCTAGAAAATAAACGAAAGCCAGAGAATGCCAAAGGCCAGGGTAGCCAGGGTGATGACAACGCCTGGCTTGAGATATTCCATAAAAGTCAGGCGCACACCACGCTGGCGGGCGCTTTCGGCCACAATCAGGTTGGCGACAGAGCCCAACAGGGTCAGGTTGCCCGCAAAGGTGGTGGACATGGCCAGGGTCAGCCAGGCCTGCTCGGGGTTGGCAAACCCGGGAATCACCGGGCGGAAAAGCAAGACCGCCGGAACGTTGGAAACCAGGTTGCTGAGTAAAGCAGCCACCAGGCTCAGGGCAGCCACACCCTGGTCGGCAATCGGACTGGCTACCGCGAACAAGCCTTCGGCCAGGCCGCTGGTTTCGATAGCGCCAGTGACAATGAACAAGCCCGAGAAAAAGACCAGCAAGGCCCAATCCAGTTCGAGAAAGACACGCTGGGGCTTGAGACGGCGGGTTATCAGCAGAAAAGCCGCCGCGCCCAGCGCCGCCAGTGGGATGGGCGCGCCCAGGATGAAAGCCAGCACCATCAAGGCAATGGCAATCAGGGCTTTTTGCAGCAGGGGCGGGTAAGCGCGAATATGCAAAACCGGTTTTTCTTGAAAAGCCTGGCGCACAAACTCGGCAGGGTAGAGCAGCACCAAAAAGAGCCAGGCCATCAACAACCCGGCCAGGGCTACCGGCAACAGATAAGCGCTAAAAGTGACAAACGGAATGCCCGAGGCGATGCCAATAATCATGTTTTGCGGGTTACCAGTAATCGCCGCCACCGAGCCAATGTTGGCCGCCGTCACCAAACCAATCAGATAGGGAATCGGGTTGCGCTTCAGGCTTTCAGCAATGTCGAGCACCAGCGGGGTAAACATTAAGACGATGGTGTCATTGAGCAGCAGGGCCGAAAGAATGCCTGAAGCGACAATAATCAAGAAAAGCAATTTTCGCGGGGTATTGGCGCGCTCAACCACCTGCTGAACGGCGATCTGAAAAAAGCCGGAGATGCGCAGGTTGACATTCAGCACCATCATCGCAAACAAGAGAACAATTGTGTTCATGTCGAGGGCGGCATAGGCCTGCTCCAGCGAAATGGCCCCGAGCAAAATCAGGCCGGTAGCACCAACCAGCGCAATGGTGGCGCGATTCATGCGCAGCCAGGGATAGCGCCCCACCGCCACACCAATCAGGGTGAGAACAATCAACAACAGAGTTATCCATGAAAATAGATTTGACATTGTCAGACAACCTTACTTTTGAGCGCTTTTACGTTTTTCAAGTAGAGCGGCCACAAATTGCACCGCCGAAATCGCCAGCCAGACCAGAGACGTGACAAACAGAAAAGGGATGAAGAGCATTGAGGCCCAAAACATCTCGCTCCAGGCATATTCCCACCACGAACAATTCCACTGTCCGTCGGTAAAACCGTAACACTGGCCTTCCC
>CAZNCT010000142.1:2402-9599 GCA_964571615.1 uncultured Anaerolinea sp. | reverse complement strand
GGCGCTTAAAAACCAAAATCTGGACACGGATTACGCGGATTGGACGGATTTACGCAGTTTTTTAAGAAAAATCCGTGAGTTTCCGCGTAATCCGTGTAATCCGTGTACCAAAAGGTCTTAACCCAAATTGAACGCTAAACTCAAGTAAATAATACCAGCCATGTCATTGCGAACGGTTTTTGCGAAGCAATCTCCCGTTATGCAAGCAAAATTGCCCATGAGGGTCGCTCTTATTCTTCCCATGCTGTGACCTGGTCGAGGGCGGTTTTCTCTTCGAGAGAGAGGCTGATATCCAGGGCAGCCAGGTTGTCTTTGAGTTGTTGCAAATTGCGCGGGCCGATGATGGGGCTGGTGATAACCGGGTCGAACAGCATCCAGGCCAGGGCGATGGCCGAGACATTGGTCGATTTCTCGGCGGACAATTTCTCAACCGCGCCCAAAACCGTCCAGCCACGTTCGTTGAAGTAGCGGCGCTGGACGCCATCGGTGCGGGCGCTGTCGGCGGGCAGTTGGGCATCGCGGCGATATTTGCCGGTTAAAAATCCGCCCGCCAGCGGGCTGTAGGGGATGACGCCGATTCCGTAGGTTTCGCAAACGGCGCGCAATTCGCGCTCAAATTCGGCGCGATGGAGCAGGTTGTAGTGTGGTTGCAGGCTGTCATAATGCGCGAGGCCGTGCTTGTCAGAGGTCCATAGGGCCTGCATCAGCTCCCAGGCGGCGTAATTCGATGCGCCAACGTAGCGGACTTTGCCCTGGCACACCAGGTCATCGAGCGCGCGCAGGGTTTCTTCGATGGGCGTTGATTCGTCTGTCCAGTGGGTCTGGTACAGGTCAATGTAATCGGTCTGCATCCGCTTGAGCGAGGCTTCGACCGCCTGCATGATGTGGACGCGGCTGAGACCCTCGTCGTTGGGGCCGTCGCCCATTTTGCCGCGCACTTTGGTGGCGATGACCACCTTCTCACGCGGGATGCCGGCCTTCTTAAGCCACCTGCCGAGGATGGCCTCCGAAACGCCGCCGGGGTTGCCTTCTGCCCAGCGCGAGTAAATATCAGCGGTGTCGAAGAAGTTTATCCCGGCTTGGTAGGTCGCCGAAAGAACGCTGTACGAGTCTTCTTCAGAGACCGACCAGCCAAATTGCATGGTGCCCATGCACAGGGGCGAGACTTTCAGGCCGGTACGGCCCAGGTTGCGGTAATTCATGGTCATTCCTCGCTTCAGGCTTCAGGCAGGTGATCATCGAGCAGTTCAAACGACATCGGCTGATAACGGCGCGGATGTTCGACCTCCAGGATAACCGCATCGAGCGGCAAATCAAGCGAACCGCCGCGCACCGGAACGCGGGTATCGGTCAGCAGGTCGAGATAATCGCCATCGGGCAGTTGAACTTCGACCCGGCCATATTGCCCGCTGGTGTTGAAAACACCATACAAGCCCTTGCCTAACCCTACCCAGGCGGCCTGAATAGCGGGTTCAGCCGAGAGCAGAGCCAGGTTTCCCTCCAGTGCCGGGTGCTTCTTCAACCCGGCCAGGCGGGTCAAGAAAGGCTGTAATTCATAGCCATCCCAAACCACTTTATCAATATCAAAAAGCGAGGGCGTATGTGTGGAAGCAGACTCCTGCCCGGCGTAGATGAGAAAAGCGCCGCGATTGAAGGCAGCAAAAGCCGTCCAGGCCAGGGCCTGACTGCGGCTGGGGGCCAGTTTCATAATCCGCCACTGGTCATGATTTTCGACACAGCGCATTTTGACAAAATTTGCAGGGTAAATGGCATCTTGAAAACGCAGGGCTTCAAGATAGCGTTTCACCGGCACCACCCCGCGTACAGCCTGCTGGAAAATAGGCCAGATGTCGTAATCGTAGGTCAGGTCAAAAGCGGCGTAAAGTTCGCTATCCGAAAGGCCCGAAAGCCCGTGGTCGCGGCGATGATTGACAAAGGAAGCGTGCACCGACTCGGCCAGCCAGATAACCCCCGGCTTGACCTTTTCGACCTCAGCGCGGGCCTGAAGCCAGAACTCTTGCGGCAAGAGCGAGGCCACATCACAGCGGAATCCATCCACACCGAACCCGGCCCAACCTTTAAGCGTCTCTACCAGGTATTCCGTCAGGCCCGGGTGCGGATGTTTCAGGTCAATGACATCAGACCAGTCCGGCACAGTGGTCACGGGCCTTCCGTGCGCGTCCTGGTGAAAATATTCGGGGTGTTCGGCCACCAGGACAGAATCGTGAGCAGTATGGTTATAGACCACATCAATCATCACTTTCAAGCCCAGGTCGTGCGCTTTGGCAATAAAACGGGCAAAATCTTCACGCGTCCCATACTCGGGGTTTACCCCACGATAATCCTGAATGGAATACGGACACCCCAGGCTGCCCTTTTTGTTCAGTTGGCCAATCGGATGAATGGGCATAAACCAGACCACATCTACGCCCATCGAGCGAATACGCTCAAGGTCGGCCTCGACATCGGCAAAGGTGCCGTTTGGCCCATGATTGCGGACATAGACTTCATAAATCACAAGATTGCGGTATGAAAGAGGGGTATTTGGTGCCATCATAACCTTCTGCTTCGTGCTAGAATCGTCTCCAGGTACTGCGCCGGTAAGCATCAGCCGGTCTCATCGTACGGCTTGGCTGATTTCCCCGCGCTGGATGGAATGACTACCCTCCGATTTTAGACAATAAACCGATTTTAGAACGTAAACAATTTGCAAAAGTTGGAATAAAATGAAGCCATGAGCCTGCCCCTTGACAGCATTCTGACCGGCGACTGCCTCGAAATTCTGCCACGCTTACCCGAAAACTCGGTCGATTTGGTTTTCGCCGACCCGCCCTATAACCTGCAACTGCAAAACGACCTTTATCGGCCCAACCAGAGCAAGGTGGAGGCTGTCAACGACGAGTGGGACAAATTCGGCAGTTTCGCCGAGTACGACAATTTCACCCGCGCCTGGCTGACAGAATGCCGCCGGGTGCTCAAAGACACTGGCACGCTCTGGGTCATTGGCTCATACCACAACATTTACCGTGTCGGCAACATCTTGCAAGACCTGGGATATTGGATTTTGAACGACATTGTCTGGGTAAAAGACAACCCAATGCCCAACTTTCGCGGCGTGCGTTTCACCAATGCGCATGAAACCCTGCTTTGGGCACAAAAAAACCGGGGGGCGCGCTACACCTTCAATCACCAGGCCATGAAAGCGCTCAATGATGACCTGCAAATGCGCTCCGATTGGCACCTGCCGCTGGCAACAGGCCGTGAACGGCTAAAAACCAATGGCGCCAAAGCCCACTCCACGCAAAAGCCAGAAGCCCTGCTCTACCGTGTCCTGCTGGCCTCGAGCAACCCCGGTGATGTCGTGCTCGACCCATTTTTTGGCAGCGGCACCACCGGCGCAGTGGCCAAAAAACTCGGGCGGCGCTTCATCGGCATTGAAAAAAACCCGGGCTATGTGGATGTCGCTCTGCGGCGGATTGCCGCCATCGAGCCAGGCCCAATCGAAAGCCTGACCCTGCCCGAGAAACGGCGCGAAGCGCGCATCCCGTTTGGAGCGCTGCTCGAAAATGGGCTGATTCGACCCGGTGAACGGTTGTATCTCGCCAAAGACCCATCGCAAACCGCCACCGTGCGGGCCGATGGCAAAATCGTCCACGGCGATTTGACGGGTTCGATTCACAGCGTTGCCAAAAGTCTGCTCAACGGCACGCCCGTTAATGGGTGGGACGCCTGGCTTTTCGTCCAAAATGGCAAAAAAGTACCGCTCGATACCGCCCGCAGTCTGCTCCGCAGACAATCCCACTTCCCAAAATTGAGTGTCATCATCCCCACCCTGAACGAGGCCGCCCGACTGCCGCGCCTGTTGCAGGCCTTGCAAGCCCAAAGCCTGCCGCCCTTTGAGGTGATTGTGGCCGACGCAGGTTCGCAAGACGGCACGCCAGCGATTGCCGAATCGTTTGGGGCGCGGGTCGTGCCAGGCGGCCTGCCCGCCACCGGACGGAATGCCGGGGCCAGGCACGCGCGCGGTGAGATGTTCCTGTTTCTCGATGCCGATGTGCTCCCCGGGCCAGATTTTATCGAGTGCGCACTCAAAGAAATGACCGAAGCAGGTCTTGAAATTAGCCCATGCCTGATTGAAGCGCTTGAAGACGACCCGGGTAATCAGGTGATTGCTGAATTTACTAACCTGTATATGCAAATACTGGCGCCCGTCTCGCCGCGCGCGCCGGGTTTTTGTGTTTTCGTGCGGCGCCAGGTGCATGAGGCCATTGGCGGGTTCGACGAAACTCTCAAACTCTCTGAAGACCATGACTACGCCCGCCGGGCGGTAAAAGTTGCTAAATATGGCTTTCTGACCGAGGTGCGCATTCCGGTTTCGATGCGGCGGGTCGAAAAAGAGGGCCTGAGCGGGCTGGCTTTCAAGTATCTTTATTGCGAACTGCACGCTCTGGCCGGGGTGCCCATTCGTTCTCTGCCGTTCGAGTACCAGTTTGGAGCCTTCGACCAGACCGACAAGAAAAAAGCGGCCCTGCTGGATATCCGCCACCTGCGCGAACGGCTGGGCGCCATCGAAAACCCGCTCAGCCTGCTCAGCCAGCGCGGACAGGAACAACTCCATCGCCTGAACGAACTCGAGCTGCGCGACCTGCTCAAAGTGCCCTTTGACTTACAGCTGGAAGCCCCCGACCTGGAGATTTTGAATACTTACCTGAAGCAGCGCATCCGGCTGATTGGCGCTCAGCAATTGACCAAACCGATGCGCAAGTTAAAGAAACTGCCCGCTGAAATCATCCAGATTTTAGATTTGGATTCGTTAAACCCCTTTCGGTCGAAAAATCGCAAGGAATAAGGAGAACCCATGAACCTGACCCTGACCATCAACGGCATCGAACACACCCTGGCCTGCCCGCCGCACACCAGCCTGCTCTCGGCCCTGCGCGGGCTGGGATTTCACTCCGTCAAATTTGGCGATGAACACGGCCTGAGCGGGGCCGATACTGTTTTGCTGGATGGAAAACCGGTCAACGCGGCGCTGATGCTGGCCGCGCAGGCTGAAGGTCACAAAATTGCCACCCTGGAGGCTTTGGGCGAACACCCCGAGCAGGGCTGGCGCAAAACCGGCGGACTGCACCCGCTGCAACAGGCCTTCATCGAAAGCGGCGCCATCCAATGCGGCTACTGCACTCCGGCCCAAATTCTCGCCGCCAAAGCCCTGCTGGATAAAAACCCCCATCCCACCGAAGCCGAAGTACGCGAAGCGCTTTCAGGCGTGTTGTGCCGCTGCACGGGCTATAAAAAGCCGGTGGAGGCGGTGATGAGGGTGGTTGGTAATCAGTATTCAGTATCCAGTAATCAGTGGACAGTGGGCAGTGACCTAACCGAAAAACCGGACAACTGGACAACCAGCCAACCCGACGCCCCAATTACCAATAACCAATTACTAACCACCACGCTCCCCAAAATGGTCGTCGCTCCCGAAACCGATAAGTGGCAAACAGTAGGAAAGCCGGAAAAGAAGGTAGATGCCGTCAAACTGGCGCAAGGCAAGCCCGCCTTTGCCGCCGATATTGAGCCGCGCGCCCTGCTCCACGCCAAAGTGTTGCGCTCGCCGCACGCCCACGCCCGGATTAAGCGCATTGATGCCTCGAAAGCCCGCGCCCTGCCCGGCGTGGCCGCCGTGCTGACCTGGCAGGACATCCCCCGCGTGGTCTATTCCACTGCCGGACAGTCTGACCCCATCCCCGGCCCGCTGGATTGCTTCTCGCTCGATAACAAAGTCCGCTTTGTGGGCGATCGGGTGGCGTTTGTGGCCGCCGAAACGCCCGAAATCGCCGAAAAAGCCCTGAGGCTGATTGAAGTCGAATACGAAGTCCTGCCCGCGATTCTCGACATGCGCGACTCGATGAAAGAAGGCGCCATCCAGATTCACGATGAGCCGGAATACGTCAATTTTGCCGATTCTGACCCAAAGCGCAACCTGGCGGCGCACATCCGCATTGACATTGGGGACGTGGAGAAGGGCTTTGCCGAGGCCGATGAAATCTTCGAGGCGGAATACGAAGTGCCGAAGGTTCAGCAGGCGCACATTGAGCCGCACGTCTGCGTGACGTATTGGGACGAAGATGACCGCCTGGTGATTCGCACCAGCACGCAGGTTCCCTTCCACGTCCGGCGGATGCTCGCGCCCGTGCTGGGTTTGCCCGTCAAGCGCATTCGCGTCATCAAGCCGCGCATTGGCGGCGGCTTTGGCGGCAAGCAGGAAGTGCTGATGGAAGACGTGGCCGCGCACCTGACGATTGCCACGCGCCGCCCGGTGATTTACGAATATACCCGCGAGGAAGAATTTATCGGCGCGCGCTCACGCCATCCAATGCAAATCCGCATGAAAACCGGCGTCAGGCGTGACGGCACCATCACCGCCAATGCCATGTACGCGCTCTCCGATACCGGCGCAAACGGCGCGCATGCGCTCACCGTCACCGGCAACACCGGGCATAAGGCGATGGCGCTCTATGTGGGCGATGGCGAATACCGCAAAGCGCCCAACATCCGTTTTTATGCCGACATCGTTTATACGAACACGCCGCCCGCCGGGGCTTTTCGCGGCTACGGCGTGCCGCAGGGCTATTGGGCGCTCGACCGGCACATGGAAAAAATTGCCCGGGCGATGGGCCTTGACCCGCTCGAATTTCGCCTGAAGAACGCCATCCGCCCCGGAGAGTATCATCCGTTTTCGACCGCCTGGAACGAAGGCCGCGAACCGCGCCCGGAAGTCATCCACACCGTTGGGCTGGAGGAATGCGTCCGCCAGGGCAAAGCGGCGATTGGGTGGGATGATAAGTTTGGGAATGAGGAATGGCGGGGGGCGTTGCCCGGTGTTCCTGTTAAGCCGTTAACCGGTTTAACAGGGCAGGCGGAAAACGGAACAACTGGAAAACGAGAAAACGGGAAAACGACAAAAAGGAAAGGAATCGGCGCCGCCCTCGTCATGCAGGGAACGGCAATCCCATATTTGGATATGGGCGGGGCTTCGATTAAGATGAATGATGATGGCTCGTTCAACCTGATGGTGGGGGCAACGGATTTAGGAACAGGTTCCGATACCGTCCTGGCGCAAATGGCCGCCGAAGTGCTGGGCGTTCCGGTAGAGGACATGATTACCTATTCCTCCGACACCGACTTTACCCCGTTTGACAA
>CAZNCT010000142.1:0-2387 GCA_964571615.1 uncultured Anaerolinea sp. | reverse complement strand
TTCGTCCACAACCTACATCTCCGGCACGGCGACGGTACGGGCAGCGGAAATTGTGGCGGAGAAGATTAAGGCCCGGGCGGCGGAGATGTTCAGGAAACAGAGAAACACGGAAACAGGGACGAGCGCGCCTGCGTACCTGCCTGCGGATATACGCCTGCAAAATCGCATGGCAATTGCTCCCGATGGCCGCTCCATCCCGCTCAGTGAAATCGCCCTCGAGAGCCTGCACCGCAGCAACCAGGAACAGATTATGGGCGTTGCTTCTTATGTCTCGCCCTCCTCGCCGCCGCCGTTCGCCGCGCAGTTTGCCGAGGTGACGGTGGACACGGAAACCGGCGCGGTGACGGTGGACAAACTGGTGATGGCGGTGGATAGCGGCATCATCATCAACCCGCAAGCGGCTTCGGGGCAAATTGAGGGCGGCATGACCCAGGCCCTGGGCTACGCCGTGTGCGAGGAGATGCGCTACGACGCGCAGGGCAATGCCCGCGAGCGTGACTTCCACGACTATCACATCTTCCAGGCGCGCGAAATGCCCGAACTAGAGACCATTTTCGTCGAGACCTTCGAGCCGACGCACCCCTTTGGAGTTAAGGCGGTGGCGGAAATTCCGATGGACGGGGTGGCCCCGGCGGTTGCCAACGCCATCCGCGATGCGCTCGGCGTGGATGTGGACGTAAACCCGGTCACGCCAGAGCGAGTCTGGCGGGCCATAAAACAGTAATAAAAAAAGACCCGGCTTGATCACCGGGTCTTTTTTTTATTTCCTGGCGGCTTCAACAAAAGCCTTGAATAAATTGCGGGTGGGCTGCTGGTCAGTCAGCCATTCAGGATGCCATTGAACCGCATAGCCAAAGGGATGGCCGGGCAACTCCACGGCTTCAATCAGGCCATCGGGAGCATAAGCAACCGGCTTGAGAGGCGCGGCAAGGTCTTTGATGGCCTGATGATGCAGGCTATTGACCTGCAAAATGGCTTCACCCAAAATTTTTGAAATCTGGCTGTCTTCCTCCACGCGCACGGGATGGGCAAGATGCGTGCGCGGCAGTTCGGGGTAGCAATCGTGACGGATGTCGGTCGGCACCTGGTCGGGGATGTGGGTGTAAAGCGTACCGCCCAGGGCTACATTAACAACCTGACAGCCGCGGCAAATGCCCAGAAACGGCAACCCCTCGTCCACAGCGAAGCGCAGCAAAGGCAGTTCAAGCGAATCGCGCTCCTCATCCACATCGCCCACTTTCGGGTGGGGCGCGCCGGAGAAAAGATGCGGAGCAATATCCCCGCCACCGGTCAGCAAAATCCCATCCAGGCGCGAGACAAGCCCGGCCCAATCTTCCCGACCCAGTTGATTGGGTAACAAAACCGGCACACCGCCAGCCTGTAAAATAGCGCGGATGTAAGCCGTCTGGACGGCGACAATCGGCAAACCGGAGGGACTATTCCCATCGTAGGTGGTAATTCCGATGACCGGGCGCATAAAACTCCTGCATGAATTGAACGACAAAAGGGTACAGCAAATTTGCTGTACCCTTTTGCAAGGATTTTGAACCGATTAGTTAAATTTCTGCTTGAGGCGGGCCGATTTGCCAGACAGGGCGCGCATGAAGTACAGCTGGGCGCGGCGCACCTGCGAGTGGCGTTCAACCACAACCTTGTCTACACGCGGGGAGCGCAGCAAAAAGGTACGCTCGACGCCAACACCGTTCGAAGCCACACGGCGGACGGTGAAGTTGGCATCCTGGCCGCCCTTGCGCAGACGGATGATGGTGCCTTTGAATTCCTGGATACGCTCGCGCTCACCTTCTTTAATGCGGACGTGCACAGAAACCACGTCGCCGGGGCGCAGGTCGGGGATGTTCGGATTGGCAGGGGCTTCGACAGACTTCAGGAGGTCGCTCATTTCTTGATTTCCTTACTGATTTGAATTACTGCTTCACAGCAGACCGATTAACGCGAGGGCGGATTATAGCATAAAAAACTGGATTGCTGAAGGGCCAAACGAAAATTTCGCAAAAGTCGCGGCGGATGCTGATTGACAAAAATGCCTGCATCCTGTACCCTCAAGACTATGCTGACTGATTTGCAGACTCTTGTGGCAGGCAGGCCTTTGCACTCAAAAACCTTGTTGCGCGGCCCGGCGGGCTGCGGCAAGACCACTGCTGCGGTCGAGCGCGTCTTGTGGCTGGTTGCCAATGGCGCGCCGGCGCAATCCATCCTATTGTTGACCCCTCAGCGTGGACTGCAAAATCCTTACCTGGAAGCCGTCGCCGCCCAGGCCTATGCGGGCGGAGAAGTGACCCCGGCCACCATCGGTGGGCTGGCGCGCCGAATGGTGGCGCTCTTCTGGCCGCTGGCCGCCGAAGCCGCTGGCTTCGCCCACCCAGAGC
>CAZNCT010000141.1:258-9688 GCA_964571615.1 uncultured Anaerolinea sp. | reverse complement strand
CAAATAACGCAGCATCAGACCCTTGCAACGCGCACTACTGCCCCCATATTGAGCCGGAAAACAAGCCGGGGTCGTCACCCAGGTTTGGGCCACGCGAACGCCACAAGAATAACGGACATCTTCATAGGTAGGCTGGCCAGCATGAGCGACATAAAGATTACACGCAACAAACCCGTCGCTCCAGCGCAGCAATTGCCAGTGCGCGGCCTGCACCTGTACCTGTTGCCTGAACGTTCGCGGGTCATCTTGCGCTCGCCCCGGCAAAGGCCAGGCCAGCAGAACAAGCATCAGCGCCAGACTGACCAGTAAAACACGCAATACGCCCCTCTCCCCCACAAGAAAACCACAACAGGACTGAGGCGCGTTGGTCATAGGTAAACTCTTTGCCGCAAATTACCAGGCGGCTTTGGAGGCTCAGGATGAAGATTCGAGGCAATGCCAGAGCAGGTTGAGGCCCCACTCGTGCGCACTGCGAATATCAGCCCGTGAGCGGGCCTCGAAAGGCAACTTGCCCGCCCAGGCCTGGCTGTAAGCGCAGGCGCTATACAGCGCCTGCCTGCCGACCTGCACAACTCCGGCCCGAGCGCCAGAGGGCGGAGCGGCAAACAGAAAAGGCCGCTCGAGCAGGGCCGCAGAAGCCGGCAGGGGCGCCATTTTCAGGCCCAATTTCTCGAACAAATCGCCAAAAGATTTGTGCGCTTCCTCGTCGAGGGCCTCGGCAAAAAGAGTCTTGGGCGGTTCAAGACAGGTTCGCAAAGAGCGAATGGCCGCCTCATCGGCGCTAAAAGCGCCCCTGGCAGAGAGATAGACCAGGTCGTAGGCTGAAAAATCGGAGGTTGGCGCCAGCCCGTGGTCAATCACCAGGCGATAGGGTGAAGAGCGGGCACACTCCGCCGCCAGAAAACGCCAGCCTGCCGCAACATCTTCGGCTTCGCGGCCAAAACTCGCCAATCCGACCGTTACCAGGCGCAAGGGCGGCGGGCCAACTTCGACCCGAAAACGGGTATCCAACTCTCCGGCCTCAGGGTGAGACGGATAGGCGGCATTGCGAATGGGTTGAGACGGGCTATTGACCCGCACCCGGGCCAACTCCACCGCCGGGCGTTTGGGCAGGCTCGAGCGGGCCGCAACCACAAACTCGGCATGAACCTGGCGCACCTCCTTATCGACCCCGCCTGCTTCGCGCTCTCCGTGCCCAATCAAAAGATAAAGCAGGCCCTCGTTTTTTGCGCCAAAATCGTAGGCCACCGGCTCACTGACCACAATCAGATTGCCAAGCGCATCAACAGCCACCCCCGGAGAGATGAAAACATACTGGTCGGGCGGGTCATTGGCCTGAACTTCTAGGCCGGTGATAATGCCCGGGCGATGAAAAACCACATCATGCGCCTGGCGCGCCTTGCGGTGTTCTTCGTGGGCCTGCGCCCACACCTCGGCAGTAACCGACATGCCATCGTAAGGCTTGATGCGGGTTTTCGGGAAAAGGCTCAAGGCGTTGTTGTCATCCATGCGGAATGCTCCTGAACTGGTTGAGAGTTATTCAAACTGGCAATCAATCTGATAAAGCACATGCGCGGGCAAGACATCGGGCACGATGCTGGCCACTTTGCGCTGGTAGGTTTCGGGGCTGTACCCTGTGCGCTCCAACTCGGTTTTGGGAACAACGAGACGGATGCTAACGGTATTTGGCTGATTGTTTGTTCCCAGGGCAATTTCACTTCCGAGGCTGGCCTGTGGCCCGAGGATAAAATTGGCTGCCCGGCGCTCCACAATCTCGACCCGCCCGCCGGTGTAAATTTCGAGATAAGTTTGCAGAGCCTGACGGGTGCCGCGCCGCTGAAAGATGAACATGGCATTTTTGAGCAAGGCGCGCATTCGCTCGAGCGGCAGGAAGTCATCGACCGGCAAACCCAGCCAGGATGCCAGCCAGGGAATAAAAGCCGGAGGGGTCAGGTCGGGGTCGAAGTAGGCATCTACCTGCTCAATCTGTTGATGGACGGGTTTCCAGAAACTCTCGAACAACATCAAGAAGCGCGAGGTGAAATCATCGCTCTGGTAAATTTCGGGCAGGTATTGCAAGTATTTGCCCTTGCCAAAAACGGTCAGGCGCAGCGAGGCTTCGGCCAGGGTTGCGGCTTCTTGGGGCACCGTCAGGCTGGCTTCAACCAGCAAATGCTGGTTGGCATAAAAAGTCTTCAGGCGCAGGCCAATCTCAATTTGGCAGACCTGCCCCGGGCTGAAATGCCCCTCCAGCGGAATGAGAACGAGCGCATCGGGGCCAGATTCAGCCACCGAGGCCAGGGTCGCAGGAATGCCGGGCGGCATTCGATAGGTTTCCACCTCCATCACACGCGGCATGGCCAGTTGTAAGACCACCCCGGGGCGGGCAGGCACCAGAAAGCGCAGGTGCAAAGTGACCAACTCGCCAGGATAGCGATTGTAGTAATCTGCCGCCAGCCACAGTTCGCCGGTCTCAACCCCGGCAGCAGGAGCGCTCATTCGGCCTGTCCTTTCCCATAAGCCGCCTCCATGCTGGTGGCTTCGATTTCGTGCTCAAGAGAGCAAACCAGGCCATCGGGCGGAATTCGCAGAATTTTTTCGATGGGCTTGAGCGGAGCCTGGCTGTGGTCTTCAAAGATGGAACGTTCTTCAACCGGCACCACTTCACGATAAGAAACCTGCACATCAAGCACAAATTTGACCACCGGCACTTGCTGAATGAGCGAAATAATCTCAGCCACAAACAGGTCGCGGCCAAAGGGCCAGCCTTGCCAGGTCTCTTCAGGCTGCAAGAGCGGGGCGCGCTCATCAATACGGATGGGGGCCAGGAAACGGCGCAATTCGTCATTGACCTGGGCGAGGGCCTCGCCAGACGGGGTAAAATCGCGCGGAACAATCCGGGCCCTGACCTGGATTCCGTAGTAGCGCGGTTCACGCACATTCAGGGGGGTGGTCAGCAGGCGGTACTGGTCGAGATGGGCGCGCAGGCCGGCTTGCAGGGTTTCATCGAGGCTGAGGGCGCCCAGGCTTCCGGCGCGAATGGCGTCGGCCACCGCTGGCACCACCAGCACCGAGATGGCGCCCGAGCCGCCGCGCGGGTTGTCGTTGGGGGTCAGACATTTGGCGCGGGCAATGGCGCGGCTGAAGTTGTTCGATGCCGAAATGGTGAACTGCTCATAATCGCGGGCGGTAACGGCGCGGCGCTGGGCTTGCAGTTCGCGCTGGGCGCGCAGTTTGAGTTCTTCCATGCTTTCCTGGTCGAGGCCGCCATCGGCACGCACCAGGTTCGAGGCGCGGGCCACATAGGCCAGCGAGGTGGTCATGGTCGAGATGGCGCGGGCGGGCAAATTGCCTTTGACGCCGCCGCCAGAGCGATAGCGCGAAAAGCGCAATCCGCGCCCGCTTTCGGGCACGCGCCCATATTGGGCCACCGAACCATCGGCATGGCGCACAGAAGGGCCTAAATGAATTGCGCCGCTGGCCATATCGAGCCGATAGTGGCGGTCGAAACGGGTTGACCTGGCAAAATCGTCCACCTGCTGCCAGGGGACGTACACCGAGCCTTCGCCGCGGGTTTCTTCGACTTCAAGCGTTTCACCGGGCTGAAGGGCCAGCACCGGGGCATTGCGCAGGTGAAAGACCTGTCCGGGCTCGCCGCTGCTGACGCCCAGGACCTCGCCATCAATGCGGGTGGCGTGCATGGCCGGGACAGTCGCGCCGATGGTAGTGGCCGCCACCCGCTTAACGCGCGGCGATTCGGAGTACATGCCCTGCAAAGGGTTACGCTGCTCGATGCGGCAGCGCAGCCAGAAAGCCTCCAGGCCATACAGGGCCGCCGGGGCAACACTGAGCGGCAGGTAGAGGGTCAAAATTCCGTATTCGTTGTTCAGGCCGCCGGTGGTATCGCGTTCACCTTCAAAGACGCTGGGCTTGAGCGCAACCCATTCGCCATCGGCGGTCAGGCATTCCCAAACCCAGGGTGGGTCTTCGCGCCGGATGCCGACTGCCTCGGTCGGGTCGCAGGTGAAGGCGAGTTGCAGGATGTGGCCGCACAGGTTGTTTGACGGGTCAAAACCCAGGTAAAAGGTATCGCCGGGTTTAGGGGTATCCTGGCCAAAGGCGTAGAACGTTTCCAGACCCATGCGCGGGAAGAAGTTGCGGTTAAATTCTCCCTCTTTGCGGATGTGGGCCAGTTTGGGCGCGGTCATCTTCAATTCCCGCAGGGTGGTAAAGAGAATCTCTTCATCGACCTGGTCGGCGCGCACCTCGAAGCCTTGCGGCACAATCACATCTGGAATACTGCCGCCGTATTCGAGGGCGGTTGAAAGCCAGAAAGTCAGTTCGGTGCGGGCGCTGGCGGCGGGCATGCGCTGTAGGCCAAGCATCTCAAGGAATTTGATGTAGTTTTTTTCGGGGACGCGGTTGAGCCGGTAGGTCGTCAACTCGGTCATCCAGGCAAAGAGTTCAATCAGGGTGATGCCGGGGTCGCTCAGGTTGTATTCTGTCCATTCGGGGCAGTAGTTGATGATGCGCTTGCGGGCTTCATCCACCAGGTCGCTTTGAAAGCGCAAATCGTCGAGATTAGGGGCAGGCAGGGTCATGGCTGGCTCCGGTTAGATGATTTCTGGCTCATCTTCAATGTAGAAGGGGTAAACGATACTGCGGGTGTCGTGGGTGGCCTTAACGCTATATTCGATTTCGACCAGAATGGCGCCGGGGGTGGCGTCGTCAAAATTGACGTAAACGCCCTGCACTTCAATGCGCGGCTCCCACATGCGCAAGGCCTGGTGGACGTAATCTTGCATTTGGCTGGCGGTGGCGGCAGAACGCGGCTCAAAGAGCAGTTCGTAAGCCCGGCAGCCAAAGTTGGGGCGCATCACCCGCTCACCCGGGCGGGTGCCGAGAATGATGCGGATGGATTGCTCGATGTCTTCGACCCCGGTGACCAGGGCCACCTGCCCGCGCGCGTCGGTGCGCAGGGGGAAGCTCAGTCCACTGCCGAGGAAGGTGCGGCTTGAATTGGGCATGTTTTGCCTCCTAGGCTATCAGGGTGCGCATGGCGCCCTTGACGATGGTCGTGCTAACCGGCACCCCCGTAGCCGGGTTCGCGCCCGAGACCATGCTGGTCACACGGGCGGCAGGACGCCCGCCAATCAGAACCGTGGGACTGCCCTGGGTGATGGAGCCCACACAGGCCGGGCCATTGACAAGGTCGCCAACCACCGAGGCGGGCAGGTTTTCAATCAGGACGTTCGGCACCCCAGGGCTGGTAATGGCGTCTCCGGTGGCGGTCAGGTCGCCTAAACGCGCGGCAGGAAAGGGCATGGCAGGGTCTCCTTGCTAATTAATCTTGACAAGCGCACCTTGAATTTCGACCATGGCCGAACCCTTGACGGAGGTCTGTGCGCCCTGAATGTTGGTCTGGGCCTGGCCTTGCAAATCGACCTTGGTGCCTTTGAGCGCGGCCCCGGCGGCCTGCAAATCTAACTGGGATTGCCCGGCTTTGAGCGATGCGCCAGTTTGGGCTTGCATATCGAGATTGGTCTGGGCCTTGATTTCACCTTTGGCCTGGCCCTGCACCATGAAATCAAGCTTGCTCTTGATGGTCAATTTGCCGCCTACGTCAATCGTCAGGTCGCCCTGGGTGGTGATGGACATGGAATTTTTGGTGGAGTCAATTTCGATGCTGTTTTTGCCGGTTTTGTCCTGAATGGTGATTTTTTCCTGGCCCTGGGTGTCATCGAGCACGATGACATGCCCGGTACGTGAGCGCACAATCCGCTGGTTGACTTTTCCGGCGGCAATCGATACCCCGGCGGGGGCTTTGGGCGGCTTGTCTTTGCTGTTCCAGAGCGCGCCAACCACATAAGGCGCGCTGGGGTCGCCGTTTTCAAAGGCGACCAGGACTTCGTCATTGACTTCGGGGACAAAGAAGACGCCCCGGTCGACGCCCGCGCCAGGCAGGGCCAGGCGCGCCCAGGCGCTATCAAGCCCGCTCTCGGGCAGCCAGGGGAATTTGACACGCACCCGCCCGAGCATTTCGGGGTCGGTGTTGCTGGTCACCAGAGCAGGCATGACGCCGTAAATTTTGTTTGGCTCATGCTCTTTGCCCAGCAGCAAACTGCGGATGGAGTAAGGGTTGCGGCCCGAAACCTGAAAATGAACCGCATATCGGCCAGCGCGATAAACATGCCGGGCCTCGGTAGCAAAGTATTTGCCCGAAAAACGCGCGCCCACGTTGGTGACCAGCAGGGTTGTGCCTGCTACCAGGAAGGGGTCGCCCATTTCCAATTCGCCACTGGCGCGCACAAAAGAGCTTTCGTGTTCGGCAAAACGGGCGGCAGCCAGGGCCGAGGCCATCGCCGGGGTGGTCATGCCCGGCTCAACCACCGCGTCTTTGGGCCGTTTCATATAGGCGGTGACAACCTGTTTACTGCCCGGCAGGGCTGCGCCCGGGATAACCGCCATGGTACTGCTGAGATGAACGCTGGAGGAGCCGCTGACTTCCATTTTCTTGTCGCCATCCCAGCCGGTGGCGCTGACGCTGGTGACAGCCCCGGATGCAACAATGCGCGGCTCAAACCTGGTCAGGTTTTGTTGCCAGACCAGGGCAACCGGCTTGCCGCGTTCTTTTCCGGCTGGCTCAAAGCACAGGGTGCGGTCATCCACATAAACCTGGTAGCCGAGCATTTGAGCGCGTGACCATAAAAAATCCCAATCGCTCTGGTTGTATTGCAAAACATAGTGATACATCAGGCCCTTCAGGCCTTTCATATCCACCTTGGGGATGAGGCCGTTGTCGGCGGCAATCGTAGCGACAATTTGCATATCGGTCAGGGTCGGCACCATCGGGTTGCCGTCGCCAAAAGTGCGGGTTTTCTTGCCGAGAGTCAGGCGATGACCGAGGTCGTAGCCGCGAATACGCAGTTGGGCGCGTCCGCTGGCAGAAAAAATCGGCTCTACCGAGGTAATTTCGCCCTTGATGAGGGTATTCGATTTGGGCAGCATCGAGGTCAGGTCGATGGCTTTGGCCGAAATCTCCACCCGCGCGCCCAGGCGAAACATCAGGGCATTGTCAATGTATTTATAAATGCCCGGAATTTCGGGTTTTTCTTCAACCACAATCACAAACATGCCCGGCATGAAGACGCTTGTATCCACAATCACTTCAACCGTGTCGCCAAACAGGGCCGGGTTGGGAATGCCATCGATTTTGAAAGACAACTCTGGCGGCGGAATCATGTTGTTCAACATGCGCGCTTCTCCTGGCTGCTCAAGGCTTCTCTTGCGGAATAACCAATAACTGACCATCCACCATCTGGAAGGGGTCATCCATCCCGTTGGCTTCGGCCAGCAGGCGCCAGTAACGCGCATCGCCATATTCTTCAAAAGCAATCTGGTCGAGGCGCTGGCCCGAATACACCCGGCGCGTTTTGCGGGCATCGGTGCGGCTGGTGGGGTTCTGGGCGCCAATCAGGTCATCGAGCGGGTCTTGCTGTTTGAAAGAGACATCGGCTTTGGCGCGAATGGGGGTGCCATCCATGTCGAACATGGTGAAGGTGATTTCGACCTTCTCTACCACTGCCGTAAAGAGCTTAATTTTTCCCCATTCAAAATTGACCAGCGGCGGCATGGCATAGGGCAGCAAGAACATGGCATTGCCGGCGCCGCGCAAAGTCAGCCGCAAGAGCGCGTTGGTATATTTACGCACATCCCTGGCGACCACCGAGGTCACCGCGCCCTTCGAGTCTTTGACTTCATCGTAGCCATCAAAAAACAGCGATAGTGAATATGTCGCCGGTTCGCCGCCCGCATAGTGCAAAATCGGCGCGTTGAAGTTGGGCGATTTGTCACCATCCCACGAAACTTCTTTTGAGATGGTCAATTGCTCGGGGTTAAACTGGCACTTAATTTTGGTTGCTTCAGAGGGCGGAATGGGCGGAACCAGGCAAAACCAGGTAAGGGTGGCTTTTTCAAGCATAAAGACCTCGTTTCTAACGGAGATAACCCGATGAGCGTTCAGACTCAATTTCAATTAAGCGTTTGACAAGCGGCAAAACTTCCTCGGCCAGCCGGTCGAGGTCCAGCGCTGTCTCCGGGCTTTGCGCAGGGGTACCAGCGCTGGCGGCGCGCCCGGATGCCGAAGCCGGGGCCGAATGTTCCTCCCATAAACGCTGGATGGTGTTTGGGGCGGCTCGCTGGGTGCTTGCCAGCAGGGGGGCTTTCTGGGGTTGAGTCTGGCGCAGATTCTCAGCAGGCGCTTCTGGCGAGGGACTTTGAGACGGCTGGGGTGCGGGCCGCGGCATTTCAACAGAGCGCGCAACCGGCATTTCGAGAGCCGGGGGCTGAGAAGCCGCCAGTGCCAGGCCAAGCGCTTCGGCGGGGACAGGCATTTCAGGCAAACGCTGCACCGTTGACGGCGCCGAAGAGGCCAGCGGCGGCGGGCTGACAGGCCCAGAGGCTGGCGGAGCGGCAGGCGTCACCAGGCGGCGCGCCTCGCGCAAAGCCGGGGGGATAAGCGGCGGTTGGGGCGAGGCCGCTTTCTTCAACCCCTGCGGGGCGACAAAACGGACTTGCTCAGGCGCAGCGCGGCGATACGCCAGGGTTGGCAGGGCTGGCGCTATCGCCGGGCTTTCAGGCAGGGCCGCCAGGCCTGGCGCAGAAGATATTTCGGCGGGGCGGGCGAACGGCGCGGGAACTTTCGGAGGCAGCGCCTGGCCCCTGGCCGGAATATCTGGCTGGCGCTGGATGACCCCAGGGCGGGCCGCCTGCGCAGGCCGGGCCTGGGGCAGACTCAAAACCGGCTTCTCGGGGCGGGCAGCCTGTCTGCTGTTGAGACGGGCCTGCGGCAGCGAAGCGCGAGGCTCGCCAGGCTGACCCTCGCTGACAGGGAGCACCCGGGCAAGCGGAGCAGCCTGCCCGGCTGGGGGAACAGGCGCCGGGGCGCCCTGCTCGGCTTGGGGCCGGGCCAGGTCGGCGGGCACGGCCCGGGCAATTGGCGCGGGGGAGGCGGCAACACGTTCTACCCGCTGGGGCTGCGGCGAGGCAGAGCGGGGCAGACCTGGGGTTGGCAGGGGCGCAACAGGCCGCAAGCGCTGAGGCGGGGTTTCAGAACTCGTAGAAGCGCGGCGGACAGGATGGGCAACCGGCCCAGGGGCAGGCGGCGGCACAGGCCGCCCGGGCCGGGGCAACGGTTCGGCCCGGGGCAGGGTCGACGAGGCGGGCTGTTTGCTGGCAGGCCGGGCGAGGGCGGGGGGCTCTGAGGGCGGAGTTGGGTGCGTCTGCGCTTCTTCAATAGTCTGCCCGGCAAGCGGCTCTTGAATAGAGCGGACAGGCTGGGCAACGGAAGGGCGCGCAGCCGGGGGAGTCGCCAGGGGAAACTCTGGCTGATTAAACGGCGCAACAGGCGGCGGGGAGTCCGATACAGGCA
>CAZNCT010000141.1:0-214 GCA_964571615.1 uncultured Anaerolinea sp. | reverse complement strand
TTCGGCTGGAGTCGGCGGGACTTCCGGGATTTCATCCACCTGGCGCTGAATGGTATTGGGCGGGGCCGCCGGGCCGCTGTTTTCTGCCGGGGGTGGGGCGGGCGGCTCACTTTTGCCAGTCATCTCTTCAATGCGGGCAAAGCGGCGCACGCCTGGCTCACCTGGTCGTGGGCGCGGGCGGGCGGGGGCAGAGGGCGTGGCCGGGCGGGGGCTT
>CAZNCT010000140.1:0-9691 GCA_964571615.1 uncultured Anaerolinea sp. | reverse complement strand
AGCATCTGGCGGGCATTTTTCAGGTCGGGGACTGATTCAAACAGCGGGCAGATTTGCAACCCGGCATCGCAGCCTGTCCAGCGCGCCAGCAGTAAAACCGTCAGCACATCGGTCACCGAGTGTGTCATCGAGATGATGAAGGGGCCAAGCAGGTCATCGCCGTAGGTGCGCCGCGCGCGGGCAATCAGGTGGAAGAGCGACCAGGTTTTTTCGGTGTCGCTGGTCACGCCAGGGCGTGGCGCCAGTTCAGGCAGCGGCGAGGTCAGCAGGCGGGTGAGTAGTTCCAGCCGTTCGGTTTCAGGGATGGCCTCGTAATCGGGACAAATCTGGAGCGCGCGCAAAACTTCAGATAACGCGCCATTTAATTTGCTTGAATCTTCACGAATGTCGAGCCGGGCGGCTTGCAGTCCAAAGATTTCAAACTGGCGGCGCAGGCGTTTGAGATGCCGGCGCTGTAGGGCAGGCGGCAGGGCCGGGCTGATGAGTTCGAGCGGCCGCTTAAATTGCGAGAGTTGAATGCGCGCCGGACGCGGGTTGCTCAATTTCAGGTTGGTTTTCATGTCTTCCTGCGAGGCTTCGGCCAGGTCGTTTGCCAGCAGGGATAAAATCAGGCGGTAAGGTTCGTTGGCGTAACGCTCTTCAATGTACTGGATGTGCTCTGGTAAAGGCGCGCGGCTTTTCAGCCAGGCCGAGAGTTCGCCCGGGAGTGGCACGCGCCGGGCGCTGAGGCTCAAGCGGCGGGCCAGGTCGCTCAATTCGCGGCGGTGGTTTTCAACAGCCAATCCGCGATGCAGGCGCAGGGTTTCGGCGGTCACTTCGGCGGTGACGTTGGGGTTGCCGTCGCGGTCGCCGCCAATCCACGAGGCCAGGCGCAGCCAGGCGCGCTCGGCGCTCAGGCCGGGGTAGTGTTCCTGCAGGGCGCGGTCGAGGTCTTCGTAAAGTTGGGGCAGGGTGTTCCAAAAGGCCGATTCGATAAAGTACAACCCGGTGCGCACCTCGTCAGTGACAGCGGGTTTGCTGGTGCGGGCGCGTTCGCTCAGCCACAGGGTTGTGATTTCGGCATTGATGGTTTCTATCAGGTCGCTTTCTTCACGCGGGCCAGGTTGGCCGTTGCTCAGGCTGGCCAGCGCATCGGCAATTCGTTGCAGTTTCGATAGGATGGTGCGGCGGCGGGCCTCGGTGGGGTGCGCGGTGAGTACAAGTTCAATGGATAGTTTTTTGAGCAATTCGGCCATTTGTTCGCGGCTGACGCCTTTTTGTTTTAGCAAGGCAATCGCTTCACCAATCGAATCGTGCTCGGGGCGCGGGTAAATTTCGCGTTCGCGCTGGCGCAGGTTGTTGACGCGTGAATTTTCTTCGGCCAGGTTTACCAGGTCGAAGTAGGTTGCAAAGGCAGCCGCCACCGCGCGGGCCTGGCCGCCATCCAGGGCGGCGACGGCCTGGCGCAATTGCTCATCGGCTTGCAGGTCGCCACTGCGCCGGGCTTTGGCCTGGGCGCGGATGTTCTCTTCGGCGGCAAATAGCTCGGGTGATTCGAGTTCACAGATGACTTTGCCCAGCAGATCGCCAAGCAGGTGAATGGTTGCAGAAATGTCCATAGAGGCCGGTCCTTTGGTTTTATCCTAAAACCCTTTGAGGGCGCAATGGTGACGTGCCTATTTTATTGGTAAAATCGCCGCCATGAACGAGCAATTTGAACTTCGTCTGTCCTTGTTGCGGCTTTTGACCCCCCGCCTCGAGCGGCTCTCGGTGGACTCGATTTGGGCTAGGCGCGCCAGCGGTCTGCGCCGCTCACTCGTCCGTGCGCTCGAGCTGGCCGAGGCGGGTCAGCCCCAACCGCTCTCACATCTTGACCTGCTGATTGAGCGCACGTTTGACATTCTGGCCCGCTCGGCGCGTGAAATTCCTGACCCGGCCACAGGCCTATGGAATCAGATTCGGGCTCAAAAGTAGCCACGCATGAGAAGATGAAAACAAAAAAGGCTGTCCGCCAAAGGACAGCCTTTTTTTTGTTTTTTATGCCCAGCAGGACACTGGGACGGCAAGTATGGTTTCAGGCCGCAGGTTACGAGGCCGCCGTATCAGCCTTGCGCCCAAACCAGGTTTTCCATTCCTGGTTTTCCCAGACCACCAGCAGCGGGGCAGCGATGAAGATGGACGAGTAGGTACCGCTCAGCAGGCCGACCAGCAGAATGACAGCAAACTCTTGCAGGGTCACGCCGCCAAACAGGGCCAGGGCCAGCAGCAGGAATTCGACCGTCATCAATTGGGTGTTGATGGAGCGCTGCAAGGTCTGGACGATGGAGTGATTAACCAGGGTTTCGTAAGGCAAACGGCGCAGCAGGGTCGAGTTTTCGCGGATGCGGTCGAAGACCACAATCTTATCCTGCACCGAGAAACCGATGACGGTCAGCAGAGCGGTCAGGAAGAGCGCGTCCATTTCCCAGCCCAGCAGAACTGAACCAATCCCGGCTACTGAAAAGACCACGGCCACATCGTGCAGCATCGCCAGGATGGCCATCAGGCCGTAACGCTCCGCGTGCTGGATGCCGCGGAAGGTGAAAACAATGTACAGGATGACCGCCAGGGCCGCCACGCCAACCGCCAGGGCCGCGCGCTGGGTAACCTGTTCACCAATCGCCGGGCCAACTGAGTCGTAGCGCAGTAGTTCGGTGTTGCCAAAGGCTTCTTTCAGGCGGCTGAGTACCACCTCGCGGGTGGCGTCATCAAGAAACGAAGAACGGATGATGACCGCATTATTTTCTGTGGTCTGCACGGTAGCATCGCGGATGGCCAGGTCTTCGTAAACCGCCAGAATTTCTGCCGGGGCGGGTGCGTTGTCAAAACGGACTTCAACCAGAGAGCCGCCGGTAAAGTCAATCGAGAGCGGCAGGCCGTTGAAGGCCAGAATCAGCAGCCCAGGGATAATAACCAGTAACGACAGGCCGAACAGCCAGTAGCGTTTTCCAAGAATATCAATCATGTCGGCCTCCTAAAGTCCGAACCAGCGTTCAAGGTTCTTGGGTTCGAAGTATTTGACCGCCAGGGCCAGCAGGGTTCGGGTGACAAAAATGGCGGTGAAGAGTGAAATCCCCACGCCCAGGGCCAGAGTCAGCGAGAAGCCTTTGACGATGGTGGCCCCAAAAGTCGAGCCAAACCACCACAAAATGCCCGAGGTAATCAGGGTCGCAAAGTTTGAGTCGAGAATTGAAGAGCGCGCGCGCGTCCAGCCCAGGTCGAGGGCTTGCAAGACGGTCTTGCCATTGCGCAATTCTTCTTTGATGCGCTCAAAAATCAGGATGTTGGCGTCGAGGGCCGAGCCGGTAGAGAGCAGGAACCCGGCAATCCCCGCCAGCGTCAGCGTCACCGGAATGTACTTGAACAGGGCAAAAGCCACCAGCGCGTAAAACAGAATTGAGATGTTGGCCACAATGCCCGGAACGCGGTAATAGATACCCATAAACAGCATGACGATAATCATGCCCACCAACCCGGCTACCAGCGATTTGTTGAGCGAGTCTTCGCCCAGGGTCGGGCCGATGATGCGGGTTTCGACAATCTTGAGCGGCACCGGCAGAGAGCCGTAGCGCAATTGCACCGCGAAGGCATTGGCTTCCTCGGCGCTAAATTGGCCGGTGATAACACCCTCGCCGCCATAAATTGCGCTGTCAATTCTCGGCGATGAAATCACCTGCTTGTCCAGCACAATTGTCAGGTATTTCCCGACATTCGCGGCAGTATGGTCGCCAAAGACTTTGCTGCCTTCGGCGCTGAGCGTAAACTGAATCTGGTAACTGCCCAACTGGTCGGTAATTACCGACACGGTTCGCAGGTCTTTGCCGGTCATCACCGTGCGGTACACGGTTTCACCCTCAGCGGCCTGAGCCCCATCAAGCGAGGTTTTGATGGTGCTGCCTTCGGCCAGCGGCGTATCGCCCGTATCGACAAATTCGAGCAAACCGGTTTGCTGAATGGTTGCCAGCACCGAATCGGCATCGCGCACGCCCGGGAATTCACCCACAATGCGGCGTTCACCGGCCACTTGCAACAGGTTTTCGGCCACACCCAGGGCATTGGTGCGGTTTTCCATGATGCTGCGAGCGACTTCCATATCCGCTGCGCTGACGCTGGCATCGGCGGGCAGGTCGGCTTCGAGCAAGACTTGCAAGCCGCCCTGCAGGTCAAGGCCCAACCGCGGGGTGACATCGCGCTCAAAAAGCGTGCTGCCGTTAACCGGATTGGCAATTTTGATTGTTGAGCTGGCGGAAATCCAGATTGCCAGGGCGGCAATCACGGCTATTAAGGCCAGCCTGGACCATGGGTTACGAATCATACTTTCATACTCCATCCATAAAAATACCAGCCAAAGGCTGGCGCGATTGGTGATTATACTCCCGTTTTAGGCGCGTGAGTCAAGAAACTGACAGACTTTTTCGGCCACTTCGTCTGCGCTTAAGCCATCGGTCAGCAGGTAAAAATCGGCATGCTGACGGGCGTGTCCCAGGCGGCGTTGTTGTTCTTCGTAGTCGGCCCGAGTCCAATCCAGGCGGCGGCGCTGGTTGGCAGTCTCAAAAGAGACATCCAGAAAAACCAGCAGGTCGGGCTTGCCAATTTTCTGCCACATCTCGGGCACAAACGAGTGTTCCTGGGCGATGTGCTTGACTCGATAACCCAGCGCTTTAAGCTGCGCTCCCAGGGTTGTCTTTCCTGAAGCGCATACACCTACCAGACCGATGACTTTCTCTTTACTGGTTGTCATGGACAAGGATGCTGATTCTCTCTGGATTTCCCAGTACCGCCAGCGTGTCGCCCTCAGTCAGGGTGCGCTGACCACTGGGATGAATATCCGGCTCACCGGCTCGTTTGAGCAAGACCACGCTGACATCGTATTTTTGCTCGGTTTCTGAAACACTCAGGCCGCCCAGTTTGGAAGTCTTGCCGATTTTAATGCGCCCCAGGCTGAGCGCCTGTCCTTCTACTGTAATGGGCCGGGTGACATCGGCCCCGGCAGCCGCCGCCGCAAAGGCCGGGGCCGCCATGCTGGTTGCGCTCATGGCCGAAAAACCGAATTGCTCTTGCAATGCCTGGGCAAAATCATCATCGAAAATACGAATCACCACCCGAATTTCGGGGTTCAGACTGCGCGCCTTGACCGCAATTTGCAGGTTGACCGAGTCATTCTGCGAACAAAGCACAATTGTGCGCGCCCGGCGAATGCCTGCCGCCTCCAGCGCCAGTTGCCGGGTCGCATCGTCGTGCAAAACCGGAATATTCATCGCCTGCACATTCGTAATCAAATCTGCCGAGGGGTTTAATTCAATCACCACCACCGGCTCTTCCATGCTGTGCAGGTTTTGCACCACCCGGTAGCCCAGGTGTCCCAGCCCGACCAGGATGGTATGGTTGCTAAACGTCGAAGCAACGGCCATTTCCCACTCCTTACTGCGCGCTCGGCGGTTGAACAGCATCACGCCAAAATCGGCCAATCCGGTTGCCAGCAGGCCAATCCCGACGACCGGCATCAGAAAATAAAAAACCTGCAAAACCGGGTGCCTGGGAAAGTCTCCCACCGGTTGCAGGAACGAGAGCGTCAGGGCTGTGTAAACTCCCTCGGCCAGGCTGTCGAGCGGTTCGCCCACCTGCCCGGCCAGGAAGAAGTACAACGAGCCACTGCCCAAAATTGCCAGGATGAAAAGAACAAGCGGGCGGCGAAATTCCCGCAATAACAACAACGTATCACGCCACGATGCGCGCCATTTTCGCCAGAAATTGTTCATACCCTTACACGCGAATCGGCAAGCGCACGTTCATGCGCCGCACCGGGTCGCCGTCACTGCTCAGCACTCGCAGCACCACCACGCTGATATCATCTGCCGGGCGGCCTTCATCCAGGCGCACCGCCTGGGCCAAAAGCGCATCCGCAATCTCTTGCGGGGTGGGTTCGCTGTCCTCCAGCAGGCCGCGCAGGGTAAATCCGACATCCATTGCGTTGCCGCGCCGTGCCCCGGCGTGTACCAGCCCGTCGGTATAGACCACCACCGTCAGGCCAGGTTCAAGAGGCACCTCGGTAATGACCGGCCTGGTATTGCGGGCTGTGCCAATCGATTTGCTGGCTTCATTCAACTGTTCGATATGCTCGCCGCGCGCCAGGTAAATGGGCGATTCGTTGTTGCGGGCCAGCACCAGGGTTTTGGTTTGCAAATCTACCGAAACAATATTGAGCGTGCTCGAAACCTTGCCGCTTTTTTCGACAAACAGCGTATCCGAAGCCGCCCGCGCCGCGGCGCCATCGCGCACGCCTTCGGCCAGCAGGCCAATCACCCGGCGTACCACCATCATCGAAACGGCCTTCGCGCCCCGTCCCGAAGACTGTCCATCGGCCAGCACCACCGAAACACCTCCACCGGGGCGCTCAACAATTTCGAGCGTGTCTCCGCTTTCAGAGACCGCATATTTATTGACTTTGGCGACAGCAATTTGAACTTCCATGCCTTAATTTTATCGTATTTTGTCTTTTGCCGCGCCCCCGGTTCTCTTTTTTTTGCAAGATGCAGACTTTTTATGCCCCCGCACTTTTTTCGGCCACGACCAGCCAGACCACGCTCTGGCGGATTTCGGTGCGCAGCAGGTCAACCCGAAACCTGCCTACCGCGAAATAAGCCTTGATTCTGGCTTCAATTTCGTCCGTTAAATTCCCACCCTGCCCGGTGATGCGAAACAGCCAGGTTGCCGCCCGGTCGAACAGGGTCTTATCGCCGGGCAGGGCCGAAAGCGCCACCACCAGGCGCCCGTTGGGGCGCAGTACGCGCCAGGCTTCGGCCAGCGTGGCGGCATCGACGATATATTCGCTTGGAAAGGTCGCTACCAGGCTATCGAAACTCTCGGATGCAAAGGGGAGTTTTTGCGCGTAGCCACGAGATAAGGCAGGAGAAAGCCCTCGCTTGCGCAGGTTGGCTGCGGCCCGGCGGCACATTTGTCGGCTTTCATCCAGCCCGATGGTCTGAAAACCGGCTTGGGTGAGCGCGGCTTGCAAATGCCCGGGGCCAAATCCTAATTCCAGTACGCGAGGGCCGCGCAGGTGCGGCAGTACGCTGCGTCCCCAATCTTGCCAGCGGCCCACCGAAACGACCCAGGCAACGCTATCATACGTCCACGAGAGACGATGATAGAAGTGATAAAAGAAAAAGCGCATAAAGGCGCGCATTGGGTTCATGGCGTAGGGATGCTGAATTTGTGCCGGAATTTTTCTTCGGCGGCGCTGTTGCCCAGCATAATCAGTTCGGCGCCCGATGGCAACGGCTCGTTGATTTTGAGTTTGTAATTGGTCTCATTGCCCTGCTGGATGGCGATAATGGTGCAGCCGGTTTGTTCACGCACCTGGGCTTCTGCAATACTGCGGCCTGCCAGCTGGGGTGGAATTTTGACCCGAATGACGTTTAGCCCTTCCGAAATCATCAAGATGTTGCTCTGGTCTAGCAGGTTGAGAATGGTGTTGGCGCCCAGCGAGGCGTATGACATGACAAAATTGGCCCCGGCCCGATACAGGGTGGCGATGTTGTTTTCGCGTGTGGCCCGGCTGATGATTTGAATCTCGGGCCGCAGGCGGCGGCAGTAAAGCGTCAGGTAAATGTTGTTGTCGTCGTCATGCGTGGTGACGATGACGTTGCGCGCGCGGCTCAGTCCGGCTTTTTCGAGGGTTTTCAGTTCGGCGGCGTTGCCGATGATGTATTTGCCCAGACTGCCTTGCTCTTCGGGGGTTTGTTCAACGATGCGGTAGTCAATGCCGCGTTCGGCCAGGGCGCGGGCGGCGGCGCGTCCTACCCGCCCACCGCCAATGATGACAACCGGAGGGTTGTCTTCCTGGTTGTGCGGGTAGGTTCGGTTGAAGGTTTCGATGTCTTCTTCAAGCCCGGCCAGCACCAGCACCGATTGGGGCGTGAGAAGGGTTTCTGCCCGGGCAGGGATAAACTCGCCCTGCTCCCATAGGCCCAGCACGGTTACGCCAGTCTCCTGACGCAGGCGCGTCTCGCGCAGGGTTTTTCCTTCGAGAGCGGTATGGCGGGCGGTGGCCTCGGCGATGCGCAATTGTCCATATTCACCGACCGGGTGGGCGCGGCGGTCTCTGCCGCTTACCCGGCGGCACAAGGCGCGGCCCATGCGGTCGGCCAGCAAGAGCACATGGTTGCAGCCAGCCAGTTCCAGGTTATCTACCGAGCTTTCTGAATCCGCGGTTGCCAGAAGCGGTACGCGCTCCGAGACTTCACGAACTGTGAAGGCGATGTTGGTGTTGGTGATGTCGTTGATGGTTGTGACAACCAGAGCGGCCTGCTCAGCGCGGGCTTTTCGGTACGTTTGGGGATCGTCCAACTCGCCGACCATCACCTGGTAGCCTTCTTCGTGCATGGTCAGGGCTTCGTTCAGGTTGGGCATGATGATGACGTAGTGGTGACGCCGGTGTTGCAGTTTCTTGATCAGGGCGCGGGTGACATCGTCAAAAGAAGTCAGGATGAGATGGTCTTTGTAGTAGGCAGGTAGTTCGTGCGGGGCGCGGGCTTCTGAGCGGGCTTTCAGAAAAGGCAGGTAGAAAAATTCGAGAAAGGTGAAGGGCAGTAAGACCAGCAAAAAAATGACGCCGCTGAGCAGGACAATCATTGAAAACACGCGCCCCAGGTCGGATTGGAAGGTGATATCGCCAAACCCGAGGGTTGACATGACCGTCAGCGTCCAGTAATAGCCTGTGACCCAACTGTAGGCGCGCCCTTCATATTCCATAATGTAATGAAAGAGCACGCCGTAAATATTAATCAGAATGGTCAGGAATAAAAGGAAACGCAGTAAACGAAGCAGGTTGCGCCTGCCTGTGTTGCTGCGCAAAAGGATAAAAAATTGGGCGGCAAAAGATTTCATTGGTTTTTTGGTGTTACTCGGCCAATCGCGCTTGCAAGGCTTTTTGGAAAGTGCGCAGCAAGGCTCCGCGCTGCTCGAAGCCGGTTTCCCCCAACGCGGGCAGGCCCAGGTAGATGTTTGAGCGGCAGCGTCGTAGCAGCCCGCTCAGCAAACGGGCCAGCGCTTGTGTTTCAACGGTAATTTCATCAACGTCATTCCAAACCCTGCCGGGCGGCCAGTGCCGCGAGAGCACGTAGGGTTGGGTAAGTGGTTGGGCCAGCCGTTCACCCCAGCCCGAGGCCCCTGCATCGAGCCAGAATTGAACGGCAACCGGGCGGTTCATCAGCAGGAATGTGGTTGCCGGGGCAACCAGCACCGCATTCGGATTGCTCTCGTAAGGTTGCAGATACTGGGCGGCAATCACGCCTTCTTGCAAGGTTGCCAGGTACTCGCGCCCCAGCAGGCCGGGCTCGATTTCGGCCAGGTTTTCGAGCGATTGACGGAATTTGAAGACCGATTCGACCAGGCTGGCAGCAACCCGGGCCGCGTCGAGATTGCGGTGAAAGCCAAAGCCAGGCTGAGAGAGCACTTCGCCAAACAACTTTCTCAAGAAGTGGTCGAGCGGCAGAGGGTCTGAGTCGCGGTAAGCCAGCAGCCAGGCGCGCAGGGTGGTGTAGCGCATTCCGACCGAGTAGGTGATGCGTTCTTGCATTTTGGGTTTGATGCGCTCAAAGGCTGAAAGGCCCTGTTCGCGCGGCTGGTAGGTAATTTCTGCCAGCAGTTGGGCGCGCACCAGGTCGGTTTC
>CAZNCT010000139.1:0-9712 GCA_964571615.1 uncultured Anaerolinea sp. | reverse complement strand
AGTTTAGCCGGGCCGACTTACAGCGTCTGTTTGTTGCCATTCTCGCGCCTACGCTTTCGATGGCTGCCCTGGTTGTGTATATGATGTTGACCAATGACATTGAATTTTATGCCCGGGGGGAAAACGAACTGATTACCGGCAATATTGGCGCCAACCAGGTATCATCTACCCTCAGTTGGGGTGCGCTGGCCGCCTTTTTTTACATTTTCATATATGGAAAAGATGCCCGCTTGCGCAACTTAATGATTGCGCTTTCGATTGGGTTGGTGGTTGTTTCGATGTTAACCTTTTCACGAGCGGGCCTGTGGAATACCCTGGGTGCAGTGTTGGCTGGGTTATTCTTTTTGGTGCGCGAACGAAGATTGTTTTTCAATATCGTTGGCATCATTATTCTTACCGTATTCATATCCCTGTTCGTTTTAATTCCTGTATTAGGCGATTTGACGGGTGGGGCTATTTTGGCCCGTTTTAGCGATTTTGACTCTACCGGGCGTGACCGTATGGCCATTAGTGATTTTGAAACGTTTTTGCAAAATCCAATTTTGGGTGTGGGTGTTGGTCAGGCGCGCTATTATCGTCCGTATGTGGTTGATCAATTTAAAAACAACCATACTGAATATACTCGTCTTCTGGCCGAGCACGGCTTGCTGGGGGTAGTTGCCATTCTGGTTTTGGCTTTGGTTACTGTTGGGTTGTTCTTTTCCCGTCAGCCGCTGGTCTGGAAAGGCATGTCTGTCGGATTTGCTTTTTGGGCCTTGCTCTATCTGGCGCATTCTGCCACGCGCACGGTAGCGCCCTCCCTGGCGTTTGCTCTGGCGTTTGCTCAATTTATGGATGATGAACCCAATGGATCCCCCCCACCCGATGAAAAACCCCTTGCGTATCCTCATCGCTTCAGACGCTGAGCGCGCGCCGGAGGGCGCCGCCATCCCGCATGCTTACGCCACCCAGGTCGAGTTCCTGCGCCGGGCGGGCAACGAGGTGGTCATGGCCGAGAACCGCGACGTCTGGCGGGCAACGAGGTGCGCGTTTTTGGCGTGGATGACCGCACCTCGCCCGGCGGGGTGGCCCGCAACATCCGCGAATTGCGCGCCGAGGTTCAAAATTTTGCCCCCGATTTGCTGGTGGCCTATTACGGCACGATGGTGGCGGCGGTCACGCGCCTGGCGGCGGGAAAAACCCCCTATGTAGTCACATTTCGCGGCTCCGATTTGCTTGGCACCTCCAACCCCGGCTGGAAGTGGCGCCTGCGCGACCGCCTGGGGCGTTTTCTCAGCCTGTACGCGGCGGCGGGCGCAAAGCAGATTGTGGTCAATGGCTCCGGGTTGTATCAGTCGCTCCCGGCGCAGATGCGCCCCAAAGCGCACAACCTGCCCAATGGCATCAATACCGAGATTTTCGCTCCCATCCCGCTTGCTGAAGCCCGCGCCCGCCTGGGCTGGGGACTGGATGAGAAGGTGATTTTATTTAACGCCGGGGTGGGCAGCGGGCAGGTGGTCAAAAACCGGCCCCTGGCCGAAGCCGCCCTGGGCGTGCTGCGCCAGTCCTGGCCTGCGGCCCGCCTGGAGGCGATTTCCTCCTGCACCCGTGAAGAAGTGGCCCTGCGGATGAATGCCAGCGATGCCCTGCTGGTCACCTCCCTGCATGAAGGCAGCCCCGACCTGGTGAAAGAAGCGATGGCCTGCGACCTGCCGGTGGTTTCTGTTCCGTGCGGGGATGTGCCGGAACGCTTGCGGGGCGTCTCGCTCAGTTCGGTGCAGCCGTATGATGCCCGGAAGTTGGCCGAAGCCCTTGAAACGGCGCTCAAAGCCGGGGGGCGGTCGAATGGCCGGGAGCAGTTGTTTGCTCAGGGGTTGGATATCCCCTCGGTCACCGAGAGGGTTTTGGCGGTCTATCGCCAGGCGGTGACGCGATGATTGTGATTGTGGATTATGGCATGGGCAATCTGGGTTCGATTGCCAATATGCTCAAGCAGGTCGGCGCGCCCGCCGTCATCAGCGCCGACCCGCAGGTGATTGCCGGGGCCGAGCGCCTGATTTTGGCCGGGGTGGGCGCGTTTGACGCCGGGATGGAGCGCCTGCACGCCCTGGGGCTGATTCCTACGCTGGAGCGCATGGTGTTGGAGCAGAAAATTCCGTTTTTGGGCATTTGCCTGGGGATGCAGTTGCTGGGCCGCCGCAGTGAAGAAGGCCAGCGCCCCGGCCTGGGGTGGCTGGAGGCGGATACGGTGCGGTTCGATTTTGGCGCGAACCCGGCCCGGCTGAGAATCCCGCACATGGGCTGGAACGAACTCCAGCCGCGCACATCCCATCCCCTTTTGCAGGATTTGGGCGAAGAGCCGCGTTTTTATTTTGTGCATTCGTTTTATGTGCGCTGTGACCGCCGTGACGATGTGCTGGCCCAAACCGAATATGGCCTGTGGTTCGATTCGGTGGTGGGGCGCGGCAATTTGCTCGGCACGCAGTTTCACCCCGAAAAAAGTCACCGCTACGGCAAGAAAATTTTGCAAAACTTTGTGGAGTGGCGGCCATGATATTGCCGCGAGTTATCCCCACGCTGTTATTGCGGGGCACCGGCCTGGTCAAAACGGTGCGCTTCAAAGACCCGGTGTATGTTGGCGACCCGCGCAACGCCGTCAAGATTTTTAATGAGCGCGAAGTGGATGAACTGCTCCTGCTCGATATTCAGGCCACCCCGGCCAATGCGCCCATTCAGTTTGACCTGATTCAAGAGATTGTGACCGAGGCCTTTATGCCGATTGGCTATGGCGGGCACATCACCCGCGCCGAGGAGGCCCTGCGCCTGGTGAAGATGGGCATTGAGAAGATTGTTTTATGCACGGCGGCGGTTAAAACCCCGGCGCTGGTGAATGAAATTTCGGCGCTGGTGGGGGCCTCCAGCACAGTGGTTTGCGTGGACTATAAGCGCAATTTTTGGGGCAAAAACGAGGTGATGATTGCGGGCGGGCGCACCGGCGCGGGCCGCGACCCGCTCGATTTTGCCCGCGAAATGCAACAGCGCGGCGCGGGCGAGGTGATTTTGAACTGCGTGGACCGCGATGGCACGATGCAGGGCTACGACCTCGACCTGCTGCGCCGGGCCGCCTCCGCGCTGGATATTCCGCTGATTGCCTGCGGCGGGGCTGGGAAGTTGGCCGATTTTCGCGCCGCGGTGGATGCCGGGGCTTCGGCGGCGGCAGCGGGCAGTTTGTTCGTCTTTCATGGCAGGCATCGCGCCGTGCTGATTAATTACCCCACCCGGGCCGAGTTGCGGCAACTCTTTGATGCAGCTTAACACCTGGAGTTTTGAGTTCGACGAGGAGAAAATCTGTACACGGAACACACGGAATTCACGGAAAGAGTTTTTTTATGCTGATTTTTCCGTGTTCGCCCGTGTTTTCCGTGTCCAAAAATATCCTTCCGCGCTCATTCTTGGAGAGCCAAAATCTTTTTGGATACGGATGACTAAAAACACTTTTCGAACCGCAAAGAACGCGAAGGCCGCCAAAAATACAACGGAGGAAAAAACAAGTTTTCTGCGTTTTTCTTAGCGCTCTTGGCGCACTTTGTGGTTTGTTAGATTTTTTTGGAGAGAAATGACTCGTCTTTATCAAATTTGTGTCCGCTGTGTTATGGATACCAGCGACCCGGAAATTGTCTTTGACGAAAGCGGTGTTTGCAACCATTGCCGCGCATACGAGGCCCGCGCCGCCCGCGAGTTGATTGCGCCTGCCGAGCGTGAAGCCCGCCTGGCCGACCTGGTGGCGCGCATCAAGCGCGATGGCGAAGGCAAGGAATATGATTGTGTGCTGGGCGTCAGCGGCGGGGCGGATAGTTCCTATGTGGTCTATCTGGCTCAAAAACTCGGCCTGCGCCCGCTGGCCGTTCATTTTGATAACGGCTGGAACTCGGAACTGGCCGTGGATAACATCAAAACCCTGCTTTCGCGGCTCAACCTGGATTTATATACCTATGTGGTGGATTGGGACGAGTTTTGCGACCTGCAAAAGTCCTTTTTGTGGGCTTCGGTGCCCAATGCCGAAATCCCCACCGACCATGCGATTAATGCCGTCTTGTGGGATATGGCCGCCAAATATGGCCTGCGCTACATCCTGAACGGCAGCAACCTGGAGACCGAAGGCGTCATGCCCCTGGCCTGGACGTACACGGCCCTGGACTTTTATCACATCCAGGCCATTCAGCGCCGCTTTGGGGCGCGGCGGCTCAAGAGTTTCCCCCGCCTGGGGCTGTTCAAGTTTTTATATTATGTCTTTGTGCGCCAAATTCGCTTTGTCAACCTGCTCAATTACGTCCGCTACGACAAAGCCCAGGCCATTCAAACCCTCGAGCGTGAGTGCGGCTGGCGGCCGTACCCGCAAAAACACTACGAATCGGTCTGGACACGCTTTTACCAGGGTGTGTACCTGGTGGAGAAATTCGGCTTTGACAAGCGCCGCCCGCACTACTCGGCCCTGATTAATTCGGGCCAGCTGACCCGCGCCGAAGCGCTGGAGCGTTTGCAGGCCGAAAATTACCCCGCTGAACTGGCTGCTCAGGACCGCGATTTTGTCTTGAAAAAGTATGGCCTGAGCGAAGCCGATTACGCCTCCCTGCTGGCCGCCGCGCCCAAAAGCCACCTCGATTATCCCAACCTGGCCGCAATTTACCTGCGCGACTCGAAATTGCTGGCCTGGTTTAAGCAAATTGCGAAATCAGCGTGAAGAAATTTTCCTCTTTGCCACTGGTTTCCATCATTATGCCAATTCGCAACGAATCGGCATTTATTCAGCGCAGTCTGGGGGCTGTTCTGGCTCAAGGTTATCCGCGTCATTTGTTGGAAGTCTGGGTGGCAGATGGCAATTCATCAGACGATACCCGCGACCAAATCCATCACATTTGCCAGCAATTTCCTGATTTTCACGTCAGCATTGTGGATAACCCCGAACAATTTATGCCGATGGGCTTTAATCGCGCCCTGGCTCATGCGCGTGGCGATGTGATTATCATGCTTGGCGGCCATGCTGAAATCGCGCCCGATTATGTCAGCCAGTGCGTGCGCTTGTTAGCCGAGAAGGATGCCGATTGTGTGGGCGGGGCAATGGAAACGCTGGCAACGACCCCGATAGGCCAGGTGATTGCGCTGGCAATGAGTTCCTCTTTTGGGGTTGGCGGGGTGGCTTTTCGCACCCTGCCAGACAAGGAAATGGAAGTAGATACCTCGGTTTTTGCGGCCTACCGGCGCGAGGTCTTTCAGAAAATTGGCGGGCTGGATGAAGAAATGATTCGCAATCAGGATGACGAGTTTAACTATCGCTTGCGGGCGCAAGGCGGAAAAATTCTCTTTTCGCCATCCATTCGCTCCCGGTATTACAGCCGCGCTACGTTTTCATCCCTCTGGTGCCAATACTTCCAATATGGTCTCTACAAAGTGCGCGTTTTGCAAAAACACCCGCGCCAGATGAGCCTGCGCCAGTTTGTGCCGCCTGCTTTTGTGCTGGCGCTGTTTTTTTCTTTTCTCTTGTTTCTTATTTCGTTATCTCCTGTCCCTGCGCCCTGGAATTGGATATCTGAAACCTGGTACCTGATACCTGTTTCCTACCTCGCCGCCAATCTCGCCGCTTCTGCCCTGACCGTCCTGCGCGCGAGTCAAACCCGCCAGTCTTCACTCACCATTTACCATTTCCTTTTGCCTTTCGCCTTTGCCATTCTGCACATCAGTTACGGCCTCGGCTTTCTGATTGGCCTGTTCAAATTCCGCAGTCGCTGGGGTGATAAAACGGGGCGTGTGCCGCAATTCAACGTTTCATCATGACTGACGACCTCGCCCGCCTCCGCGCCGAATATGCCAACCGCGCCCGCCGTTTGGCGGGAAGCGATATTTATTCCCCTTTCAATTCGGCCAATTTTTTCACCATTCAGGCGCGCCAGCGGGCTGTTTTGCGCGCCTTGCAAAAAGAAGGGCTGACCGACCTTTCAGGCTTGCGCATCTTTGAAATGGGCTGTGGCTCGGGCGGGGTGCTTCAGGAGTATCGCTGGTTGGGGGCTGACGAAAAAAAACTATATGGAATTGACCTGCTGCCTGACCGATTGCGCGAAGCCCGTCAGGCTGTGCCGCAGGCCGGGCTGGTGAATGCCAATGGTCAGTACCTGCCTTTCCCATCCGCTTCATTTGACCTGGTTTTGCAATATACGGCCATTTCTTCTATCCTGGATGCAGATTTGCGCCGCGCCGTTTGCGCTGAGATGTTGCGTGTCACCCGCCCTGGCGGGCTGATTCTGTCTTACGATTTCTGGCTCAACCCCACCAACCGCCAGACGCGCGGACTGACCCCCGCCGAAATTCGTCAGTCGTTTCCGGGCTGCGCCATCCGTTTTTATAAGATTACCCTGGCCCCGCCCCTGGCCCGGCGCATCGTTCCGCTTTCATGGGGGTTTGGTTACTTGCTAGAGTCGTTGGGCTTTTTGAACTCGCACTATCTGACCGCTGTTCGTGCTGGCTGAGTTACCCCCATCGATTTTCCTGTTTTTTTTATTCACCATTTTTTCTCTTCTGGAAACTGCTCACTATTCACTGGTTTCCCGTTTCTGACCGCTGAAAAGGAGCAAATCTCATGGTGACCGATGCTTTCTCGACCCCAACAACAATGAGCGCTTCAGCTACCCTTCGCCCCTGGTACACCCGCTTTGTAAAGCGGGCCTTTGATATTTTTGCATCGGCGTTGGGCCTGTTGATTCTGGCGCCTTTATTTATTTTTATTGCCATTCTGATTAAGCGCGACTCTCCGGGGCCGGTCTTTTACCGTGGTCCGCGCATGGGGCGTGGCGGCAAGGTCTTTCAGATTCTGAAGTTTCGCACCATGCGCGAGACCCCTGAGAGTTATGCGGGCCCTCGCGTCACAGCCCAGGGCGATGAGCGGATTACCCCGCTCGGCCAATGGCTGCGCAAGACCAAAATCAACGAACTGCCACAACTCTGGAATGTGCTGGTCGGTGAGATGAGCCTGGTCGGCCCGCGCCCCGAAGACCCCGAAATTGTGGCCCTCTGGCCCGAAGACGCCCGCCGCGAAATTTTATCGGTCCGCCCGGGTGTGACCAGCCCCGCCAGCATCTCTTATCACGATGAAGAGCGTTTGCTTTCAAGCAGTAATCTGATGGGGGATTATCTCGAGAAAATTGCCCCAGATAAAATGCGCCTCGACCGGCTTTATGTGCGCCATCATAACCTGATGTCAGACCTCGACGCAATCTTCTGGACGCTCATCGTCCTGGTTCCGCGCATGTCGATTCAGCCAAAGAGTGAGGGCTCACTGTTTGGCGGGCCGTTTACGCGCCTGGTGCGCCCTTACCTCAATTGGACGGTGATTGATTTTATGATTGCCTTGCTGGGTGCGGGCCTGGTCGGCGTTATCTGGCGCATTTTTGAGCCGCTTGATATCGGCTGGGACTGGGCGATTTGGGTTGCCCTGGGCATAGCCGTTTTGTTTGGGGCCTTCAACACCCTGTTTGGGCTGAAACAAGTCGAATGGTCACGCGCTGCGCCTGAAGACGCGCTCGGCATTGTAGTTTCGGCGGTTTTTGTGATTGCCGCCAGCATCAGCCTGGATATGATTTTCACCGAAGTAACCGTGCCAGATGGTTACCTGATAGCGAGCGGAACAGTGATTGCAGGTGGATTTCTGGTGGCGCGCTACCGATTGCGCCTGCTCACCGGGCTGGCCAGCCGCTGGCTGCGCTTGCGCCGCGCCGGGTTGGCAACCGGGGAGCGCGTTCTGGTAGTTGGGGCTGGCGCGGGCGGCGAAATTGTCACCTGGCTTTTGCGGCGGCCCGATTTTCAGGGCCTGTTTACGGTTTATGGCTATGTAGATGATGACCCTTCCAAGCAGGGCATTCGTTTTGATGGTGTTCCTGTGCTTGGCACCACGGCTGACCTGCCCAGGCTGGTGGAGCGCGAAGATATTGGCCTGGTGGTTTATGCGATCGAGAAGATTGCGGCCTCTGACCGTGAACGCATCCTCGCCACCTGCCGTAGTACCGATGCCCGCCTGGTCATTCTCTCAGATGTTTTGCATAGTTTCCAAGCCCATTTTGCCCCCGAAAATGGCAAGAAAGAGAAAAAATGAGTGATTTTTGGACAAACCGCCCTGTTCTGATCACCGGCGCAGGCGGATTTATCGGCAGTCACCTGACCGAAGCCTTGTTGCGGGCCGGAGCGCGGGTGCGTGTCTTTGTGCGTTATAATGCCCGCAACGACCCCGGCCTGCTGCGTTTTCTCTCACGTCAGGATTTTGAATCGCTTGAAATCATCACTGGCGACCTGCGCGACTCCGATGCCATCCGCCAGGCGGTGAAGGGTGTCAGCCATGTCTTTCACCTCGGGGCGCTGATCGCCATTCCGTACTCGTACCGGCACCCGGTGGAGGTGGTGGAGAGTAACATCATCGGCACGCTCAATGTGCTTTTAGCGGCCCGCGACCTGGGGGTAGAACGCCTTGTGCACACCTCCTCGAGCGAGGTGTATGGCTCGGCCCTGCGCGTCCCGATTGACGAGGAACATCCTTTGCAAGGACAATCCCCCTACTCGGCCAGCAAAATTGGGGCCGACAAACTGGCTGAGAGTTTTTATCGTTCGTATAACCTTCCGGTTGTCACCCTGCGGCCTTTCAACACCTTTGGCCCGCGCCAGTCGGCTCGCGCGGTCATCCCGACCATGATTAGCCAGGCGCTTTCGGGAGATACCATCCGCCTGGGCAACCTGGATACGCGCCGCGATTTCACTTATGTGAGTGACACGGTAGCCGGTTTTCTCAAAATTGCTGAAACACCCGGGGTTGAAGGCGAGACGATTAACCTGGGCACCGGCTACGATGTGCGCATTGGCGACCTGGCCGAGCAGATTGTCGCCATGCTCGACCATCCGGTTAAAATTGTGGTCGAATCGCACCGCTTGCGCCCCGAAAAAAGCGAAGTCCAGCGCCTGATTTCAGACAACCGCCGCGCCCTCGAGCGCCTGGGCTGGGCTCCGCAGGTGGATATCAACACCGGCCTGCGCCGCACCGTGGACTGGATTCGTGAAAATCTGGCCGAGTATGCGACGGATCGTTATGTGGTTTAACGTTCTGGAGCGCAATACCCTGACGGGCACAAGAATCTCCCGATTTTGTACCGAAGCCGGGAGACTTCGGACCCCGAAAAAAACAAGGTAAAAAATGAAAGCCGTTATCCTCGCCGGGGGCAAAGGCAGCCGCCTGGCTCCTTATACCAAAGTCATCCCCAAGCCGCTCATGCCGATTGGGGATATGCCTATTTTGGAAGTGCTCTTGCGTCAGGTACGCCGCGCCGGGGTAAACGAGGCCATTCTTTCGGTTGGGCACATGGCCAGCCTGTTGCAGGCGTTCTTTCAGGAAGGCGAACACCTGGGCATGAAAATCCGTTACAGTTATGAGGACCAGCCGCTTGGCACGGCTGGCCCGCTGACCCTGATTGACGGCCTCGACCAGACTTTTTTTGTCATGAATGGCGATGTACTGACCACGCTTGATTTTTGCGATTTGCTCGATTTTCACCGCAAATCGGGGGCGCTGGTCACCATTGCTATGCACCGCCGCCAGGTCAAAATTGACCTGGGTGTTTTACAATTGGATGGCGGTCATGCGGTTACCGGCTATATCGAAAAGCCCACTTATGATTTTCATGTCAGTATGGGGGTTTATGTC
>CAZNCT010000138.1:7688-9738 GCA_964571615.1 uncultured Anaerolinea sp. | reverse complement strand
CTGCTCGAGCAGGGCGATTTTGTGCGCGTGCTGGATAATTTCTCAACCGGCAAACGCGAAAACCTGGCGCAAGTTGCTCACTCGCCCCGCTTTGAACTTGTTGAAGGCGATATTCGCAACCCGCAGGATGCTGCCGAAGCCGTCAAAAACATCGACATCGTCTTTCACGAAGCCGCTTTTGTCTCTGTGCCGCAATCGATGGAAGACCCCTTGCTCTGTTTTGAAATCAATCAGCGCGGCACCGAAATTTTGCTCGAGGCCGCCCGCAAGGCTGGGGTGAAACGGGTGGTTTTGGCCTCCTCTGCTGCCGTCTATGGGGATTTGGAGACCATGCCGCTCGAGGAAGACTTTCCGCTGCGCCCGCTCTCCCCGTATGCGGTTTCCAAGCGTGTAGACGAACTCTACGCTGAAATGTACACCCGCTCTTTTGGCCTGGATGTGGTTGCCCTGCGCTATTTCAACGTCTATGGGCCGCGCCAGCGCCCCGATAGCATGTACGCCGCTGCCGTGCCGATTTTCGCCCGCCGCCTGCTGGATGGCAAACCCATCACCATCTACGGCGATGGCGGCCAGACCCGCGACCTGGTTTACGTTGGCGATGTCGTCCGCGCCAACCTGCTTGCCTCCGAACACCCCGAAGCCCCGGGGCAGGTCTTCAACGTTTGCACGGGCGACGAAATCCGTGTGATTGATCTGGTCGAAACCCTGCGGCGCTTCTTCCCCAACGCGGCGCCCCCCGAATTCGCCCCGCCGCGCCCCGGTGATATCTACCGCTCCCTCGGCAACCCGGCCAAAGCCGCCAGAATCCTCGGATTCAAGGCCCAGACCTCGCTGGAAGATGGACTTCGGGCTGTGGTGGAACAAATGCAGAATGCGGCGTGATGAATGATGAAGGAAATTCTGCATTCTTCATCCTGCGTTCTAAATTTCCCTTATGCGTTTCCGTAATCGTTACGTCCTGCTGACCGATATGCTGCTCATCATCGTGGCTGTGATGGGCAGTTATATCTTGCGCCTCGAATTGCTCGAGGATTTTTTGCGCTTCTACTGGCAGGGCGCTTTGTGGTGGATGGCGGTTGCGCTGGCGGTCAAACCGTTGGTTTACTACTTCTTCGGCCTATACCGCCGCCTGTGGATTTATGCCAGCATCAGCGAACTCAAACTGATTGCCGCCGCTGTGACCGTCTCTTCGCTGATATCTGGCGCAATCACCCTGACTCTATACTCTTTCCAGGTATTTGGGCCGGGTTTTTCGCGCTCTGCCCTGGCGATTGACTGGCTGCTCTCCCTGGTGCTGGTGGGCGGCTCACGCCTGGCCCTGCGGATTGCCGCCGAAGCCAAAGTGCCGCGCGCCGATGGCAAACGCCGCGATGTGCTCGTCGTTGGCGCGGGCGATGCCGGGGCGCTGGTGGTGCGTGAGATGCAAAAAAGCCGCCAGATGAACATGAACCCGGTCGGTTTTCTGGATGACGACCCGGCCAAGCGTGGACAAATCCTGCTGGGCGTGCCGGTCATCGGCGCTATCAAAGACCTCTCGCATATCGTTGATATGACCCATGTCGATGAAGTTATCATCGCCATTCCCTCCGCGCCGGGCAAGGTTGTGCGCCTGGTTTCAGATGTCTGCCGTCTGAAAGGCATTCCTTTCCGCACCATGCCGGGCATTTACGAGCTGTTGGGCGGCAAGGTCAGCGTCAGCCGCCTGCGCGAAGTCGATATTACCGACCTGCTGCGGCGCGAACCAGTCCGCATTCACGAAGAATGGATTGGGACGGCACTCAAAGGCAAGTGTGTGCTGGTCACTGGCGCGGGTGGTTCGATTGGGCGCGAGTTGTGCCGTCAGATTGCGCGCTGGAACCCCTCCCGCCTGGTGTTGCTCGGGCATGGCGAAAACTCCATCTTCGAGGCCCTGCTCGAACTCAAAGCCGATTACCCGCACCTTGAACTGGTTCCCGTCATCGCCGATGTGCGTGACTGTCCGCGCCTCGAGGCGGTTTTTGCGGCCCAGAAGCCGCAGGTGGTCTTTCATGCCGCTGCGCACAAACACGTC
>CAZNCT010000138.1:0-7678 GCA_964571615.1 uncultured Anaerolinea sp. | reverse complement strand
TGATGGAAGTCAACGTCGAGGAGGCGGTTGCCAACAACATCCTCGGCACGCAAAACGTCGTCGAAACGGCGGACAGGTTCGGGGTCGAGCGCCTTGTCCTGATTTCCACCGACAAAGCCGTCCACCCGGCAAACGTCTATGGCGCGACCAAGCGCATGGCCGAGATGGTCGTCCTGGATGCCGCCCGGCGCACGGGCAAAGCCTTTTCGGTGGTTCGTTTTGGCAACGTGCTCGGCAGTCGCGGGTCGGTGGTGCCGCTCTTCAAGCGCATGATTGCCGCGGGTGGCCCGCTCCAGATTACGCATCCTGACATGGAACGCTTTTTTATGACCATTCCCGAAGCCGTGCACCTGGTTTTGCAGGCTGCGGCCATGGGCCAGGGCGGCGAGGCATTTCTGCTCAACATGGGCGAGCAGGTGCGCATTTTAGACCTGGCCGAAGACCTGATTCGCCTTTCGGGCCTCGAGCCGGGGCGCGATATTGAGATTGAGTTTACCGGCATTCGTCCCGGCGAAAAACTGCGCGAGGAACTCTGGGAGGGGAATAAGACCTACGACCGCACCGCCCACCCGGATGTTTTCCGCTCGACGGGCGAGGACATGGCCGACGAGGCAACGGTGCGCGCGACCCTCAACCGGCTCGCCGATTTGGTGGCCGCCAGCCAACCTGACGCGATTATTGACCTGCTCGACCAGGTTGTGCCTGGTTCGGCCATTCGCGCCAATTTGCGTCCCAAAGATGTGATGGACGTGGTTTAGCCAACATGCCCCAAGTCTCTTTTGAAACCTGGAAAGAATTTATTGCCAGCCAGCCCAACCCGCACATTTTGCAAACCGCCGAATGGGGCGAATTGAAGAGGGGCTTCGGCTGGGATGTCGCCCGGATACTCTCTGGCGAGGTTGGCGCTCAGATTCTCTTTCGCAAACTGCCGCTCGGTTTTACGGTGGCGTATTGCCCGAAGCCAGTATTCAGTAACCAGACCCTGAGAGGATGGTCGAGTAGCGCGTTAGCGCGTATCGAGGCCAGTAGTCGAAGGGCGGTAACTAGTAATCAGTATTCAGCAATCAGCAAACTAGAAGCAAGCCCTGAGCGGAGTGAAACGAAGCGCCGCCCTGAGTTTAACGAAGGGTCGAAGGGCGATTGGCAGGAGCAATTTTGGGATGAAGTTGATGCGGTTTGCAAAAGCAGGAAGGCTGTTTTTCTAAAAATCGAACCCGACCACTGGGAAACTGAAAACTGGCCACTGGACACTGGACACTGGACACTGTCCCCGCACAACATCCAACCCCCGCGCACCATCGTCATCTCGCTCGAAGGCAGCGAAGATGAGATTTTGGGGCGCATGAAGCAAAAGTGCCGCTACAACGTGCGACTGGCTGAGAAAAAGGGAGTCACCATCCGCAGTTGGGATGACCTGGAAGGCTTTCATGGCATGATGACCGTCACCGGCGGGCGCGATGGCTTTGGCGTGCATTCGCTCGAATACTATCGAAAAGCCTACGACCTGTTCTACCCCGCAGGCATCGCGGATATTCTCGTGGCAGAGTACGAGAGCAAGCCTCTGGCTGCGCTGATGGTTTTTGCGCTCGGCAAGCGCGCCTATTACCTGTATGGCGCCTCTACGGACGAGGAGCGCAACCGCATGCCGACCTACCTGCTCCAGTGGCGGGCGATGCAATGGGCAAAAGAGCGCGGATGCACCGAGTACGACCTGTGGGGCGTGCCGGATGCTGACGAAGAAACCCTCGAAGCCCAGTTTGAATCGCGCTCCGATGGCCTTTGGGGGGTCTATCGCTTCAAGCGCGGCTTTGGCGGGCAGGTCAGAAGAGCCGCGCAGGCGCTGGATAGGGTCTATATCCGGCCACTGTATTGGGCTTACTTGAAATTTATGTCAAGCAGGATGGGATGAAAACGGAAAAAATCCTTGTCTTGACACCACTGACGGTGCTATAATGATGTCGTACCAGGCGCGGGTTGTGGTTGATACCAATGTCGTCTTTGAAGGCCTGACGAAACAAGGCGGCGCGAGCGGCTTGATTGTCGAAGCCTGGCTGGCAGGGTTGTTTGTCCCTTGCGTCAGCAACGCCACTGCCTACGAATATCTGGATGTATTGGTGCGTAAACTGGCCCCACCGCGCTGGGAAACTACCCGCCTGCTTTACCAGGAACTGCTCCATCGGGCCGAATTTGTCACCGTCTATTATCGCTGGCGGCCTATCTCGAAAGACCCCGGCGACGACCACATCATTGATTGCGCCATGAACGCTGGCGCGGCAGTGGTTACCAGTAACCTTAAAGATTTCAAATTGGCCGAAAGCCAACTTGGGTTGCAAGTGCTAACCCCGCTTGATTTTGTCTTCTACCTTTCAAGGAACACGCCATGAGCCGACTGACCCTGCGCCTGCCAGACAGCCTGCACCGCCAACTGGAACAAATGGCGGAAAACGAGCAAATCTCTCTCAATCAGTACATTGTCTACGCCCTGACGCGCCAATTGACGCTGGCTTACAACGTCCAGCCGGTGCCTGATAAGGTCGTGGCCGAAGAGCGCGCGGCCTACTCGGCGCTGTTGCAAACCCTCGGACGGGCCTCCTTCGAAGAAATCCAGCAGGCCCTTGCGGCGCGCGAAGCGGTGGAGCCTGAACCCGGGCTGACGCCCGAAGTGATGGAGAATCTGCGGGCGAAGATGAGGCGGAAGTGAGAGAATGGTCTCGATAAACTCAACCTGCCAACGCGACCCTCTGCGAATAGTTGAAATACAAAAGGTCGGGATGTCTGCAAGACTCCCGACCTTCAACTTTAACATTTAGAACCAATCCGAAAAATATTTTCGAGGTAAATGTCATTGCGAACCCGGCTGTTTTTGCCGGGTGAAGCAATCTCCTATCGAGCAGAAAAAGCCCGTTGAATAGGATTCCTGACCTTTGGGAGATTGCTTCGCTCGCGGGTACGCTCACTCGCAACGACACCGTTTAATTTTCGGATCGGTTTTTATTACCCGTTCTGAGCGGAGGGCATTGCCCAAAGTTGAAGGGCTTTCAACTTTCAACAATGTCTTACCCCCTGACGTGATACTCGCCCTCCGCCACCCATTTGTAGGTGGTCAACTCTGGCAGGCCCATCGGGCCGCGGGCGTGCAGGCGTTGGGTTGAGACGGCGACCTCCGCGCCCAGGCCGAACTGTCCGCCGTCGGTAAAGCGGGTGCTGGCGTTGACGTACACCGCCGCCGAATCGACTTCGTTGATGAAGCGGACGGCGTGTTCGCGGGTTTCGGTCAGGATGCCGTCGGAGTGGCCGGTGCTGTGGGCGGCGATGTGGGCGATGGCTTCATCGAGCCCCTCGACCACTTTCAGCCCGAGGACGAGCGACAGCCATTCGGTGTCGAAATCATCTGGCCCGGCGGGGCGGACAAGGCCGGGGTCAAAGCCGGTTAAATGGGAGCCAGCCAGCGGGTCGGCGCGGAACGTCACCCCGGCGGGGGCGAGGTGCTCAACGATGCGCGGCAGCATCCGGGCGGCGATGTCGCGGTGGACCAGGACGGTATCCAGCGCGTTGCACACGCTGGGGCGCTGGACTTTGGCGTTGTAGATGACCGGCAGGGATTTTTCGAGGTCGGCGCTGGCATCGACAAACAGATGGCAAATGCCAATGCCGCCGGTGATGACCGGAATCTGGCTGTTTTCACGGCAGAAGGCGTGCAGTTTGGCCCCGCCGCGCGGGATGATGATGTCAATGTATTCGTGTAGTTTTAGAAGTTCGTGGAGCAGGGCGCGGTCGGGGCTGTCGATGAACTGGATGGCGTCGGCGGGCAGGTTGCCGGTTTCGAGGGTCTGGCGGATGACCTGCACCAGGGCGCGGTTGCTGTGCAGGGTCTCTTTGCCGCCGCGCAGGATGGCGGCGTTGCCGGTTTTGAGCGCCAGCCCGGCGACATCAAGCGTGACGTTGGGGCGCGATTCGTAGATGACGCCCAGCACGCCAAGCGGGACGCGTTGTTTGCGCAGTTTCAGGCCATTGGGCAGGACGGTTTCGTCGTAGCGCGTGCCAACCGGGTCGGGCAGGGCGGCCAGGTGGCGCAGGTCGGCGCATAGGGCCTCGAGGCGGGCATCGTTGAGGAGCAGGCGGTCAATCAGGGCCTCGCTCAGGCCGTTGGCGCGGGCTTCGTCCACGTCGCGGGCGTTGGCGGCCAGGACTTCGGCGCGGGCCGAGGCGAGTGAGTCGGCCAGGGCCAGCAGGGCGGCATTTTTGACCGGAGTGGGGGTCAGGGCCAGGGTTCTGGCGGCGGCTTTGGCGCGTTGACCGATTTCGATGAGCATGGGGGAGCCTTTCGGGAATGCAGAATGCAGAATGATGAATGATGACTTGACTTTAGAGTTCGTTTTTACGAGTCTGGCAAAGCAGGAATCCTGGCTCAATGGGCGCTTAAAAACCAAAATCTGGACACGGATTACGCGGATTGGACGGATTTACGCGGTTTTTTTAAGAAAAATCCGTGAGATTCCGCGTAATCCGTGCAATCCGTGTACCAAAAGGTCTTAACCCAAATTGAACTCTAAACTCAAGTGATGAATGCGTATTGTCATTTCGAAGGAGCCGCGCGCGGCGACTGAGAAGTCTTGTCTGCATGGGCAAAGATTTCTCACCGCTTCGCGGTTCGAAATGACAAATCAGCGAGGTTGTCACGCCAAAGCGTACGATAGAATGTTTAGTTTTACAGCAGCACCAGGTCGTTGCGGTGGATGACCTCGTCGCCGTAGTGGTAGCCGAGGATGGATTCGATTTCGTCAGAACGGTGGCGCAGGATGCGGGCTAGGTCGTCGCTGGCGTAGTTGCTGATGCCGCGCGCCAGTTCGCGGCCTGTGCTATCGGCCACGCGGACGACATCACTGCGCTCGAATTTGCCGCTGACCGCCGCCAGCCCGACCGCCAGCAGACTGCCGCCGCGCTGCAGGGCGCGGGCTGCGCCTTCATCCACCGTTAGCAGGCCGGGCGCGCGCCGGGCCGAGAGAATGTAACGTTTGCGGGCCTCCACCGCGCTGACGACGGTCTCGAAGCGCGTGCCGATGGCCTCGCCTGCCGCCAGACGCAGCAACACATCGGGCGTTTTGCCGTTGGCGATGACGCAAGCCGTCCCAGAGCGGCGCGCCAGGTCGGCGGCCTGAATTTTGGTCAACATGCCGCCTGTCCCCAGCCCGGAACTTGTCCCGCCTGCCGCCTGCCAGACCGAGGCCGGGATTTGCTCCTCGCTGATGACGCGCACCAGCTCGGCGCTTGGGTTGCTGCGCGGGTCGGCAGTGAACAGGCCCTCCTGGTCGGTCAGCAGGATGAGGGCATCGGCGTCAATCAGGTTGGCGGTCAGGGCCGAGAGATTGTCGTTGTCGCCCACCCGAATTTCCTCGGTCGCCAGGGTGTCGTTCTCGTTGATGATGGGGATGACTTTGTGCCGCAGCAGCGCTTCGAGCGTGTTGCGGGCATTGAGATAGCGCCGCCGGTTTGCCAGGTCGGCGCGGGTCAGCAGCACTTGCGCCACGGTCAGCCCGTACAGCCCGAAAATCTGCTCGTAGAAAGCCATCAGGCGCGGTTGGCCAATGGCGGCCAGCATTTGCTTGGCGGGGATGTCTTTGGGCAGGTGTGGAAAGTTCAGCTTCTCGCGCCCGGCGGCAATCGCGCCGGAGGAAACCAGTACCACCTGGCTGCCTGCGGCGTTGAGTTGGGCAATCTGGCGCGCCAGGTCAATCACCAGCGGCGGGGCCAGCCGGGTGGTGCCGTTGGTCAGGGTGGAGGTGCCAAGTTTGACGACGATTCTCATCATGGCGCACGAGGATACCCGGGAAAGGGGCCTTGTCAAGGTGTATGCTATAATTTTTTCGTAAATGACTCACCCCTGGAATCAACTCATCGCCCAACTCCCCAACCCGCACTTTTTGCAAACCTACGAGTGGGGACAGGTTAAAGCCGCCTACGGCTGGCAGCCGCTTTATCTCGTTTGGGATGAGGCGGGATTTTCCGTTTCCTTGCAGTCTTCTAACCTTCAACATTCAACCATTAAAGCGGCGGCGCTGGTGTTGAAGAAGACCGTTCCCACCGGCGGCCTGGCGGCCCGTTTAAGCATCCTGTACACCCCCAAAGGCCCGCTGCTCGACTGGAAGGACGCCTCGTTGCGGATGCGCGTGCTCGACGATTTGCAGCGCTTTGCCCGTCAGCAGGGGGCCATCTTCCTGAAACTCGACCCGGATGTGGTGCTGGGAACCGGCGTCCCTGGCACGGAGACTGAGATAACGGAACCAGGCGGCGAGGCCGTTCGCGGGGAACTGTCCCGCCGCGGATGGCGATTCTCCTCAGACCAGATTCAGTTCCGAAACACGGTCATCGTTGAGGTTGGGACATCCACAGAAGAAGAAATTTTAGCCCGCATGAAGCAAAAGACGCGCTACAACGTGCGCCTGGCGGCGAAAAAGGGGGTTTCGGTGCGCCCAGGCAACCAGGATGACTGGCCGATGCTCTACAAAATGTACGCCGAGACCTCGGTGCGCGATGGCTTTGTGATTCGGGATGAAGCCTATTACCGCAAGGTGTGGGGGGTGTTTCAATCGCCAGTTGCCAATTCCAAACCGCAGGCGCCCCTGGCCCAGCCGCTCATTGCCGAAGTGGATGGCGAACCTGTGGCGGCGATTGTCGTGTTTGCTTTTGCCGGGCGGGCCTATTACGTCTATGGCATGAGCCGCGAGGCGCACCGCGAGAAGATGCCGACTTATTTGCTGCAATGGGAGGCGATGCGTTGGGCAAAGGCGCACGGCTGCGCGACTTACGACCTGTGGGGCGCGCCGGAAGTTTTTGACGAAAGCGATTCGATGTGGGGGGTTTTCCGCTTCAAGGATGGCCTGGGCGGGCAGGTGGTTCGCACGTTGGGCGCCTGGGATTATGCGCCCAACCCGTTCTGGTATGGGTTTTATACGCAGGTGATGCCCAAAATTTTGGATGTGATGCGTTCAGTTGGGCGGCGCAAAACGCGTCAGGGCCTGGGGGCGTAGTTTTTACTCACGCACATAAATTGGATTGCTGAAAATCCAGCCGCGCTGCTGGCCGAGATAGCGGCGATAGGCCTCAACCCGGTAAACCCCTGGCTGGCTGGTAATATGCGAGATGGCCTGCTGTCCGCTCCACTGGCGGATGACCTGTCCATCTTTGAGCAGGCGCGCTTCGGCGTTGTGAGGCAGGCGCACCTGCAGGGTCAGGCTGCCATCGGCGCTGATTTCGTCGCCCATTTGGGCGGTTTGTTCGCGTCCTTTGGCCGAAAAGCGGAACCCACGCGTGCTGGCGGGCAGGTCGTAAGCCACAAAGCAGTGACCGGCGGACAGGGCTTCGTAAACCATTCTGGCGTCTTCTTTCAGCCTGCCGGTTAGCGGGCCGGGGGTAAGGATGTGGGTATTGACGGTGCGGAAATGCCATTCGTAGGGGAAGACGCTGCGTTCGAGCGGGCCTTTTTTGACCCTTAGAGCGTGCGCGTCTGAGCCGCCAACTGCAACCACCCGCCGGGTTTGTAAGAGCGCGTCCCATTGTTCGAGCAGGGCCGGGTCGGGGCCGCGGGCGATAAACTCTGGAAAGAAAATATGCCAGATGGCATGAAGCAGGCCCGGGCTGTGGGTCTTCAGTTCGCTCAAGCCATTCCACAACTCGATGC
>CAZNCT010000137.1:9588-9803 GCA_964571615.1 uncultured Anaerolinea sp. | reverse complement strand
GACATAAACACAAATCATCGTTTCTAAACATGACGCCCCGCTCATTTTGAGCGGGGCGTCATGTTTTGATGTCACGCCTTGGGTAAGCCGGAATAATGCGGAAAAAACGATTTTTAAGCCAGATGACCTGTTCGTTGTTGAAACAGGTATAATTTTTTAAGTCTCTGCGCTTAAGCAAAATTTTCGGTTTATTCCCTGATGGGAGATGACTTTGA
>CAZNCT010000137.1:0-9523 GCA_964571615.1 uncultured Anaerolinea sp. | reverse complement strand
GAAGCATTGCGGCGGAAAAAAATGCTGGGACTGATGCTCCATATTTTGATGGGCATGACAGCCATGATTTGGCTGCTTCATGTCGTTAAGATGATTTTTGTCGGCCCCAGCGACGACATCGGAAACGACATGCTGTTGTGGGGCGTTCCACTTATCTGGCTTGGTTTGGCGATGGTGCAGGTAATCAACTACAAAACCCGCGGAAATTGGGCCGGTTTTCTGTTTGTTGCCGTGGCATTTTTTGCTTCAATGCTAGACGTACCAGTGGAAGTGGCTGAAGGCCGCTCTCTGCTGTATTTTTCGGTTCCGATTGTTTTAGCGAGCCTGCTCTTGCGGCCTGGCGCTGGCTTTATAACTGCCGGGTTGGCCTCCGCTGTTCACCTTATCCTGGTATCTATCCTGCCTGATGCAAAACTGAACGAAGCGGCTATTGCTGCGTATTTTATTCTGGCCGGGGTGATGTGGCTGGCAACCTCTGGCCTTGAAAATTCAATTCGCAACATGGATGTCGCCAACCAGGCTTTGCGGGCCAGCGAAGAACATTATCGTACCCTGATACAAACTTCTCCAGACATGGTGATTGCCAGCGATATGCTTGGGAATGTTGAAGTGATTAATCAGGCTGGGTTAAGGATGTTGGGCTATGAGCATGAAAGTGAAGTGCTGGGCAAAAAAACCTGGGACTTGATTGAGCCTGGCACACGCCTTGAGACCAAGGAGTTGTTCCGTAAGACCTTCATTACCGATGGGGTGAAAGAATCAAAAATGGAGGTACTGGCCGAGAGAAAAGACGGCAGCACGGTTTATGTTGAGTTGAACAACTCGCTGGTATTCGATAGCGCCACGGGGTGCCCGGTTGAGATTATTGCTGTTGGTCGTGATATTACTGAGCGGAAACAGGCCGAGCAGAAACTTCTTGGCGAAAAAAGCCGCTTAGAGGATACTGTTCGAGCCAGCGAGGAGTCCTATCAAAACCTGGTGGAATACTCCACTCAGGGGTTGGCTTTGCTGCAATCTGGCCGGGTCATCAAGGCCAATCAGGCTTTTGCCCAAATGTGCGGGCTTCGTCTGCAAGAGATTTATACGATTGACATCCGTGAATTGCAGAAAAAGGTTCATCCCGACGACCTGCCGGGAATGTTGAGTTATATTCAGGCCCGGTCAGAGGGTGAAGCGGCAAGGTATCACGAGGTTCGTTTTCTGTTGGATACCGGCGAGACCCGCTGGCTTGAATTTATGCCCCTCTGGTTCGATTTTATGGGGAAGCCGGCCCTGCAATTGACAGTCATTGACCAAACAGCCCGCAAAACAACCGAGCTGGCTTTGGCCGAATCGGTTGAGCATCTCAAGCGTTTGGAAGTCTCGCTGCGCGAAGCGAAAGACGCGCTGGAAGCCCGGGTTGCTGAGCGCACCGATGAATTGAACAAAAGCCGTGAGCAATTACGCACGCTCACGCATCAAATTGTCTCCATTCAAGAAGATGAGCGCCGCCGGGTTTCTCGTGAATTGCATGACGAAGCCGGACAAATTTTGATTGGGTTGAAATATCGCCTGGGCGAGGCTCTTTCCAGCCTGCCGCTTGAATATCACGAAGCGCGTCAGCGCATTACAGCCGCCATGCAGAGTACCGACCAGGCCATGCACAAAATCCGCGCTTTGGCCCACGATCTGCGTCCGCCCACCCTCGATGTCGCCGGGGTCAACCTGGCCTTAAAAAGCCTGTGTGACGAGTTTTTTGAAAAAACATCCTTGCCTGTGATTTACAAAGGTGTTGAAACCCTCGGGGTTGGTGATGAAATCAGCATCAGTCTCTATCGGGTTTTACAAGAAGCCCTGAACAACATTGTCAAACATGCTCCCCAGACCAGCCTCGTAAAAGTAACGCTGGCGCAAACAAAAAAGAACATCCTTTTGACTGTTGAAGACAATGGCCCCGGATTTCACCCCCGAGAACCCAACAAAGGGATAGGAATTTTGGGCATTCGAGAGCGCCTGGCGCTCCTGGGAGGTTACCTCGAGATAAAACACCCCCCCCAGGGTGGCACGCGCTTAATTGCCATTGTGCCGAACCCGCCAGAGTTTGTTGCGATTGGTGAGAAAGCGGACGCCAGCCTGGCCTGAGGACATTGCTTATGCCGATAAAAATTGCAATTGCTGAAGACCATCAGAGCATTATTGACGGTTACCTGTATCGTCTCAACCAGGATCCTGAGATGGAGATTGTCGGTTGTGTCCGTTCTGGGAGCGATTTGGAGCCGATGTTGGCCGATCAGCAGGTGGATGTTCTCCTGCTGGATATTCATCTGCCCATTTCTGCTTCAGACCGCACGCCGTTTCCGATGTTGCAAACGCTGCCCAGGCTGATCAAGCGCTTTTCGGACGTTCGCATTTTGGTTATTTCCATGTCCACCCAGGCGGCCCTGATTAAGACTCTCGTCCAGACCGGGGTAAGCGGATATATTTTTAAGGACGACCAGGAGTCAATTCAAAAATTACCCGCTGTTGTTTCGATTGTGGCCCAGGGAGGAATGTATTTCAGCCCGGGTATTCAGCCGCTCATGCGAAATGCCTCGCTGGACGTTCCAACTTTAACCCAGCGCCAGATTGAAATTCTGTCTTTGTGCGCAAAATATCCAGACATTACCACTGCTGAAATTGCGTCTCATCTTCATATTGCCCATTCAACGGTTCGCAATGCTCTGGCCCAGGCCTATCAACGCCTGGGGGTTCGTACCAGAACTGCGGCGCTTGCGCGGCTGCAACAAATGGGCGTTTTCTAACGGATTGATAGCAAGCTGGGGGAGTCTCTTTGGCGTAAGACCTTATGACGTGTCTGCCTGAAAAGTACAAATGTCTATGTCTTTTTGGGCTTTGTGCCTATTTTCACTTTATCTTCTCTGTCTTATATTTATTTTGCTACTCAAAGTAGAATTCCTGTTCTGGCTTCTAGGGAGCGCCAGGTTGTTGTAAACATAGGCCCCGTTCTTTTGAGCGGGGCCCTATGTTTTTTTATTTGCAGAGTTGGTTTTTGGCGCTATGAATTGCAGAGATACAACGCGTATAATATCCTTTATTCCCTATTCTGGAGGCGCCCGATGAATTTTGAGTTGAATGAAGAACAGCGTTTGTGGCAAAAAAGTGTGCATGCTTTTGTGGCCGCGGAGGTCAAGCCTCGCGCGCGCGAAGTCGATGAAACCTCTACTTTCAACTGGGCGGCAGTCCGTAAAATGGGGCCCCTGGGGCTGCTGGGCCTTTCGGTGCCAGAAGAATATGAAGGCGCGGCCATGGATGCCATCAGCGCGGCGATTGCGATTGAAGAACTCGGCTGGGGCTGTGGCTCAACCGCCCTGGCGCTGGCTGCCCACAATGGCCTGGGTACGGCCCCGATTGTGGAATATGGTTCTGAAAGCCTGAAAAAACGCTGGCTACCTCTCGTTGCCAGCGGACGGGGTAAATTGGGCGCTCTTTCGCTGACCGAACCTGGCGCCGGTTCTGACCTGCAAGGCGGGATTCGTACCCGGGCCGAAAAAGTTGGCAACGAATGGGTCATCAATGGCGCCAAAATGTGGTGTACAAACGCCTCGGTGGCCGAGTACATCATTACCCTGGTGCGCACCAACCCGGCGGGCGGGTCACGCTCCCTGAGTATGATTCTGGTGCCAACCGATACGCCCGGGCTGGTCATTCACCCGCCCGAGAAGAAAATGGGCCTGAACGGATCTCTCACTCATGCCCTGACCTATGACAATGTGCATGTGCCGCTTGAAAATCTGATTGGTGAGCAAGACCGCGGCTTACAACAAACCCTGGCAACCCTCGATGGCGGGCGCATCAGCATTGGGGCGCTTTCGGTGGGCCTGGCCCAGGCCGCTCTTGAAGCCGCGCTGGATTATGCCCGCGAACGCCAGGCTTTTGGCAAGCCAATTGCTGAACATCAGGCCATTCAATTTATGCTGGCTGATGCCGCTACTGAAATCGAAGCGGCGCGCCTGATGGTTTACCAGGCCGCCTGGCTTAAAGAACAAGGCCGCCCTTATAGCAAGGAAGCGGCCATGGCCAAGTTGTTTGCCACCGAAGTTGGTGAGCGGGTTGCCCGCAATGCCATTCAGATTCACGGCGGCATGGGCTATAGCCGCGAGTACCCGGTTGAGCGCATTTACCGTGACGCTCGTCTGATGACGATTGGCGAAGGCACCAGTGAAATCAACCGCCTGGTGATTGCGCGTTTATTGCTAAACGAGCGCCCCTAGCGCCGCAGCAAGGCGCGCATATCGTCTTCAATCTGGTTCGGTTGCAGGCCATACGGCCAGGTGAGCACCAGATTGCCTTCGCGGTCGAGCACCAGGGTTGAAGCGGTATGGTCTACGGTGTAAAACCCGCCATCATCAGGCGGATTCAGTTTGTAGAAAATGCCAAACTGATGGGTCACTGCGTCGATTTGCTCTGGCGTTCCGGTGATGCCGAGGAAGGCCGGGTCAAATCGGCTGGCATACACGCTGGCATACTCAGGCGAGTCGCGCCCTGGGTCCACCGAAACAAAAATGACCTGAAAATCCGAAGCCCTTTCGCCCAGCCGCGAGAGGGCTTCGCGCAAGGTCGCCAGCGTGGTCGGACAAATATCCGGGCAGGAGGTGTAGCCAAAGTACAGGACTACGTAGCGGCCCCGGAACTGACTCAATGTTACCGGGCCGCTGCCCGATTGCAGGTTGAAATCTCCCATCGACACAGGCGGCTCAATCGCTGAGCCGTTCATTTGCGGTGGCAGCAGGCTTTGGTAAACAAACAGGGCGGCAAGAAAAAGGAGAACCAGCGCCCCAAAAAGAATGGCTTGGCGATTCATGGACGCTTTACTCACGGGTTGCGAACCACTGCCTCAACGCTGATTTCTCCAGCGTTCTCAAAGACCAGGCGAATACTGACGACATCCCCGGCCTTCAGTTCTTCTTTTAGACCAATCAGCATGATATGGTAACTGCCAGGTTTCAGTTCGACATGGCTTTTGGCCGGAAGTTCAATCCCATAGACCTCGGCCATGGACATAACGCCATCGTGCATGGTTGTCTCGTGAATTTGAACATCATCGGCCACGCCGCTGCTGGCAGAGAGCAGCATATCGGCTTCGTCATTGGTGTTCTGGATGAGCATAAATGCGCCCGTAACCGCGCCGCCGCCGTGCATGCCCTGCATGCCGGGCTTGGCCGCTGCGGCCCGTACCCAGGGATCAAATATCTGAATCCCGTTTTGCGCGACTGCCGGGGTGCTATTTTCGAGAATCGAAGCGCAGCCTGCCAGCCCCAGGGCCAGCACCATCAAAACAATAGCAAATTTCTGAATTTTCATAGGAATTTTCTCAGCCTTTTTGTGAAAAAATGAGCAACCAGCCCGATTATACCAATCTCAAAATCGCTTTGCGGGTGAACTTGCAATCAGCCCTTTGATGGATGGGGACATCATGCAAAAAGCATCGCCCGGGCGTCGAACGTCCGGGCGGAAAATGCGGCTGCCCCAAGGCGGCTCAACCTGCCAGGCTGGCCGGGCGGCCCTGGCGGCAAAAAGATTTTTAGCCCCAATCGACCTGTTCAGAATGGTAGAACTGCACCCCCAGGCTTGCCAGGCGTTTGCCGTGCAGCCCCAGGCGCTGACGATACGACTCCCAATCGCGCCCTTCGCGCAGAGACCAGCCAATTTCGGCATAGCCGCACAAGCGTGGGAAAACCATAAAATCGAGATTGCCGCGTGTAAAGATGGTTTCTGTCCACAGCGCGGCTTCAAGCCCGAGCAGCGTATCGGCGGGCAGGTCTTGAAACAGGTCGGCAGGATCCCAGCAGTAGGCATCGCGCACTTCGGTAAACGTGCCGGTCCAGTTCAGGCCAATGGCGGTATGGTCGTGGTACTTGATGTCCATATAAGCCTTTGAAGCTGGCGAGGCGATAATTTTTGCCCCCTGGGCGATGGCCCGGGCGGTTACATCTTTATTCCACCAATGCTGGGCAATCGAACCAGCCGCCAGGCGGGTCTTGCCGATTTCCTCCCAGCCAATGACACGTTTCCCGTGCCGCCCGACAATCTCCTGTACGCGCTCGATAAAGGCGATGTAATCGGCTTCGGGGGTCGAGAGCGTTTCATCTCCGCCAATATGGAAGTAATCGCCCGGGGTCAGGGCTGCAATTTCGCGCACGACATCTTCAACAAACTGGTAGGTAATCTCTTTTTGAACTGCCAGTGAACTAAACCCAACCTTAATTCCGGTATACAGGTTCGGCGAAACGCCGCTGGCATTGAGCGCATCGTAAGAGGCCAGGGCAGCGTTTGTGTGGCCGGGCATATCAATCTCGGGGACGATGGTGATATAGCGCCGGGCCGCATAGGCAACCAGGTCACGGTACTCGTCCTGGGTCAGGTAGCCGCCGGGGTCGCCATTCGTGGCAGTTGAACCGCCATGCAGGGCCAGCCAGGGCCAGGATTCAATCATAATGCGCCAGCCCTGGTCATCGCTCAGGTGCAGATGCAGTCGATTGATTTTGTGATAGGCCAGTAAGTCTATCAGGCGCTTGATGATTTCGGGCCCGAAAAAATGCCTTCCCAGGTCGAGCATCATGCCACGCCAGGCATAGCGCGGCAGGTCGCGAACCGTTCCACAGGGCATGGCCCAGGCCTGGTTGGCGATTTCGAGCGGGCTTTCAATTTCAAGCGGCAGCATTTGCCGTAGTGTTTGGGCGGCGTAAAACAACCCGGCAGGCCGATGGGCGCGCAGCGTCACCGCCTGGGGCGCAGCGAGAATTTCATAGCCCTCCGCGCCAAGCGACGGGTCGTCCGCATCCAGGCTCAAGAAGACATCCCCCGCCGAAGGTTCACGTCCACTGCGCACCGGCAGCTCATAGCCGGTTGCTGGCCGCAGGCGTGTTGCCAGGTGTGCGCCAATCCAGGCCGCCTCTTCTGGCCCGTTGACGATGACTTTTGTGTTGGGGGTCAGGAAAAATTGCTGTTCGTTGAGCGCAATATGCGCCGGGAGGGGAATGAACGTGGGCAAGGGATTCTCCTTGTATGTAACCGCTTACATTAATCATACTACACCTTGCGCGGCTTGTCCACGTCAGTTTACAGGGCCGGTTGGCGCAGTTCGTAAAACTGCCAGCGCCCGATGATGGCCTGGGCCAGAAGGAGCAGGAAAATAGGAAAGTTGAGCCAGGCGGATAGTGGATACGGCGCGAAGGGCATTGCCAGCGCCCCCAGGCTGGCCAGCAGGAGCAATCCCACCCGGGCCTGGGTTGCCGGATTATTGGTTCTGGGCGGCCCTGAGAGCGCCAGCCAGGTCTCGGCGGCCAGCAGGGCCAGCAGAAGCCACCCCGCTTTTGAAAAAGACTCCACCCGGTAAGCCGGTTGCATGAACAGCGAATCGAAGGCCAGGACGGCAAAGACCAGAGCACGCCCCAACAGCAGGGCGGAGATGAAAAAAGCGGCCTGGGTGCGCCAGGTATTCCAGGCGGGCACGGCGCGCAGGCGATAGACGCAAGCCATGGCATACAGCAGGGCTGTCCCGGCCCCCAGGGTTGCCCAGGCCAAAGGCTCGCGGAAGGTGTCAGCGAAAAGCATCTGCGCCGTCAGCGTGGCTGCCCAGCCCAGGCAGAAAAGCCCAAACCAGAGAATTTCGCGGCTAAGCCATGATTTCTTCAGGTGATTAATGGCGCGCCAGGCATTGAGCGGTTTTTTTAGATGCAACAAAGAAGCCAGCCCGGCTATTGCCAGGAGCGGGCCGAGTGAAAACAGGGCATTTTGGGTTAGCAGATTTGAAACCTGCGAAATTGCAGAATCAAAGGCTCGCTCAAAGTTCAAGACATCCCAGTAGTTAAGAAATGCCAGGTAGAGAAGCTCGAGCCAGAAGAAGGCGCCTACGGCCATTTGCGCCAGCAGGGTAAAGGCCACCAGCGGCAACTCTTCCAATCCGAAATCTGGAGATTTCGGACTCCAACGTCTCCAGACGTTGGGGCGCGGCGGCTTCACTTCCTCGCGGTTGGCAACTGCCTTCTCCAGCCCATTCCCCATCGCTGGGTGGGGCTTAATTGCCAGATGCGGCTGCGTGCGCGAGAACGCTGGCAGGGGGAAGGGGTGTTCTGTTGCCGGAATTTCCCAAAGCCGCTGATATTCGCCACTGAATGCTGGATACTGATTACTGGATACTTCGACAAAGTCGAGAACCCGCATCGGACAGGCCGCCACGCAGGCCGGGGGCTTGCCCTGGTCGAGTTCGTCCATGCAAAAATTGCACTTGGTCATGTGGCCCAGGTCGGGGTTGTATTGTGGCACATTGTATGGACAGGCCCAGGCGCAATAGCCGCAGCCCATGCACTTTGACCCGTCAATGTAAACGATGCCATCTTCGCGCTGAACGAAGGCATCGGTTGGGCAAACCCCGGCGCATTTGGGGTGAACGCAGTGGTTGCAGGCGATGGACAGATTGTAGGCAAAAACGGAATTTTCCCAGGCGTTGCCCTGTTCTTGCCATTCGCCGCCCGAAACCTCGAACACCCGCCGCCAGAGAACGCCAGCAGGCAGGTTATTCTTGTCTTTACAGGCCACCTGGCAGGCTTTGCAACCGGTGCAGGCCGAAGCGTCGAAGATGAAGGCGTAGGTCATTTTCGTTCTCTGGCGTTCCGGCTGTCTGGTTTTCCGGTTTTGTGGTTATCCGGTTGGCTGGTTGAACTGGATAACTGGTCAACAGAAGAACCGGAGAACAATGCCACATCAACCATCACAGTATGCTGCGCCGTGCCGAAGGCGTAGGGCGTCCACTTTTCAGAAGTCAGCACGTTGATACAGCCGCCGAAATCCACGCCGTTTTCATCCGGCGACCACCACGCGCCTTGTGGAATATCTACCACCCCCGGCAAAATGCGCGGGGTGACGCGGGCCGGCAGGACGAGTTCGCCGCGTTCGTTCCAAACGCGCACCAGGTCGCCGTCACGGATTCCGCGCTCAGCGGCGTCTATCGGATTGATAAAAACTCGCTGGGGGAAGGCTTCATTGAGCCAGTCGTTGTTGGCATGGGTGGAGTGGACGCGCGCCAGGGTGTGGTGGCCGATGGCTTGCAGGGGGTATGTGTCATTGCGAGCGAGCCGTTCTTTGGCGAGCGAAGCAATCTCTTCGGCTGTGGATTCGTCCCATTTAACAGGAGATTGCTTCGTCGGGTCTCGATACGGCGGGAGAGCACCGCCTACTCGACCCTCCTCGCAATGACATAGGAATGGGCTTTCCCACTCTTGAATGTACTTTGGAATGGGCGGGATTTCGGCAGGGTTGCCGCGCTCGTAGAGTTGCGTTGAGAAGATTTCCACCTTGCCGCTGGGCGTGAGGAGCGGGTGGGTTTCCGGGTCGCGGCGAAAATCTTCAAAGGCGATGGCCGGTTTTGTGACTGGCTTGCTCCACGCGCCGATGTTTTGCTCGATAAATTCGTCCAGCGTCGGCAAATCAGGGAAACGGGAAGACCGGAAAACCGATAAACAGTATTCCACCCAGGCTTTTTCAT
>CAZNCT010000136.1:7775-10095 GCA_964571615.1 uncultured Anaerolinea sp. | reverse complement strand
ACTCTATCCCCCTGTTTTTGTGCTAATTTTGCTCGCCGGCCCCCGTTGAGGGGATAATATTCGAATCTTGCCGGGCCCACTCTATCCCCCTGTTTTTGTGCTAATTTTGCTCGCCGGCCCCCGTTGAGGGGATAATATTCGAATCTTGCCGGGCCCACTCTATCCCCCTGTTTTTGTGCTAATTTTGCTCGCCGGCCCCCGTTGAGGGGATAATATTCGAATCTTGCCGGGCCCACTCTATCCCCCTGTTTTTGTGCTAATTTTGCTCGCCGGCCCCCGTTGAGGGGATGGTATTCGAATCCTGCCGGGCCCACTCTCTCCCCGTTTTTGTGTTAACTTTTGTTCGCAGGCCCCGTTGAGGGGATGATGTATTTTAAGGTCTCAATTTGTTCTGTAAAACAGGACATTAATCATTTGGTTTAGTGCCTTATAGCGTTTGTTTATGGGTTTTTCTGTTTGTATAATGAATCAAACTGTTGAAATTTGTAATCTCTTTGTAATTTTTCGGAGTCGTTTCCTGAAAAGTTGGCGGGATGTTCCACATTTTGGTTTTAGAGCAAGCCTCATCTAAAAAAACGCCAGGGATTGTGGCAATGATTTGAAGTGGGATAAGATGTCGAAAACAGACGATACGCTCTCTGAATCTGAATTTGTAGCCTTGCCCAGGGATGAGATTCTCAAAATCATTTCAGATTTTGGCCGTCCCAAGGTTGGTGTATTTGTTCCTGATGGCAGTCGGCGATTGGTTCTGGCATATACCAGTTTTGAGCCAGATTCTGATGCGTTTTATCGTGCTTCGGCGCAAATCCCGGCTGATTTTGTTTTACGAAGCCTGAAAGTATTTTTCGACTATGGCTTACCGGTGTTGCTTGTCCCCATTTTAGGAAGTTCAATTTTGAAACGAGGCGCAAAATATCGCGCTTTGACCCTTTTAGAAGGGTTACGAATTTTATTTTGCTCACAGGATGTGCTTGATTTTTATCATCACTATCAAATTCAGGTTCGTATTTATGGGCAACCAGCTATCTTGAAAAATACCGAGTGTGAACCTGCGCTGGAGTGGATAGAAGAAGCCTGTCATCAAACAGCCGGTTATTCCCGGCACAAACTTTTCTATGGTATTGGCGAACCGCCGATTGTAGGAGAGTATGCGGCTAAGTTGGGTGCTGAGTTTGCCCTGCGTGAGGGTCGTCTTCCGACCACAAGCGATTTGATTTGCGCTAATTACGGCGAAGATTTGCCTGTTGCAGATTTTTTCATCATGACGAGCAAGATGAGCGGCATGAATGCTTTACCAAATTGGTTGGTCAATGGTGACACTGAACTTTATTTTTTGCCTACGGTGATGGGGTTGATAGAAAAAAATTATTGTCGCATTTTATATGACTTGTTATACGATAGAAATGGGTTACGTAGTGGAATTGAAGAATTTGATACAAGTGATAATATCCGGCAAAAGCTACGTCAGGTGTATGAAAAATCTATAGATAATGTGGTGGGAATAGGCTTCGAGGTTGGAAAAATATGGACGATAACCTTGAAGGAGTAAAAATAAAGTAAGTGTTCAGGTTGGATAAAAACAAATGAGGAGGCGGATATGTCAGAATCTCTCTATCCGGAAATCCGGTTTGTGGGACGAAAAAAGGAAATCGAACGATTCGATCGCCTTTTGATGCAGCCCGGAAGCGAGAAATGGGCAGTACTTCTATGGGGCGAAGGTGGGATTGGAAAAACCCAATTACTTAAGAAATTTTTAGACCATGCTGCTAAGGTTTTTCCAACAGAACAGGGCGGGCTGGTTTTTTCTGAAGACGATATTCTTGATTTGTATTGGACCGAAAATCGGCGCGAAGAGTCTTTGCTAAAAAACCTGGCTTTGCGATTAGGGGCAGAAGGTTTTGACGAATTTTTCAGCGCATTGAAATCTTATGAAGAAGGAGCGAGTGCGCAAGAAGACGTTGTTACTGCCGAAAAACTGCGCGATGCATTTCTGACTGGTTACAGAAATCTGAAAGCTGAGCGGATTGTTTTGGCATTTGATACTGCCGAACGTGTTACCGAGTCTGTTTTGCGCTTTTTCCGCGGCTTATTGCGTGAAATGCATCGTGAAAAGCCAGGTACGCTGGTGCTTTTGGCTGGCAGGCCCGAGTCGCTCGAAAAAATCCAGGCCGCCTTTGAAGGTACTTGTGATACCTGGAAGATAGCTTATCTGGACGAGCAGGATATTCAAGCCTATCTACATGAGGAAAATTTACATTGGTTGGGGGATGATGCGATTTCAAATATTGGCGGATTTGAATGTAGGTGGTGAAAGAGTGTA
>CAZNCT010000136.1:0-7765 GCA_964571615.1 uncultured Anaerolinea sp. | reverse complement strand
CCAGACTGACAAAAGGAAAGCCTATTCGAATTGCACTGGTGATTGATTGGCTCAAAGAGGGGAACGACCTGGACGAGTTGTTGGGCGATTTGGAAAGAAATTCTCGAGAAATTGACCGAAGTTTGGTGCGACGTGTAGCAAACGTGCAGTATCCCGAAGATTGGCTGATATTGTATATGGCGCTCTTAAGCCGGCGATTTAACAGGCAAATTGCAATTGCCCTATTGCCCGGTCTAAGTGAAAACTTGGGCGAACATCTGGACAAAATGCGGCGATTTTCGTTTGTGAAATATTACCCGCTGTCTCCATCTCAACCGCAGGGCAACTGGCAATTACATGATGAAATGAGAGATTTGCTCAATCGCTACATCTGGCCTGAAGAAGACCCTGCTGGAAGCATCCGGCGCCAGGCGCTGATGGGTGTTATTGAGCAATACTATAAGCCGCGGCTTTCTGATGCCAGGATTGAATTTTCTGAGTCGCTTGATTTGAAACAAGAGCGACAGTATTACTCTTTACAAATTGATTTTGAGCAGGCCTTTAGGGAATATGAAGATCTGGCACGCGAGGCAGAGAAAAACGGTGAGCGTACGGCCTCCTATTTTGAGGTTCTCAATAATGAATTACTGCCCTATGTATCCCGTATGACCGAACAACAGCGCAGGGTTTGGCGAGTCAATCAGGTAATTGCTGGTTCGCTTCTCTCTGAAAAATCGGCACAAGAGGAAGCCCTTAAGACCATAGCCGTTGAAAACTGGCAGAGTTGGGATATAGTCAGTCAGGCCGAGTTACGGTATCGGCTGGCGCTTATCTATCAACGTTCAGGCAATCAGAAGCGCTTACTGGAGTTGTGTTCTTTGCGTGCGGGCGAGGATGGTACACAAGGGGAATGGATAGGCTGGTTTGAGAATATCCTCAAGGAGAACCTGGATTCAGGAGAACGTTTGTCTGTTTTGCTAGATTATGCCCGTTTGCTTAACGCTGTGGGATTGGTGTATCGCAGCCAGAACAGGTTGAATAATGCGATTGCCTGTTTTCAAGAATCTATCCGCATTTGTAGCCTGACCAGCCAGGTACCAGGCGTGGAACGGCAGACACTGGCCCTGGCGATTGCCAATGCGCAGAACAATCTTGGATATGCCTATCTCAGGCTCGGACGGGTTGATGAGGCGCTGGCAGAGTGCCAGGCTGCTCTGGATATTCGCAAGCGATTTGGGTCATCCAGAGATATTGGATATAGCTACAACGTCATTGGCACAATTCGCGTCGAACAACTGCGTCCTGAGGAGGCTGTCAGCTGTTTTCAGCAGGCGCGCAATGCTTTTGAACTGGCGCGTTTTGAGAGCGGTATTGGATTAGTGCTTGTGGCGCATGGGCGGCTCCTAAGACAGTGGGGAGAATACCGTGAAATTTCCGGCGAACCGCTGGAAAAGGCGCAGGAAAAATACGAGGCTGCTGAACCGATGTTGACCCAGGCTGTTGGAATTTTTCGTCGGACAGGTGACCGCGCCAACCTGATGGAAGCGCTCAACGAAAAAGGTACGCTTATGCGTCAGTTGAAGCGTTGGGATGAAGCGGAACGCTGCTACAAAGAAAGTCTGCAAATTTCGAAAAATCTGAGCAATCGTTACCGTCAGGCAGATAATGAGTGCGACCTGGGAATTCTTTATTTTCTGCAGGGACAAATGGATAGTGCGCTGAAGCACTCTGAAAATGCCGCGCAATTGGCGGATGAAATTCAGGCCTACTACCTTAAAGCCAAGTCGCGCCAGACGACCGCCGAAATATACCTTGCATCCCCCAGCGTAGAATATGAAAAAGCCTTTGATGCTGCGGCGGATACGGCCACGGGCATTTTACGTCTTAATCCAGATCGCTTTGCAGAAAGCGCTGCCAAGCGTATGCTCGAGTATGAGCGTGTCAAAAAATGGCTGCGTGAGCGGGTTATCTTAAGGCTGCCATCTCAAGAGTTGGTAAACCGTCTGATTGAGTTGTTGATTGAACGCTGGAAGAATGAAGTAGTCGAAGCCGAGACTGGCAAAACACTGGCAAATGAATTTCCGGGCTTCATTACTGCAATGGAGAGCGCCCGGCGTGATTATGAACTTCTCAAAAATACGCCGGAGGCAGCCCAATGAAACCGATGACTCCTTTTATGATTAAGACTCGTGTTCGATTGGGTAATGCCCCATCATCTTATGGGATGAGTTCAAACACTATAGACCTTCTCGGGCAGTGTGACTGCGACTGCGCCAGTGACTGTGCTTGCGCTCCAGAGAATTTTTCTCCACCCCCATCGGTTCCTTTCAAAAACCATGACGCTGTGCTGAAAATACTTCTCAGCATGGATAAACGGTACATTCTGATAGACGCGCCGGCAGGCTATGGGAAATCCCGCCTGCTCGCCGAAGCCCAACAAAGATTGAGAAAAGATGGCTATCAATGCTTGTGTATTGATTTGCACGAGCAGAACTCGGAAGACAGCATACGCGAAAAAATCAAGCAAGGCTTTGGTTTTGATCTCTCACGCGCCAGAGACCACGATACGGCCTTGTTTGGCCACTTGTCAAGAAAGCCGGAACCTTTCGCGCTTGTTCTGGACGCTATAGAATACGATCAACAAGGGGATTTGATTCGCTGGTTCTTCAAAAAGATCGCAAAGCCACTTTATGAAAATCATGCTGTCAATTACAAGATCATCCTGGCGGGGCGTCATGTCCAGATGACTGGTAATCGTTATAACTGGGATGAATGGAGAGATGTTACTCTCTCCAAACAACGATTGCCTGCTATTCAACCCGGGCATATCTTAGAAATTCTAGCAGAGTATTCATCTGTTGGAGCACAAAGCTCTAAATTCCTTCGGTCGGTTGCGCGAAATATTGCCCGACTAAGTGGCGGGCATCCTGGCATGATTGTAAAACTGGTCGAATACTGGCAGGATAACGGCTATGGCGAAGATTTTTCTGCCCAAGACTTCCATAAGCTCAGAGACATTTGGAAGGTTTGTGCAATAGATGAGTTTAATAAAATGCTGGCAGGGTTTGACCCTGACGAACGGAGTTTGTTACAGGCAATTAGTATTTTCCGGCAGATGAATTTAGAGTTGCTAAATGCGCTATGTCAAAAAATTGACATCACGATAGACCATCATACAGCCTGGTCGAAACTCACCAGTAAACACATTTTTATTAAAGACGATGGGATTTTCTGGCATGATGGGGTTGTCCGTCAGGTGATGGCGCGCCAGTTGGAACTTTTCGAAAACGAGAAGTATCAACGATTACATCGGATTGCCTTGGAATTATGGGAAGGGTACCTCGGCAAAGTATCAGCACACGAATGGAGAGTGAACGCGCTCCGCAACCTGCTATATCATGCCATCAACAGCGGAATGTTGAAATCTGAAATCGCACAGCGCATCGTTGATGACTTGCGTTCTATATGTATTGCTTCAGATGATGAGATGCTCAGGTTATATGAAGAAGCAGACTTCAAAGAGGAAGATATCGAAGCCGAACACCGCTGGTTCGAGTATCTGGAAATCTGCCACAAAGAGCGCCCATCTGTTGAAGATGTGGAGCAATTGCTAAGACAGCGCTCACAGCCCTTAGATTATTCAAAAGGAGGATCTGACATGGAAGTTAATCTCAAGATAGAAACCCGGTTGCTCGACGCGCTGGCGCGAACGCTCGACTTCCTGCGCCAAACCGCCGAAAACGTCCTGACTGAGCGTTGGGAAAAGCGTAATCAGGGTAAGGCTACGACCCCGCCTGCCTTCAAATATGGCGAAGGCGGTGAACAGGAAATCAAAAAATCTCTGGAAGCCCTGCCAGCCGTTTCGGATAGAATCGAACTTCCTAATGGAAAAGTCGTCCTTCTCAATGCGCAGTATCTGGAGAACCTGAAGCAAATCATGCTCAATTCTCAAGACAGTATGGGCCGTCTCGGTGCAGAACTGGCAAATTTGACATCGGCTGTAGAACGGGCTGCTCTCAAACAGCAGATTGATTCATTCAAAGCACAATTTGACAACGCTGCCGCTGAACTGGCTGAAATTTACGTTCACATCTATAGCCCCAAGTGACCCTGTTCCACCTGCGTGCGCCTTTTCTCTTCTCGCTAGAGCTCACCCCGGCCTGCAATAACCGCTGCCCGGGGTGTGGCAATGTTTTCATGCGTCAGCCGGCCGGCCTCTCCCTTCAGGGGTGGCGGCAGATTCTAGATACGATCCGCCCTCACGCGCGCGCCCTTAAAATCACTGGCGGTGAGCCAACCCTGCACCCGCAGTTCGCCGAACTACTTGCCGAAATTGATTCGCTGTCCGTTCCGTTTACGCTGTTTACCAACGCCCGCTGGCGTCAGCCGGAACACATGCTGGGGCTGCTTCAAGGGGCAACAAACCTTGATGGGTTACTGGTCTCCCTGCACGGGGCAGATGCTGAAACACACGAAACCTTTTCAGGCGTTGCTGGCGCTTTCGAAGAAACCTGCGCCAATATCCGCCGCGCCGCAGAGAGGGGGTTGCGGGTACACATCAGCACCGTGCTGAACGCTTTCAACCTGCATCAACTCGCCGCCGTTGTAGAACTGGCACGTTCGCTTGGCGCGCAGCGGGTGGTCTTCAACCGTTTTCTGGGCACAGGCGATTCGTCCTTTCAGCCTTCTGAAGCCGCCCTGCTCAAGGCTATCCAGGAGATTGAACGCCTGAGACGGCGTTATCCCGTCCGGGCGGACGGGCGTTTCAGCGTGCGCTACGGCAATTGCATCCCGCAATGTTTTACTGAATCTGGCGCTTCTGGCTGTTGGGCAGGGGTGTCTTACTGCACCATTGACCCCTGGGGACGCCTGCGCCCGTGCAATCACTCGCCGACTGTCGTAGGCAGTTTATTTGAGCATTCTTTGGAAGAACTCTGGCATGGCCAGGTCATGCAACGCTGGCGGCAGTTGACTCCAGATGCCTGTCTGGCTTGCGGTGCGTATGAGCGCTGTCATGGCAGCTGCCGGGCTTTGATGGAACTGGAGCGGACCGCTCAGGACCCGCTGATGAGAAGCCCTATTCCATCGCTTGATGGGCAGGATGATGTCGAAATTTACCGCTATGCAAAGCCAAAACTGGCTAGCGAAATGCTGCCTGCCGAGCCAGGTATGGCCCTGGTGAAAGGCTTATCTATTTTCCCAGTCTCTGACGATGCAATTCCGTTGCTTAACGATCTGGATGGGAACAAAACGCTGGCGCAGGTGCTGGATGCTCATGGACAGGTTGGGTTAGATTTCGTGGGTGAGCTTCTCTTGCGAGGATACGTCTATATATCAGAGTAGGTTTTTTCCTTCAGATACCAGCCTCCAAATCACTCTCTCCTTCCCAAAACACCGAATCTTGCAAAACCGTAACCTGAAAACGTATGATTTTTATAAGAAGCCGGGGTTTTGACTCTTGCCAGGCAAGGTAATGAGGGTATAATGCAACCTGCCTGTTCCGAAGGAGAGTGTTTATGCCTATCTATACTTATCGGTGCGAAACTTGCGGCGTGCAGTTTGACCGTCACCAGAGCTTCAAAGACCAGCCGCTGACGACCTGCCCCGAGTGCAACAAGAAAAGCCTGCGCAAAGTGATTGCCCCGGTTGGGATTGTTTTCAAAGGTTCCGGCTGGTATGCAACCGACCACAAATCGCCCTCTGGCACGCGCAGCAGCGCTGCTAAGAGCGAGAGCAAAGAAGCGGCTCCGGCAGCGACGGAAAGCAAACCTGCCGCAAGCGAGTAGCCAGAATATACTTAATGCAACAGGCTCCCAATCAGGGAGCCTGTTTTTTTGCGTGTCCGCCTGAAGGCGGCGGTATGAGGAAGTTATTTCAACAACCCATGCGCAAAGGATAAAAACCGCTCGATGTCTTCAAAATTGCTGACCATGCCGACCGAGATGCGCACTGCGCCGCTCGATTTGCCGTCGATGCACAGGCGGAAGTCGTCAATCGTCAGGCGGTTTTCGTGACCCGGCCCGTTGAAACAGACATCCAACTCAACGCGTGAGATGCCCAGGGCCACCTCGCCCGCGCCGGGGTTGCAGAAACAGCCGGTGCGCAGAGAGATGTTCTCGCGGTTGGCGGCGGCTTCAATATCGCGGTGGTCAATCGCCTGTCCCCGGGCGTTGAAGAAATTCACTGTTACCGCCCCGCCGCGTGATTGAGTATCTGTCGGCCCGTACACCCGCACAAGCGGCACGCCGGTTGAGTGTTTCATGGCGGTCAGGTTGTCGAGCAGCCAGCCGGTCAGGCAGCGCACGCGCTCGTTAATCAGGTCAATGCCAATCGATTCGATATGGCGCAGGCCAATTTCAATCGCCGGGATGTTCAGGTAATCGACCGTGCCGTCTTCAAAAGCAGTGTGGCCCTCGGCCAGGTAGTATTTATCGCCCTGCACCGAGGCGACGGTAATCGTGCCGCCCGCAAACCAGGGACGGCGCAATTTGTGCAGTTTGTCGCGCCGGGCGATGAGCGCGCCCAGGCCGGTCGGGTAGCCGAAAATTTTGTAAAACGAGAGCGGGATAAAGTCCGGTTTGTGCGCCGCAAGGTCGAGGCGGTTGGTCGGGGCAAAGGCGGCGGCGTCCAGGAGCACATCCCATCCGGCGGCGTGGGCTTTTTCTATCCAGCCGAGCGGGTGCTTGACCGAGGAAAAGTTCGATTGGGCCGGAAAAGCAAACAGGTTATCCGCGCCCGGTTGGGCAAGCGCCAGGCTGCGGGTCAGCTGGTCTTCGTCCACGCGCAGGTCGGGCAGGCAGAGCGGAATGTAGGTCACATTCGCGCCTTTGGCATGGGCAAATTCGCGGATTCCATTGACCGAGTTATGGTTATCGAAGGTCAGCAGGTAGTGGCCGCCGGGCGCAAACGGGTACGATTCGCCCACCAGTTTGAGCGCGCCGCTGGCATTTGGGGTGAAGGCCAGGTCATATTCGGCGGGGTCGGCATTGAAAAAGCGCAGGACGTACTCGCGCGCGCCCTCCACCAGGCGGGTGGCGGCCATCGAAGTCGGGTTCGACGAGTGCGGGTTGCCGAACACGCCGCGCAGTAAAATCTCCTGGTGCTTGCGGACTTGCGAATCGGCGTACAACCCACCGCCGGTGTAATCGAGATACACCTGGCCGGTGCTGTCGAGACGGGCGTAATCTTCGGCCCGAATCTGGTCAATGCGGGCGGTTTGGGCATAGGTGGGGTAGCGGTCAAGAAACTGGGCGTATCTTGTGTCCATTGGGATTCTCCTTGGGCTAATTTAACCACATCTGGCTAAGACCTGTCAGGTCTTGCTGCGGCTATAATTGCCTGTATGATGTGCCTTTCACGTTTCTTTCAAAAACACTGGCCCGAAGTTGCCGCTGCCCTGCTGATTCTTGCCGGGCTGGCCCTGCGCCTGCGTCAGTATCTCTCGGGGCGCTCACTCTGGCTGGATGAAGCCATGCTGGCGCTGAACATCGTCCAGCGCGATTTCGCGGCATTGTTAAAGCCGCTGGACTACGAACAGGGCGCGCCCCTCGGCTTTCTCCTGCTCGAAAAACTGACCATCACCCTGTTGGGGAATGGCGAACTCATCTTGCGCCTGCCCGCCGTTATCGCGGGTGGTTTCGCGCTGATTCTTTTTTACCTGCTCTTGCGCCGTTTTCTCTCCCCGGCGGGTTTGTTGCCGGCCCTGGCGCTGTTCGCTTTTTCTGAGCGGCTGATTTATTACACATCTGAACTCAAGCAATACATTTTCGATACCTTCAGCATTCTA
>CAZNCT010000135.1:0-10116 GCA_964571615.1 uncultured Anaerolinea sp. | reverse complement strand
CCTGCGGCGGCAAGACCTGCGGCAGTCTCATCAAGCGCGCCTTCCGCGAGTTGGGCGTGCCGATGAGCGAAGTCACCGAAGGCACCATCCGCCCGCTGTTTGTCGAAGTGCCGCTGGGCGTGCTGGCTGGGATTAAAGAGTAAGGCGGGATGTTATCCCGCCTTTTGGGTTTCGCGGGAATTTGCCCCGCCTTTTGGATTTCGCGGGATAGAATCCCGCGCCATGCAGCAGGATAAAGTGAGAAACAAATGACCCATCAAACTTACGACACCATCATCATCGGCGCGGGCAGCGTGGGGACGCCCCTGGCCTGGCAATTGGCCGAAGCCGGGCAAAACGTCCTCGTCCTCGACCAGTTCGCCAGCGCCGGGCAAGGCTCAAACAAGGAAGCCATCGGCGGCATCCGCGCCACCCATTCCGACCCGGCCAAAATCCAGATTTGCCTGAAAAGCCTCGAAATTTTCTCCACCTGGAAAGAGACCTACGGCGATGACCTCGGCTGGGAGCAGGGCGGCTATTCCTTCGTGGCCTATCACCCGCGCGAGGCGCAAATTCTCAAAGACCTGCTCGTCACCCAAAAACAGTTTGGGCTACATATTGACTGGTACGACGCGCCCGCCCTGCGCGAAATCATCCCCTCGCTCAATCCAGAAGGACTCATCGGCGGCACATTCTCGCCCGGCGATGGCAGCGCGTCGCCGATGTTGTCTATCCTGGCCTTTGAGCGGCGCGCCAAAGCCCTGGGCGCGGATTTCCACTACCACGAAGCGGTCACGGCCATCGAGCGGATAAACGGGCGCGTGACCGGAGTCCGAACCGATAAGGGCGCGTACCAGGCCGCGATGGTGGTCAACGCCGCCGGGCCCTGGGCCAGGCAGGTGGCAGCCCTGGCCGGGGTGGATGTCCCCGTCCAGCCGGATTCGCACGAGGGCGGCATCACCGAACCGGTCGCCCATTTTCTGCGCCCGATGGTGGTGGACATCCACCCAACCGAAGATTCGTCCAATTACTACTTCTATCAGCATCACACCGGGCAAATCATCTTCTGCATCACCCCCAACCCGCCGATTGTGGGCATGGACACCCGCGAAACCTCGGTTTTCCTGCCGCAGGTGGCGCGGCGCATGATTGGCATCATGCCCTGCCTGCAAAACATCAAAGTCCGCCGCACCTGGCGCGGCCTGTACCCCATGACCCCCGATGGCGCGCCGATTGTCGGCGAGGTGGAGGGGCTGGCGGGCTACCTGAACGCGGTCGGCATGTGCGGACAGGGCTACATGCTTGGCCCCGGCCTGGCGGTTTACCTGCGCCAGTGGATAACCAGCCAGGGCGCGGACGAAGCCCGCCGCGTACTGGCCCCGCTCACGCTGTATCGGGATTTTGGGGTCAAAGAAAAATTAAAATAATTGCGATGCGATTTTTTCTCTGGTAAACTGGGCGCAATCTTCGATAAACATCTAACAAGGTGCCCATGAAAAAAATCCTTCGCAACCTCGCAATTGGCATCCTCGCCCTGGCCGCGCTCCTTACCATCGTCTATGCGCTATTGCCCAAAGGCCCGCGCGACCCGATGGAATATACCGGCCTGACCAAAACCGAAAAAACGCTTTTCGTCGGCGACGAATACGCCGCCGTCACCGGCACCCCCTGGGCCACCCAGGCCGCCCTGGATGTGCTCGCCCGTGGCGGCACCGCCTGCGATGCCGCTGTCAGCGCCCTGCTAGCGCTCAACGTCACCCACGGGGAAGCCGCCTCCTTCCCTGGCGTGGCCCCGCTGATGTACTACAACGCCAGCAGCGGTGAAGTCAAATCCTACATCGGCGCGGGCAAAGCCCCCATGGCGGCCAGCATCGAAAAATTTAAGGCGCGTGGCTTCCAAACCGTCCCCACCATGGACATCTACGCCCAACTCGTGCCCGCCTCGCCCGATGTTATCGCCGCCCTGCTCAATGAATGCGGCACAATGCCCTTCAGCGAACTGGCCGCCCCGGCCATCCGCCTGGCGCGCGAAGGCTTCCCCTTCCACGCCATCATGGTACGCAACCTCGACTTCAGCCTGCTGGAGCGCATCGGCTTTTCCATCATCATGCCCTACAACGCCCAGGTTTACATCAAAGGCGAGTGGTGGCGGCCTGTGCACCTGTACGACCGCTTCACCCAGCCCGACCTGGCCGCCACCCTGCAAGCCCTGGCAGACGCCGCCGATGCCGCCCCCGACAACCGCAGCGGCTACCAGGCCATGCGCGACTACTTCTACAAAGGCCCCATCGCTGAAAAAATCGCCGCTTTCCACCAGGAAAAAGGCGGCCTGATGACCTACGAAGACCTGGCAACCTACAGCGGCGGTTGGGAGCAGCCTGTCAGTGGCAGTTATGGCCCCTACACCTTCTACGGCAACGGCACCTGGTCGCAAGGCGTTGTCGAGCCAATGGTGCTGCAAATTTTGGAAGGAATTGACCTGAAAAGCCTCGGCCACAACAGCCCGGCCTACATCCACACCGTTACCCAGGCCATTGAACTGGTCTTTGCCGACCGCGAAGCTTACCTGGGCGATTCCGCTTTTGTCGATGTCCCGCTCGAAACCCTGCTCTCAAAAGAATACGCCGCCCAGCGCCGCCAGTTGATGACGGACTCGGCCTTTGGCCTGCTTCCGCCGCCCGGCCAGATTCCCGGCTACACGCCATACATCCCGCCCCAGGGTTCAGGCGCGCCCTCCGCCCCTCAGCCGTTCGAGCGTTTCGCCGCCGACATCCAGGCCGGGCAAGATACCTCGCAACTCGCCATCCTCGACCGCTACGGCAACTCGGTCGTCATCACCCCCTCCGACTTTCCCCAAACCCCTATGGTTCCCGGCACCGGCCTCAACCTCGGCAACCGCATGAACCAGTTCCGCCTCGACCCGGCTCACCCGAGCGCCCTCGAACCCGGCAAACGCCCGCGCATCACCCCGCACTCCGTCATCGTCTTCAAAGACGGCCAATATTTCATGACCTTCTCAACCCCCGGCGGCGATATGCAGGCCCAGGCGCTTGTGCAGGTCTTTCTGAATATGGCCGTTTTTGGCATGGACATTCAGCAAGCCATCAGCGCCCCGCGCTTCTATAGTATCAGCGCCCCCTCCTCGTTTGCCCCGCACGAATTCACCCCCGGCGGCCTGCGCCTCGAAGCCAGCCTGTACGACCAATCGGCTGCCGGACTGCAACAAATTGGCTACACGCTGGAAAAAGACCCCGATTGGGACAAAGACTACGGCGCAGTTGGCGCCATCCTGATTGGCGCAGATGGCCGCATCTACGCCGGGGCCGACCCGCGCGAAGAAACCCTGGCAGGAGGCCAATAAAGCCTGATACAATCGCAGGATAAATTATTCATTTGTCCTAACCATAAGGAGCAAAAAATGATTGACTATAACACCGGCATCCGTTCTGGTTTTCTGTTTCTGCAAATCCTTAACTGCCTGATTCCTTTGCTCTGGCTCGGCCTGAGCGTTGCCGCCCTGCTCGGACTGAAAAAACGCTCCCTGGGTGAAACTGCCACCGTGCTGTGGGCCATCCTGATTTGCATCCTGCCCATTCTCGGCGCAGTGGCCTTCTGGATTGTCTCGCCCAAAGGACAGGAACAAGGCGGGGTCGGCTAAATGCTGCCCTTCAAGCCCTTCCAGGGGGCCGAACACCAACCCTTTTACCTTCAGGGCGGCGCAGCAGCCGCCCTTTTGGTGCATGGCTTCCCCGGCACGCCGCTCGAAATGCGCGCCAGCGCCGAAGCCCTGCATGAAATCGGCTTTACGGTCAAAGGCATCCTTTTGCCCGGTTTTGGAACAGAAATCGAGACCCTGCCCACCAAAACAGCGCAGGACTGGCTGGAAGCCCTCACCGCTGAACTGGCGGAGTTGCGCCGCGCTCATCCGACCCTCTTGCTGGTCGGCAATTCGATAGGCTCGGCCCTCTCCCTGGCTGCCGCTACGCGTGTGAAAGTTGACCGTTTAATCGTCTATGCGCCCTTCTGGAAGTTGCCCGGCCCGCTCTGGGCCGCCCTGCCGCTCTTGCGGCGGGTTCTGCCCCAGGTCAAACCCATGCGCATCATGAAGCCCGACTTCAACAACCCCCAATTCCGGGCCGGGCTGGCTGAATTTTTGCCCGGCATCAACATCGACGACCCCGCCATCCGTGAGCAAATCCTCGATTTTGCCCTGCCCATCGGCCTGTTCGACGAAATCCGCAAAGCCGGGCAAATGGGCTACCGCGCCATTCCGAAACAAAGCGCCCCAACCCTGATTTTACAGGGCCGCGATGACCATCTCGTCAATCCGAATTTGACCCGCGCCAACCTGAAGCGTTACCCCGTCCCCATCACCTACGCCGAATTCAACGGCGGCCACGACCTCTACGACCCATCCAAACCCGCCTGGGGCGCGGTACGTGAACAAATTATCACATTTTGTAAAAGTGACTGACCAAAAGCAAACGGCGACCACCATTTCTGGTAGTCGCCGTTTTTGATGGCTGTCAGGCGTGAGGGCGAAATAGTATCTTAAGAATCCGCGCAATCCGTGTCCAATTAGGACCAGGCTTACAAACCCCGCGCTTTGGCCTCGTTCCAAAGCGCGTCCATCTCTTCGAGGGTCATTTCAGGCAGGGCGCGCCCCAATTCGCGGGCGCGCTGCTCAACATGCCCAAAGCGACGCTTGAATTTACGGTTAGCGGCTTGCAGTGCGGCTTCGGCGTCAATTTTCTTCCAGCGCGCCAGGTTGACCAGGACAAAGAACAGGTCGCCGAGTTCGTCGGTCAATTCGGCAGCGTTTTGGGCCTGTTGAATTTCCTTAATCTCTTCGCTGATTTTTTCGAGCACACCCTCAACTTCCGGCCAATCGAAGCCCACCCGGGCGGCCCGTTCCTGGTATTCCTGGGCCAGATGCAGGGCAGGCAAGGCTTTCGGGACACCATCCAGAATACCTTTTTCGGGTTCGCCGTTTTGTTCGCGCTCCTGCTTTTTGATGGCTTCCCAGTTGGTCAGCACCTGGCCTTCGCCATCAACAATTACTTCGCCAAAAACGTGCGGGTGGCGGCGGATGATTTTATCGTGAATGTTTTTCAACACATCCACCAGGCGATATTCATCGGCCTCGTAGCCAATCTGGGCGTGCAAGACCACCTGCAAGAGCAAATCGCCAAATTCTTCTGCCAGTTTTGCCGGTTTGCCAGAATCGATCGCATCAATAACTTCGTAGGCTTCTTCTATCAGGTGCTGGCGCAGGGATTGATGGGTCTGCTTACGATCCCAGGGGCAACCATCCGGGGCGCGCAGGTGGGCAATGATTTCGTGAAAGGTCTCAAAGGCGTGTCCACGCTCGCGGGGCGGCAGGTAGAGCGCCACGGTGTTTGAGTCGTCCCAATCCGCAAGCGGCAGGTCACGGGGAGTCGCGTCCACGCCGATATAACGGACGATATGCCCGGGCGGGTAGTTGTTCAATAAAACGGCGCGGGCCTGAGCCACGTCCTCCACATCCAGTAAAAGAGCCGGCAGGTCAGGCGAAAAAGGCGGCACATGAGCATCGGACAAGGCGGATGCGGGCAAGATGGTCAGGCCAGGCTGGTTGTGCAGGCCAAAGGCATCGAAAAGGGGGCTAAGCTTCTGCAAGGAGAGCATGGATACTCCGGACAATTAAACGCAGAGAACACAGAAAGCGCATGGTCTGATGACGGCGCTCTCCGCGTTCTCTGCGGCAAGATGTCGCGCAGCAATGCCGCGCAAACAGAAATTAACGCTTGGTGTAGGTCGGAGCCTTACGGGCGCGCTTGAGGCCGGGTTTCTTGCGCTCTTTGATGCGAGCGTCACGGGTCAAAAGACCAGCCTTGCGCATGGCCGAGTTCCATTCGGCGTTCATTTTGACCAACGCGCGGGCCATACCCATCTTGACAGCGTCGGTCTGACCACTGACACCACCACCGGTGACCACGACGCTAATGTCGTAGGTTTCACGGGCCTGACCAATGGCGGCAAAAGCGCGCAGGATGTTGTCAATATCACCTTCACGGGTGAAATATTCAGCCGCTTCTTTGTTATTGACCACAAATTTGCCAGCGCCGCTCATGACGCGCACGCGGGCGGTGCTTTCTTTGCGGCGGCCAATACCTTCATAATACTGGGTCATAATTGCCTTGCTCCTTTTACTTCTTTCCAACCTGGGCTTCGTGCGGGTGCTCGGCGCCAGCGTAGATTTTCAGGCGTTTGATAATCTGGCGGCCCATCTTGTTGTGCGGAAGCATTCCCCACACCGCGGCGCGAATAACCCGGTCGGGGCGGGTCTGCAACTGGTCGCGCAGCGAAATGGCCTTCAGACCGCCGGGATAGCCAGAGTGGCGGTGATAAATTTTGGTGTTCATGCGGTCACCGGTGACGGTGATGTGGGCCGCATTGAGCACGACAACATAATCACCCATCGGCACGCCAGGGGTAAAGGTCGGTTTGTGTTTGCCGAGCAACAACGCGGCGATTTGGGTTGTCACGCGCCCAAGCGTCTGTCCAGCGGCATCAATCACAACCCATTCCGGGTTGATTTCAGCGGCTTTGGGATAATACGATTTGTACACGGTCGTCTCTCCACTTACTTGATTCAAAAACTTTCGTTTCCGCCAGCCCAACAGGCTGGGCGGATGGATTCACTCTCGGTTTGGATAGAGAACGTCAACCAGACATAAGCCGTGCGCCGGGGCCAACCCTGCTGGCAGGGCTTCTGCCGATGAGTTACCAGCCAGTACATCAGCCACCGTCTGAAGCGATAGTTTGCCTTGCGCTGCCACTACCTGGATGAAGACCATACGGCGCACCATGCGATACAAAAAGGCTTCGGCTTGCACGCTAAAGCGCAGTTCGTCATCGTCAAGGCGCCACTCAGCCAGGCTAACCGTCCTGATTGTTGTGCTTTCGGGCCGGGGCGGGGTACCAAAAGCAAGAAAATCGTGGGTGCCGGTCAGCAGGCTGGCAATCTGACGCAGGTTTTCGAGTTCGAGCGCGGGCCAGATTCGCCAGGCATAACGTTCTTTGAGTGGGTCGCGCACCGGCTGAAAGAAAATCCGGTACACATAGCGTCGCGCCAGGGCGTCAAATCGCGGATGAAAATTATCTGCTACAGGATTGACCTGTCGAGCAGACATATCGCGCGGGAGTTGACTGTTGAGGGCCTCAAGCAGGTCGGCCGGTGAATGTTTCCATTCAGGAAAATCCAGTGCGGCAACCTGTCCGCTGGCGTGTACGCCTGCATCCGTGCGCCCAGCCAGGAGGACAGAGCGCCCCTGCCAGCCAATACGCCGCAAGGCGTTTTCGAGTTCACCCTGTACGGTACGCGCTTTTGCCTGGCGCTGACTTCCATAGAAGTCTGTGCCATCGTAAGCGAGAGTGATTTGGTAACGTGCCACGAGTCAGCAACCGAAGGTTACACTGCTGACGTAAAGCCGGAACTATTCTTCGACCAGTTCGAGCATCACCATCTGGGCCGCATCGCCGAGACGGGGGCCAAGTTTCAACATGCGGGTGTAGCCGCCGGGCCGTTCAGCAAAGCGAGGCGCAATTTCGTCGAACAGTTTCTGAACGACTTCGTTGCCGCCCCCCAGACGGGCAGTCACCAGACGGCGCGCATGTACTTTGGCGGCGTCTTCGGCTTTGGCCGAGCGGCGCGCAATCGTAATCATGCGTTCAGCCTCGCCGCGAATGGCTTCGGCCTTGGCGCGCGTGGTGGTGATACGCTCGTGGGTAAAGAGTTGTTTGATAAGGTTGCGCCGCAGGGCGATACGTGCGCCCTTGGTGCGCCCAAGTTTGTAACCTGCTACCTGATGTCGCATTTCAACTTACTCCGCATTGTTGATGTGGTCTCGCATAAAGCCTTTTTCGCGCATCTTGTCGCGCAATTCATCCAGGCTCTTTTCACCGAAGTTGCGGATGGACATGACAGCCTGGTCGCCCTTTTCGAGCAAGTCCAGGACATCGCCAACCGTTGTGATGCCGGTGCGCTTTAGCGAGTTGAAAACTCGCACCGACAGGTCGAGGGCCTCGACCGGTGTTTCGGCCAATTCGGTGCTCAGGCGGGTGCCTGAGACTTCTTTTTCCACCACAATCGAGAGCGTCTCTTCGCTGATGCCAGCAATAAAACGCAGGTGTTCGATCATGATTTTTGCGGCGGTCGAAAGGGCACGTTCGGGCGCCACCGAGCCATCAGTCCAGATTTCGAGGGTCAATTTGTCATAGTTGGTGCTCTGGCCCACACGGGCATTCGAGACTTCCCAATTGACACGTTTGACCGGGCTGAAGATGGCATCAACGGGCAGTTCGCCAATTGGCAGATGGCCCGAGCGCTCATTGGACGGCGAATAGCCGCGGCCTCGTTCGACTGTCATTTCGATATCCAGCCGGGTCTTGGGGTTATCAACCGTAAACAGGTACAGGTCAGGGTTGATGATTTCGACCTCAGACGGGGCAATGATATCGGCGGCGGTGACCATGCCTTCTCCGCGCACTTCGAGGTGCATGCGGGTTGAGTCCACGCCGTTGAGCTTCAAACGCAATTGCTTGATTTGAAGCATAACCTGAATAACATCCTCGCGCACACCCGGGATATCGCTAAACTCATGCAAGACATCCGAGATGCGCACCGAGGTGACTGCTGCTCCTTCCAGGGAAGAGAGCAGAACGCGGCGCAGAGCGTTGCCAACTGTGTTGCCGTAGCCGCGTTCCAGCGGGCTGATGATAAATTTTCCGTAATTTCGAGCTTCCGCTTCACGCTCGATCTTCGGCATGACCATGTTCATTAAGCCGGTCACAGTTCACCTCTCCCTTGTTGAGAAAGATGGCAGAAAATGCCACCTGCAATATTGAAACTGCCGAAGTACATTAGCGAGAGTAGTACTCGACGATGAGCTGCTCATCCAGGCTGCCATCGATTTCGGCGCGCTCGGGCAAGCGTTGCACTGTGCCAACCAGGTTGCGAAGATCGCGGTTGAGCCAGGCAGGGAAAGTGCGGGTCTCTGCGTCGTTAGCCAGTTGCTTGAAATAGGGCATCTGGCGTGAGCCTTCGCGAACCTGAACCGAGTCGCCAGGCGAAAGCAGCATAGACGGAACGTCGGTGCGGCGGCCATTCACGGTAAAGTGGCCGTGGGTAACCAGCAAACGAGCCTGAGCGCGGCTAGAAGCAAAGCCCAGCCGGAAGACAACGTTATCCATGCGCGATTCGAGAATCTGCAACAAATTGAGACCGGTCAGACCGCGGCGGCCCAGGGCGGTTTCATAATAACGGCGGAACTGACGTTCAAGCACACCGTAAACACGGCGGGCGCGCTGTTTGGCGCGCAACTGGCGGGCATAGTCCGATTCGCGGCCCATGCCACCCCGGCTTTTACCACCGGCTTTGCCATGTTGACCAGGTGCGAAGCTGCGGCGCTCAAAAGCGCACTTGGGGGTGAAGCAGCGTTCGCCTTTCAAAAACAGTTTTTCACCTTCACGCCGGCAGAGTTTGCATGCCGGACCAATATACTTTGCCATTTGTCTTACCTCTCCAACAACAAATTAGACGCGGCGTTTCTTCGGAGGACGGCACCCATTATGAGGAATGGGGGTCGTATCTACGATAGAGCGGACTTTGATGCCCATAGACTGAACTGCGCGAATAGCAGACTCGCGACCAGGGCCAGGGCCCTTGACAATCAAGTCGGCTTCCTGCATACCCATCTGCTGAGCGGCCTTGATAGCCTGCTCGGCAGCCAAACGGGCGGCAAACGGGGTGCTCTTGCGGGAGCCCTTGAAGCCCGCCGAACCGGCTGAGCCCCAGGTCACCGTGTTGCCGGCAGTGTCGGTCACCGTGACAATGGTGTTGTTGAACGAGGCAAAGATGTGAACCTGCCCCGAAGATAAGGTGCGTTTGGCTTTTTTGGCGCCACCAGAGCGGCGCGCCTGACGTACACTTTGTGCCATAAGTCTTTATACCCTCGTCTAAATTACTTCTTGGTGCCACGCCGACGGCCGCGACCAGCGACAGTCTTCTTGGGGCCTTTGCGGGTGCGCGAATTGGTGCGGGTGCGCTGTCCATTCACAGGCAGATTACGGCGATGGCGCATGCCACGATAGCAG
>CAZNCT010000134.1:5001-10158 GCA_964571615.1 uncultured Anaerolinea sp. | reverse complement strand
AAAACACGCCGGGCAACGATTTTGGCCTGGCGTTCAAGACCAAAGGCATGAACAACCAGCAAACGCTGTAAAAAGTAAAACCACTGCGACAAATTGGCCGGACGCAGGACGCCAAAGGTGCTGACCAGCACCAGCTTGCGGACATGCTGGGGGTAATCTAACGCGAATTGCTGGGCGATGACGCCACCCATCGAAAGGCCAACCAGATGCGTGGGAGCGGCATCGAGCCTGCTCATCAGGTCAGCCAGAAGCGCGGCAACCCGTTTGAAGTTCCAACCGCGCCCATCGTAGGGAGAAGCGCCAAAGCCGGGCAAGTCGGGGGCAATCGGGCGGTATCCGGCTGATTTAAGGGCCTCCAGTTGCAGGGTCCATGACGTTCCGTTTGCGCCCAGACCATGCAGTAATAAAACGCCGGGGTCGCCCGGGTTGCCAGGGTCAAGGTGGTGCATCCATCTCCTTAAAAAGAGCAGGACAAGATAAGCAAACATCTTGTCCTGCTAACCGTTACTTGGGTTCAGTATTGCCTTTTTCGTCGGCAGGCGGTTCGTCTTTTTTCTCGCTCAGGCTGTCACGAAAAGACCGCAGGCCAGAGCCAAGTTCGCCCAAAACTTTGCCAAAGCGACCCGGGCCAAACAAAATCAGGACAATCACCAGAACGATGAGAAGTTCCCAGACACTCAAACCAAACATTTTGTTATGCTCCTTTAGCAGTAGATGGACTGATTATACTCCTGTCTGAGACAAGGAACATCAGACTTTGCGGCCAAACAAGATGCCTTCAATGCGGCGCAAAACCCTGCGGGCAAAAGAGCGGATGGGGGCAATCCAGGGGAACCACTCGGGTTTGACCACGCGGCGGGTGGCCTGTTTGGGGCCAGTCCACTCGGCGGCCAGGGCAGCCCAGGTAAGCCCGGCGCCAAAGCCAACAAAAACAACTTTATCGCCCGGGCGCAGTTTACCCTGCTGAACTGCTTCGACCGTTGCAATCGGGATGGATGCCGTGGAGGTGTTGCCGTAGCGGTCAAGGTTGACCATGAACTTCTCAAGCGGCATTTTCAGACCACGCGCAGCCGAGTCGATGATGCGCTGATTGGCCTGATGCGGAATTACCAGCGACAGGTCTTCAAGTTTCCAGCCGGTCTTTTCAACGGCTTCTTGCGTGGCGCTGGCCATGACCCGGGTGGCAAAACGAAAGACTTCTTTGCCATCCATGTGAATAAAGTGCATTCCGGTACGCAGGGTCAGGTCGCTGGTCGGGTTGCGTGAGCCGCCCGCCGGAATGGTCAGCAGGTCAGCGCCCGAGCCATCGGAGTGCATGACCGCGCCATAAGCGCCGCCGGGTTGTTCGCTGGCTTGCAAGACAAAAGCCCCGGCGCCATCGCCAAACAGGATGCAGGTGTTGCGGTCTTTCCAATCTACAAAACGGGAGAGGGTTTCGGTGCCAACGACCAGCACGGTTTTGCTGGATCCTGAGCGAATGGCCTGTGCGCCCATATTGAGAGCATAGATAAACCCCGAGCAAGCCGCTGAAAGGTCAAAGGCCCCGGCGCGGGTCGCACCGATTTTGTCCTGAATGAGACAGGCTGTGGCCGGAAAGATGTGTTCAGGGGTGGAAGTGGCGCAGATGATTAAATCCAGGTCGGTGGGTAGCAAATCGGCCACTTTTAGCGCGGCGATGGCCGCATCGGCCCCCAGCGAGGCGGAAGACTGACGCTCGTCGGCCACGCGGCGCTCACGAATGCCGGTGCGCTCGCGAATCCATTCGTCGCTGGTTTCAACCATTTTGGAGATGTCGTCATTGGTAAGCACCTTCGAGGGCACAGCCATGCCCCATCCGGTGATGTGTGCGTAAGGCATAAGAACTCCTATTGCTCGAAGCGGCTAAAAACCAGAGTGGCGTTGTGGCCGCCGAATCCGAAAGAATTTGAGATGATGTGCTGAGGCGCCGCCGGGCGCGGGGTGTTGGGGATGATATCGAGGTCGCACTCGGGGTCGGGATTGGCGTAGTTGATGGTAGCGGGCAACAGATTGTGCTGGAAGACGAGAGTGCAAATCAGGGCTTCCATGGCGCCTGCTGCGCCAATCATGTGACCGGTCATGGATTTGGTCGAGGAAATCGGCACGCTGTAGGCGTGTGAGCCGAAAACGGTCTTGATGGCGGCAGTTTCCGATTTGTCATTGAGCGGGGTCGAGGTACCGTGCGCGTTGATATAACCCACCTGGCTGGCCTGAATACCCGCATCGGCGAGAGCAATTTGCATACATTTGGCAGCCCCAGCGCCATTCTCGGCAGGCGCCGAGACGTGGTAGGCGTCGTCGGTTGTGCCGTAGCCGCTCAGTTCGGCCAGAATGTGGGCCCCACGCGCCTGGGCATGTTCGAGCGATTCGAGCACCAGCACCGCGCCGCCTTCGCCCATGACAAAGCCATCACGGGTTTTGTCGAAGGGCCGCGAGGCTGTCAGGGGGTCGTCGTTGCGGGTGGAAAGAGCGCCCATGACGTTCATTCCGGCGATGGTGATGGGTGTAATGGCGGCTTCGGCCCCGCCCGCCAGCATGACATCGGCAGCGCCGCGCCGAATCATCTCGGCGGCTTCGCCAATGGCATTATTGCCGCTGGCGCAGGCGGTCACAACCGCCATGTTGGGGCCGCGCAGGCCCAGATGAATGGCTGTCATCCCGGCGGCGGTATCTGAAATCATCATCGGCACCAGAAAAGGACTGACCCGGTCTGGGCCTTTTTCGGCCAGCACCGTCACCTGTTCGGCCAGGGTGCCAATGCCACCAATGCCAGAGCCAATCACAATCCCAACCCGGTCGCGGTTGGAGTCGTTGATTTCGAGGTGGGCGTTTTCTACGGCCTGACGCGAGGCAGCCAGAGCAAACTGGGTAAAACGATCCATGCGGCGGGCTTCACGTCCGCCAAAGAGGGAGGCCGGGTCGAAACCTTTGACCTCGCAGGCAAAGCGGGTCTTGTGCTGACTGGCATCGAAATGGGTAATTGGCCCGGCGCCAGATTTTCCGGCGACCAGGGCCGCCCAGGCTTCAGTCACACTATTCCCTAACGGGCTGATACATCCCAGCCCGGTGATGACAACACGTTTGCGCATGTAGTTCTCCTGGAAAAAAATAGGCCCGTTACAGGCTCTCTATCGCCTGATATAACACAATGGCAGAGAAAGGGAGGCGCATTTAGACCAGGAACCTATCCGAAAATTCATTTTCCAGCCCGCCGCGCCGGGCGATAAATCGCCCGGTGTATCAGTTGGGGAGCATGCAAAAAAGGAAAAGGGCTGTCCAGACTTTCTGAACAGCCCCTGGGTTGAAGGGCAAACCGTACAAAAACTACTCTTCGTTGCGCAAGGCAGGGAAGAGCAGCACCTCGCGGATGGAGCGTTTGTTGGTCAAGAGCATGGTCAGGCGGTCAATGCCCATCCCAAAGCCGCCGTTGGGGGGCATTCCGTAGCGCATCGCGCGCAGGTAGTCTTCGTCCATGGGGTGTTTTTCTTCTTCGTCGTCTGTGTAGTCGCGGCCCATTTCAAGAAAGCGCTGTTCCTGGTCAAGCGGGTCATTAAGTTCGGTAAAAGCGTTGCACAGCTCAAAACCAGCGGCGTAGCCTTCAAAGCGTTCCACCGTCAGCGGGTCACCCGGTTTGGACTTGGCCAGCGGAGAAATATCTCGCGGGTAATCGTACAGGAAGGTCGGCTGAATGAGCGTCGGTTCGAGGAATTCGCCGACCAGAAAATCGATCAACTTGCCGCGAGCCGCATGCGGGTCGGGGTTTTTGTCTGGGTGCTGGCTGACAATCGCCTTGAACAACGACTCAGCCGTCGGGTGGTCCGCAATGTCGATGCCGCTGGTTTCAAGAATTCCCTGGCGCATTTGCACCCGCCGCCAGGGCGAGGAAAAGTCCAGTTCATAGCGGGTGTTTTCGTCTTTGTCAAAGACAAATTTGCGGGTGCCAAAAACCGTATCGCAGACATGGCCGATCATGCGCTCGGTCAAATCCATCACTTGCAGGTAGTCGGCATACGCCCAGTAAAACTCAAGCTGGGTAAACTCAGGATTGTGTTTGAACGAAACGCCCTCGTTCCGAAAATCGCGCCCAATTTCATACACCCGCTCGAGGTTGCCCACCAGCAAGCGCTTGAGATAGAGTTCAAACGAAATCCGCAGGTACATATCCTGGTCAAGTTCGTTGTGGTGGGTCATAAAAGGACGCGCCGCCGCGCCGCCATAGAGCGGCTGTAAAATGGGGGTTTCGACTTCCAGAAAGTCATGGTTATCGAGAAAATCGCGGATGGCTTTGATAATCGCCGCGCGTTTGCGAAATGTCTCGCGCACTTCTGGGTTAACAGCCAAATCAGCATAGCGCTGACGGGCGCGCAGTTCGGGATCTTCGAGGGCGGCATGGCGCACAACGGTGCCGTCTTCGCGGGTCTCATCCTTGGCGGCTGGCAGCGGGCTGACGGCTTTGGCCAACATGCGAAAGTCATGCACCTGCAAGGTCGGTTCGCCAGTGCGGGTACGCATCAGCACGCCCGAGGCCTGCACAAAATCTCCCAGGTCGAACATGCGGTTGAAGAAATCTATTTTTTCCTGCCCAAGTTCGTTGACCCGCAAGAAAAGCTGGATTTTTCCCTCACCGTCTTCGATGTGAGCAAAGGTCAGTTTGCCCATCGGGCGGGTAGCGCGGATGCGCCCGGCCAGGGTGGCCGGAATTTCGGCTGTCAACTGCCCATCGACGGTGACAGCATCCAGCGCGGCAATGGCCTGTTTGCTGGTGTGGGTGCGCTCAGCACGAGTGGGATAAGGCTCAACCCCTTCGGCGCGCAGTTCTTCGATTTTTTGCAAACGAATTTTTTCAAGGTGGTTATATTCTGCCATGATTCCTGCTCCCAAAATAAAAACCCCGCGCCAAAAGGCCCTGCAATTGCAGAGCCTGCGCGGGGCCTGAATTGACTGCCCCAGTCTTCTAGGTGGTCTTCAGCAATTTGACTTTGAACGAACCGCCGGGCGCATCGACATTGAAGACATCACCCGGGCGATGATTGAGCAACGCTTTGCCAAGCGGCGACTCATTTGAAATTTTCCCTGCGCGCGGGTCGGCTTCCGCCGCGCCGACAATGGTGTATTCTTCTGCTTCGCCGTCGTCAATCA
>CAZNCT010000134.1:2389-4991 GCA_964571615.1 uncultured Anaerolinea sp. | reverse complement strand
CTGGACAACAACACTATCGCCAACCTGCACCGAGCTGGGGTCGTGCTGGCCCTCGATGATGTGCGCAGTCGCCAGCAACAGTTCCAGTTCCTGAATGCGGCCTTCCACAAAGGCCTGCTCGTTTTTGGCGGCCTCATACTCGGCGTTCTCAATCAGTTCCCCGCCCTCCATGGCCTCGTGCAGGCGCTCGGCGACTTCCTGACGTTTGGCAGTACGCAGGTAATCCAACTCGTCCTGGAGTTTCTGGAAACCTTCTTTGGTCAAATAAGTTGCAGGCATAACGTTCCCTGTCTATAAGATATGTTGCATCCCTACCCGGGATGCAACTTGAATATTACACGAAATATATTACGGCGTGCGCTAAATATATCACGGTTTTGGCATGAAATCAAGCATTTACGCCGAATGATCCCGCTCCCATAGGCGTAAGCCATCGTTTTGCTGGGCGTACTGGCGAATTTTATGGCGCATATCGGCGTCGTCATCAAACAACATACCAACCTGTGATTTGTGCGCGGCAATGCTCTCCTGCCAGGCCTGTAAGCCTTCGGCAGAGACATAAAAGGTCTTTGAGACCAGGCCAGCCGAGGCTTCGGCCAACTGCTCAGGATGGCGGAAGAGGTAAGGGATATCGGCATAGTACCAGAGCGGACGGCCCAAACGCTCGAGGGCAATCCGCACGTTGATGTGGTCAACGTGCCGCCCAATGGTCAACGGGGAAACCAGGACATCGTATTGCCCCAGCCGCGAGGAGAGCAAATTGACAATTTCATCAATCACGGCCCCATCACGCGGGCTAAGGCCGCCAAAAATGCCGTCTGGATAAAGCAGGGAGCCGGTTGTGGTGCGGCGATAAATACAATCGGGCACCGGAAAGTGCACCGCCCGCGCCCCTACCCGGCGGCATGAATTCTGGTCTTCGATACGGCGCAAGGCGACCGTCTCTTCTGCCGAACCGGTCTGCCAGGTGTCATGCATGGCCTGGGCAAACGGAGAAAGCGGCCCAGGGGGTGGGTCGCCAGCACAAATCGTCCAAATCTCAACCGGAATGCCCGTGTGGGTTTGTTCCCAAATCAGGCCGCCGCATGAGAGCACAGCATCATCAAAGTGAGGGGAGATATAAATCCAGCGCATAGGGTCAGGCTGAGTATAAGAAGTTTCAGGTTGGGTATCCATAGCAGTTCCGTGACAGAGAGATGGGGTTACAAATCGGTTTCCTCAGAAAGCACCGTACGCGCCAGGGCCTGCAAGCGGGCAGATTCGGCCTCATCGATGTGCAAACTCTTCCAGTAGGTATCGAGCAGTTCGAGCGGGGTCAATGCGGCTATCGATTGGTCGGCGGGCAGGCGCACGCGGGCATCCACCTGAGGGCGTTTGACAAAGTGAAATTCGAGGGCTGTCTGAGTATGCTGGCGCAGTGCGGATTCGTCAATCAGTTTTTCCAGATCTCGAGGGTACTCAACCACCAGGCGCACAATCGCGCCAGACATCTGGTCTGCTTCTGGCAAAGCGGCGATGAGCTGGCCTGTCAGGTTTTCGCCCGACCTGACACGGACAAATTTATCCACAAAGGGCCGCACGCCTGCCAGTTTGCGCCAGAGCACACGGGTCTTGCCTTTTTCGACCTCGGCAATCACAAAGAACTTGTCATCACGCGCCTCGCCAAAATCGACCCGCTCAATCGAGCCCGGATAAATCACCGGCGGGTGCTGGCCTTCATTCAGGTCTTGCGGCTTGTGAATGTGTCCGAGAGCGACATAATCAAGACGCGGGTTTTTGACAAGTGAACCCGAAAGCACCAGGTCGTTGCCGAGCATGACCATGCGTTCGCCGCCATAAACGGCGCCCTGCACCGAGGCATGCGCTGTCAGCACCAGGGGCAAAGACGGGTCAGCCTGGGTCAGAAAATCCTGGAAAAAATCAAGCAGCAGGTCTTCGACCTGGGTGTAGATGTTGGAGGCTCCGGCGGCATTGCTCTCAAGGTAGGCCATCAGCCCTGAACGCGAGACCCAGGGCAAACCGATGAGATTAACCGGCAAGCCGCCCAAATCAGCAGACTTGAGCAGCCTGGGCCTGGAAATAACGCTCACATTCGGCACCGCGAGGGTTTCAAATTCCTGAATGGCATGGGCGCGCCCGATGGCCGGGGAAAGGTCGTGGTTGCCCACCAGCAAAACGGTCTGAATTCCGGCCTGTGACAGCCGCATGATGCGCTTGCCCCACTCGCGCTGAAACGTCGGGGCGGGTGACCGGTCTTTGTAAGCATCGCCAGCAAAAATCACCAGGTCTATTTTCTCGCGGATAGCCGTGTCCACAATTTCATCGAGAGACTTGAGAAAATCGAGCACACGCACGGGCAGGCCGGTCTGCGGGTCGTGGCGGCCATAATTGGCCATATCAATATGCGCGTCGGCAAAATGCAAAATGCGAATCATGGCTGCACACCCCACTGATTAAGCATGTCGAGACCATCCCTGAAGCGATAGTTGAGACGCACGGCTTCGCGCATATCTCGGATTGCGGCGGCCCGGTCGCCAAGCGCATCGTAGGCCATGGCGCGCCAGAACAGACTCTCTTCGAGGGTAGGCTTGTCAATCGTTTT
>CAZNCT010000134.1:1268-2376 GCA_964571615.1 uncultured Anaerolinea sp. | reverse complement strand
ATCGGCCAGGTTGATGACATCGGTGTAGCGGCCCGAGTAGTAATAAGCCTTGTAAGGCGAGGTTTGATACCACATCATGCGGTAAGGACGCTGTTTGTCATCTTGCCCCAGGGTGGCATAGACGCTAAAGGCCTGGTCAAAAGCCGCGGCGGCATTGGCGTAATCGTACAGCGAAACCAGGCTGGTGCCTTTGTTAAACCATGCAAAAAACAGGTGAATCCCCTCCAGAGTCGGGATTTCGGCCTCGGACACCTCGAGCGCGCGCTGATTGGCCCAGGCACTATCGAGCCAGGGGCCAAGCACAGCAAACAAATCGGCCTCGCGGTCAGGCGGGTAAACGACCATGAACAGGTAGTTGAAAGCCCGCCATCCGATTTGAAAATCTTCATATTTACTGATGATATTTTTGCCCGGCTTGGTGTATGAGTCTTGAACAATGAACCCACGCTGGCCGTCATCGTAACCGGTGACAAACAGGTAATGCCCCAGCCAGGAAATCTTGCCATTCGCATCGCGCTCAAAGTAGCCTTTTTCAATCACAACCGGAAAACCCGCCGCCAGCAAAGATTTGACCAGCTCGAGACTGCCGCCATAGCGAATCAGAGCGCGCAGGTCGGTCTGGTTGTTGATAAAAGCCGCCATTTCGGATGGCATGACATTTTTATCGGTCTTGCCCTGTTGAATAAAATCGAGGCTGGGGTCTTGCACCCCCGGTTTGATGAAGGATGCGACCTGGTCGCGCAGGTCGCGGGTATCGCCGGGCAGGCCTTTCCAGCCCCAGAATTTGAGCGACATTACCAGATTGGCAGGGGCGCAGTAGTTCCAACGGTTGTGCTGGTCAACATATTGAACGCCGGGCAGTGAAACCGCCGCCGGGAGCGGTGTAGGAGTGGCTGTCGGCGGCAGAGTGGGCCCGGGCGTGGCGCTTGGCTCAGGCGTAGATGTCACTGCCAGCGTAGATGTAATCACAACCGCGGTAGGCAGGATGCGGGTTGCCTGAGCAGGTTGGAAGACCGCCGCATCGGGCGGGCGGAAAAAGTAGGTCACATCCCGCCGCATTTCATCAAAAGCCGAATTCACCCGCGCTTTGACAAAAGGGAGCTGGTAA
>CAZNCT010000134.1:0-1227 GCA_964571615.1 uncultured Anaerolinea sp. | reverse complement strand
GCATGGGCGGGATTATACTGCAAACCACCTGAGACCAAAACGCCCGCCCTTTTGAAAGGGCGGGCGCTGGCATTCGACAAACAGGTTATTCTTTTACTTCGCCGTCAATGACATCATCAGGGCCGGGGCCTGCGGCAGAGGGGCCGCCTTCCGATTGAGGCTGTCCCTGGGCGTACAACTGCTGGCTGAGCGCGTAGAAGGCCTGCTGGACCTCTTCGGTCAGTTTTTTGGTGCGCTCGATATCGTCACCCTGCAGGGCAGACTTCAAATCGGCAACCTTCGATTCGATATTGCTGCGTTCGGCGGCGGGCACTTTGTCGCCCAACTCGCGCAGAGTCTTTTCGGTCTGGTAAACCAGGGTATCGGCCTGGTTCTTGACCTCGATGGCTTCTTTGCGCTTCTTGTCCTCGGCCTCGTGCTGGCGGGCTTCCTGCACTTTGCGCTCGATTTCTTCCTTGCTCAGGTTGGTCGAGGCGGTCACGGTGACTTTTTGCTCTTTGCCGGTGGCTTTATCGCGGGCGGTGACATGCAAAATGCCGTTGGCGTCAATATCGAAGGTGACTTCAATCTGCGGGATGCCGCGCGGCGCAGGCGGGATGCCATCGAGCCGGAAGCGGCCCAGGCTCATGTTATCGCCAGCCATGGGGCGTTCACCTTGCAGGATATGAATATCTACTGCGGTCTGGCTATCGGCTGCGGTGGAGTAAACCTCGGTCTTTTTGACCGGGATGGTGGTGTTGCGCTCAATCATGACGGTCATCACGCCGCCCAGGGTTTCAACACCCAGCGAGAGCGGGGTGACATCGAGCAAGAGGATGTCGCGCACCTCGCCGCCCAAAACGCCGCCCTGAATGGCCGCGCCAACCGCAACCACTTCATCGGGGTTGACCGATTTGTTCGGTTCCTTGCCGGTCAAACGGCGCACCAGGTCTTGCACCATTGGCATACGGGTTGAGCCGCCAACCAGCACGACTTCGTGCAGGTCGCCCGCGCGCAGATTGGCATCTTTGAGCGCGTTTTGGAAGGGGATTTCGCAGCGCTTGAGCAGGTCTTCGGTCATCTGCTCAAATTTGGCGCGGGTCAGTTTCAAGACCATGTGCTTGGGGCCATTGGCATCAGCAGTGATGTAAGGCAGGTTGATTTCGGTCTCCATCATGCTGGAGAGTTCGATTTTGGCCTTTTCGGCGGCCTCGCGCAAACGCTGGAGCGCCTGGCGGTCCTGACGCA
>CAZNCT010000133.1:3421-10479 GCA_964571615.1 uncultured Anaerolinea sp. | reverse complement strand
ACGAGTCCATTGCCACGAAAATGGGGATGTCGCCGATGATTTGAATTCCTTTTTCGTTGGCGTATTTGCGCAGTTTGTCCCATTGGCGGAAGAACAGGAATTGGCGGAACATCTGGCGGTTGATGGCATCGGCCAGCAGGCGGCGGGCATCACTCAGGGTTTCGGGGTCGCGGTCGCGCTGTGGGGCGGGCCATTCGTTCCAGGCTACGCCGCCGTTGGCATCTTTGAGCGCCATGAAGAGGGCATAATCTTCGAGCCAGGCGGCGTTCTTTTGACGGAACTCGGCCCATTCGTTGCGAAGCGGTTCCGCTGCTGAAGCCTCAAAGCGGGCAAAGGCCCGGTCGAGCAGGCGCGGTTTCCACAGGTAAATCAATCCAAAATCCACCCGCGCGGGGTCCCAGTGCGGCATGTCGGCCAGGTCGTCGAGGGTCAGCAGGCCTTGTTCGAGCAGGAAATCGGGGCTGACCAGGTAAGGGTTGCCTGCAAAAGCCGAGAAACACTGGTAAGGTGAATCGCCGTAACTGGTTGGCCCAAGCGGCAAGACTTGCCAGAGTTTGGAGCCGCTTTCGGCCAGAAAATCAATAAAGCGGTAGGCGAAAGGCCCCAGGTCGCCGATGCCGTATGGCCCAGGGAAGGAGGTGGGGTGGAGCAGGATGCCAGAAGAGCGGGTGAATGTCATAAAAAGCCTCTATTTGACAAGATTGTGGTACAGGTCAGCATATTGGAAGGCTGATTTTTCCCAGGAGAAGTCTTCAAACATGGCGGTTTGCTGCATCGTTTGCCAGCGCGCGCTGTAGCTGAACTCGTTCAGGGCGCGCCGCAGGGTAGCGGCCATGACGTGCGGCGAAGCATCGGTGAACAGGAAGCCGGTGCGGCCATCGGCGATGGTGTCGCGCAGGCCGCCGGTAGCCCTGGCAACCGGGATGGCCCCATAGCGCATGGCAATCATTTGCGCCAGGCCGCAGGGTTCGTAACGCGAAGGCATCAAGAGCATATCGGCGGAGCCATAAATCTGGCGCGAGAGTTTGGCGTCAAAGCGGATGACGGCTGCAATCCGGTTGGGGAAGTCGGCTTCGAGCCGGCGGGCCTGGGCTTCAAGCTCGGCGTTGCCGGTGCCAAGCAGGATGGCTTGCCAGGGTTGGTCGGTAATGCGCCGTAGGGCGCCCAGGGCAATATCAACGCCTTTTTGGTAGTCCATGCGTGTGACCATCGCCAGCAGAGGCGCGTTTTTGTGCAGGGTTAACCCAAACTGGGCCTGGATGGCGGTTTTGTTGGCCGTTCGGGCCGCAAGGTCATCGGCAGAGAAATTGCTTTCCAGTGCGCTGTCGGTGAAGGGATCCCAGAGGGAATAGTCAATGCCGTTGACAATGCCAGTAATGGTTTCGCGCCGGGTTTGCAGGAAGGTTTCTAACCCATAGCCGTATTCGGGGGTTTGAATTTCTTCGGCGTAAGAGGGTGAGACCGCCACAATCGAATCGGCGGCCCACAAGGCTTGTGGCAGGGGTTGGCGGCAGGCCCACTCGGGATAAAAGGGTTCGTCAATCGGCGGCAGGCCATAGGCTAGCAAGGCTTCTTCGGCTTCTGCGCCCATGTAGCCCAGGTTATGCACAGAGAAAATTGTCTTGACCCCGGCCCAGAAGGGGTCATTTTGTTGCTGGCGAATGCGGTACACCGCCGGGGCGGTATGCCAGTCGTTGGCGTGCACAATATCGGGGTGCCAGTCGAGTTGGTGGGCCATTTCAAGCGCGGCTATTGAAAAGAAAGTATATTTTTCGCCGTCGGCGTGTGGGTTGGGGTCATAGACTTTTAGCGAACAGGCGCGCCAGAGATAAGATAAACCGGCAGACCTTTGATATCTGCCCGGAAGACCTGCACCGGTACATCGCCGCTGCCGCGCCGGATGGTGAAGACGCTTTCACGCACCAGGGTCAGCCCTTCGGCGCGGATGGTGGTGTGAAAAGGCAGGGCCAGGCGTACATCCAGGTTTTCACTGCGCAAGGCGCGCAAGGCGTAAGGCAGAGACCCGGCTACGTCCCCCAGCCCGCCGACTTTGACGAAAGGGTCGGCTTCAGATGCCAGGAACAAAATTTTCAGTGGGTTGGACATGCGGCTATTTTACAATAAAAAAGCCCTCACGGGTTGAACATGAGGGCTTGCAACCTGCAAATTGGGAGATTAAATTTTCTCAACCGGGAACTGCACGTTCAGGGCAGCAGGACGAAGTCATAATCGCTGATACTGGTGGCGATGACCGAACTTGGGCCGGATACCTGGCCCAGACGCAGTTCATCTCCGTTCCGGTAGAGAAAGCGCTCGGGAGAGACCCAGCGAAGATCAAAAAACTGAGCGGAATCGCCCAGCGGGATGGGCGGATTGCCAAAAGCCGCCAGGCTGGCCCTGGGCGGGTCGCCGCTGGTATAGGCCACCCGCAGCGAGTCGGGGTTCCAGTTCAGCAGGCTTAATCCTGGGGCAGCTGCGTAGGTTCGCTCGGCGGTGCTGGCGTCAAGGACGCGCAACTCTCCGTTTTCTTTGACATAGGCCACATTAATTCCATTTGGGGCGATGCGCGCAAAACTAACCCAAACTGGCACAGCCACAAACTCGGCCAGTTTGGCCGCTTCGCCGCTCAAGGGAATATAGTAAAAGCGGCTGGGTTCCCCGGGTTTTTCGAGCGCGGCAGAAGCCGGGATGACTGTGTAAAAGCCCGCCGAATCGTTTCGCCAGACCACCTCGGGCAGATAGGCCCACTCGCTATAGGTTGATACGGCTTTGAACTTGAATACCACCCGGTCTGCACTGCCGTCGAGGCGCAGTACGCGCAGACGGTCAAATTGTGCCAGGGCCAGCCACTGGCCGTCTGGCGAGAGAAACCACCTGCCGCCGCCACTGCCGGGCGGCAGAATGACGGATGGATTGCCCACTGACGCAGAGACTCGCTGTAAGTCGTTAAGCGGTATCGGATAGACATCGCTATCGCCTGTTAATTCAAACAGAATTTCGTGGCTGCCGGGCAGAAAGTCGAATTGGGAGACGCGTATATCCAGCATATTAGCGTTTTGAAAGGAGACTATGTAGGCACGGTTGACCAGCGGGCGCTCCTGGCTGCCATCGGTTTTGACCGCCAACAACTCGCCATTCCGTAAGAAGGCTGCCCACTGACCATCGGCACTCAGGCGCGGCTGACTATCCTGCCCGGAAGTTGTCAGGCTCTGGGCCGCTGTTCCCTCACGCCAGAGCAGGATGTTCCCGTTTTGGGCATAGACCACCATCAGGTTCGATACTGCCGGGGTGGGGGTTAGGGTTGGGGTGGCCGATGGCGCGCTGGATGGGGTGTTTTGGGCGGCAGCGGTCAGATTTTCACTCACCAGGGTTGCCAGCAAATCGGGCGTTGGGGCCGGCGGGCTGATGCTGGGGCCATTGTTGGGGGGCAGGCTGCAGGCCAGGGCGGCCAGTAGCAGCGTTAGCAAGGCTAGTTTGGGGCGCATTCTTTTTTCTCCACAAACCAAAATGATAACATGGATAGCCTCTTGCACGGCTGTTGGAGTATAATTTGAACAGGGAGCCTTGTATGAGCGAAAAATATTCTACTTTTCCCGAGCAACTCACGGTTTTCAGCGCCAGTTGGTGCCCCGATTGCAAACGCGCCAAGAAAATACTCGATGAAAAACAAATTCCACATTTGATTGTGGATATTGGCAAAGAAAACGAGGCTTTTCTTTTCATCGAAAAATTGACCAAGCGCGTCAAGATTCCGACCCTGATTTTCCCCGATGGCACCATCATGATTGAACCCTCAAATGCTGACTTGCTGGCGAAGTTGGAGAGTTTATGAACCCTGACCTTTATAACCGCAACCCGGGAAAAGTAATCCTGTATGGCACCTCGTGGTGTGGCGATTGCCGCCGCTCGCGGCGTGTTTTTGCGCAGATTGGGACCCCTTACGAAGATGTAGATATTGATGCTGATGTGCAGGCCGAGGCCTTTGTCAAGGAACTCAACCGGGGCAGCCGCTCTGTGCCGACGATTGTCTTCCCTGATGGCTCGGTTTTGGTGGAGCCGGGCGACGAAGAACTGGCGGCCAAACTGAAAAGCCTGTAGTTGAATTTCCGCTTTCGTATGATTGCCATAGCCGGGCCGCTATGGCTTTCTTTTTAGAAATCATGATTGCGACCCTCACCATTCATCTTCATTTGCCTGGCTGCGCCTCGCTCAAAGAGAAGCGTGGGCGCATTAAACCGCTCATCAGCCGCCTGCGGCGTGAGTTTAATTTATCCGAGGTTGGGTTAAATGACCGCTGGGGCGAAACCCTGATTGGCTGCGCCATGATAGGAAACGATGCCGCTTTTTTACAATCGGCTCTCGAAACGGTGCGCCGCTGGGTTGAAGCCAACTGGTCTGATGGCGATGTGTGGGATGGAAAGATAGAAATCATCTAGAAAGAGGTAGAACGATGGACTTGGGATTGACCGAAAAACGCGCCCTGGTCACCGGGGCTTCACGTGGATTGGGCTATGCGACCGCTCAGGTGCTGGCTGCCGAGGGGGCGCGGGTGGCGCTTAACAGCCGGGGCGAGGAAAAACTCCGCGCTGCGGCAGACAGGCTGGGGGGAGTCGCGATTCCTGCCGATATCACCGAACCTGGCGCAGCGGAGCGGGTCGTTGCCGAAGCGGTTGAAAAACTCGGCGGTCTCGACATCCTGATAACCAATGCGGGCGGCCCGCCCGCCGGGACATTTGAGAGTCTGGACGAATCTGCCTGGGCGAAGGCGATTGACCTTTCGCTGATGTCGCATGTGCGTCTGATTCGGGCTGCTCTGCCGCACTTGCGCCGCTCACAGGACGCGGCGGTATTGACGATTACTTCTTATTCGGTCAAGCAGCCAATTCCGGGCCTGGTGCTGTCGAACAGTATTCGGGCTGCAACGGTTGGGTTGACCAAAACCCTGGCCCTGGAACTGGGCCGTGAGGGCATTCGCTTCAACTCAATTTTGCCTGGTTGGACAGAGACCGAGCGCGTGACAGAGTTGATGACGTTTCGCGCTCAGCAGAATGGCACGACGATGGAACAGGAGATTGCCAGGCAAATGGCCGAGTCGCCCCTGGGGCGCATGGCCCGCCCGGAGGAATTTGCCAGACCGGCGGTTTTTCTGGTTTCTCCGGCGGCCAGCTACATTACCGGGGTGATGCTGACTGTGGATGGGGGGATGGTGAAGGGAACGCTTTAGACTTAAAATGCCGAGCGACAGGATGAGGGGGGCATCCTGCCGCTCGGCACCCTTATTATTGCATGAAGCGGGCGAAAATGCAAGGTTTTCAGAAAATTTAATTATTTTTCTTTCAGGTTGGGTACACCTTATCGGCGACCCCAGTTGGCCAGCCAGCTGAAGAAAATGCTCAAGAAATAGAGCGCAATCATCGGCAACATGACAAGACCCATGTTGACCGGGTCTACGGTTGGGGTGATGGCCGCTGCAACAACGGCGATCAGGACAACCGCCAGGCGCCATTGATCGAACAATTGCCGGGGTTGGATCAATCCCATCGCAGAGATGGCAAAAATGACCAGAGGAAATTGAAATGCAACCCCCAGCCAGAACATCAGACCGGTGACAAATGGGAAATAGGAGGCCGGGCGCAAGACGGTTTCAAACTCGGCAAATGAGAGCAGGAAGGGCAGGGCTGCTGGCAGCATGACGTAGTAAGCAAATGCCGCGCCACCGAGGAAAAAAATCAGGGCAGAGGGGATGGCCAGCAGGCCGGTCAGGCGCGCCTGGGGCATGAGACCCGGAGCAAAGAAAAGCCAGGTTTCAAAGGCGATGTAGGGGCTGGCAATCGCAATGCCGCCTAGCAGGGCGATACGCATGAAGACCCCAATCCCTTCGGTGACTTCGATGGCTTGTAGTTTGTCCATGCCGCCGATGGGCTGGGCCAGCAGGTGCATCAGGTCGCGGCTGAAAGCCAGGGATACCAGCACGGCCAATATCAGCGCAATTAAGGCACGCAGCAGATGCTTGCGTACCGATTCCAGTTCGTCCATGAAGGACTCTGGATTATGGATGGCTGTATCAAACGCATCTAATACAGGTTTGTCTTCAGGGACGTAAGTGAAGAATTGGTATATTTTCCCCTGTCGAATACGTTCCTTAATTGGACGAACTACCCATGCGAGCAGACGGCCAATCAGCCGAAAGGGCCATGTCAGTAAAGCAAAGAGAGCCTTAAGCAGCCAGGTGAGGGCACGCAAGATTATTCTCCGTTTTGTTTGGATTGGGGGGGTTCAGCGCTCGAAGCGCTGGGGGTTTCAAGCGCGTTGGGCGCATAAGTTTGCTTTTCATCGAATGAACGCGCAATCGCTTTTTGGGTTTCTGCGACTGGCTTATTAATGGCTCCGCCTATGTTGCCGACCTCTTTCAGCGTTTCCTCCAGGTTGGCCTCGCGCATCAATTTGGTGGGCATTTCTCGGATTTCTTCACCTGTGCGGGTCAAGATCCGAAAGAAGTCTGAACGAACCAGACGATTTAGCCATTGACCGATTGCTCGTCCGCTTTTCTGCATATCTTTGGGCCCAAGCAGGATCAGGATGAGCAGGACAATGAAAAATAGTTCAGGAATGCCAATACCGAGGATTTCCATAATTTGTAGACGTCATCGAACGTGTGAAGGGAATGTATTGTACCAGTATCTGAAACATCACACGACAGGATGAGGGGGGCATCCTGTCGTGTGACAGGCCTGATTATAAGCGATTGTGGCGAAATTCGCGAGTCTTATTTGTGCATTTTTGACGATTTATTTCAACTTGACGCTCTTTCCTGGCGGGCGTAAAATCGTTGCATAAGCGATGAGGCTCGCTTGCCTGCCCCCTGGGGGGCGAACCACCTTTACCGGTTGATGGCCTCTGTCAGAATCCCCCTGGCAGAGGCTTTTTGTTTGCCTGCCGCCGGGAAATCCAGAAAGGAAAAGTGTATGGACAAACAAGATTCCCCAAACTCCGCACCCGAAGCGGCGCAAAACGGATTGGAACGGAACGTGGTGGCCCTGGGCTGGGTGGCCTTCTTT
>CAZNCT010000133.1:1377-3394 GCA_964571615.1 uncultured Anaerolinea sp. | reverse complement strand
CGCAGGATATGATTCAGCCCATCCTGCCGATTTTTTACGAATCGGTGCTGGGCCTGAGCAAAGAGTTCATCGGCCTGATTGAAGGCGCGCTGACCACGGTGGTCAGCCTGATGAAAATTGGGGCGGGCTACCTGTCGGACGCGCTGGGCGTGCGCAAGGCGATTGTCTTTACCGGCTACGCTTTTTCGGCGGCGGCGCGCTTCCTGCTCGGCTTTGCCGGGAGCGGCGCGGCGGCGTTTGGCCTGCGCGTCACCGATGGGGTTGGCAAGGGGCTGAAAGACGCCCCGCGCGACGCGCTGGTGGCCGGGTCGGCGGGCAACCGCAAACTGGGCCTGGCCTTTGGCATCCAGCGCACCCTCGATACGCTCGGCTCGGCGGTTGGGCCGCTGATTGCCTACGGCTTGCTGCGCTTGTGGGCAACAAATACCGCGAGGTCTTTTGGGTGGCGGGCGTAATTGCCGCCCTGCCGCTCGTGATTATCGGGTTGTGGGTGCGCGAGCGCAAAATGCCGGTCAAGAAACAGCCCATCTCGCTGGAGGTCTTTCGCGGCCCCTTTGCCGCCTTCCTGGTGATTATGCTGCTCTTTACCCTCGGCAACTCGTCCGACGCCTTCCTCATCCTGCGCGCCCAGAACATCGGCGTCGCGGATACAACCATCCCGCTCATCATTGCCCTGTTCAACCTGGTTTCGGCCCTGGCGGCCATCCCGGCGGGACGCCTGTCCGACCGCATTGGGCGGCGCAAGACCATTATCATCGGCTGGGCGGTCTATGCCCTGGCCTACCTGGGATTTGCGCTGGCGCAAAGTCCGTTCCTGGTTTGGGTGTTGTATGCCTTCTACGGCCTGTACTACGCCTTCACCGAAGGCGCGGCCAAGGCAATGGTGGCCGAACTGGTCCCCGAAGACAGCCGGGGCGCGGCCTATGGCCTGTATAACGCTTCGGTCGGGATTATGGCGCTTCCGGCGAGCCTCCTGGCCGGGGTGCTGTGGAACCAGGTTTCCCCCTCCGCGCCCTTTGCTTTTGGCGCGTTGATGGCGTTTGTCGCCTTCGTTGCCATCCTGTTCCTGCCCAAACTGGCCCGCTGAATGGTTTGTTTTTGTGCATTCCCTTCCTGGCCTATATCAACCGTTGGAAATTTGCCGCGCTACTGCTCATCCTTGAGCGCATCGGGAAAACCATCCGTTTACCAGCAAATACTATTTTGAGATGAAGTGAGAATTTAGCCTTGACATATTTCTCTATCATGGTACTATTATTTACAAAGGTAGTATAAAAATGGAAAATACCGATAAATTTACCCCCCTTCGCAAAGGCTTGCTTGAGTTCCTGATTCTCAGCATTGTCTCTTCGCGCAAAGTTTACGCGGCGGACATCCTGCAACGTTTGAGCAAGACCGATTTCGCCACGCAAGAAGGCACGCTTTATCCACTGCTGAGCAAGATGCGCCGCGAAGCGTTGCTGGATTATGAGTGGCAGGAATCGGAACTTGGCCCCCCGCGCAAGTATTACAAACTAACCGATGCGGGTCAGCGGCAGTTGACTGAATTCCGTCAATACTGGCAATTTTTAACGAACTTTATTCAAGAATTAGGAGAAAAAGAGAATGCAAACGATTAAACAAATCAATCTGAGCGGTCACCCCACCATGTTTCGCCTGAACGAGGATGCTCACGACGCGCTCTGGCAATACCTGGAACAAGCCCGCCTGAGCCTGCAAGATGACCCGGACTATGAAGATGTGTTGCATGATGTAGAACAGTCCATCGGCGAGAAACTCGCGGCGCGTATGCGTTCCGAGGAGCAGATTATCACGCTCACCGATGTCAAAACCGTGCTGGAACTGGTTGGCCCGGTGAAAAGCGGCGACCTGCATGACGCAAATGACCTTAAAGACATTCCGCAGGGCAAACGCCGCCTGTGTCGCATTCAAGAGGGGCAAAACATCTTTGGGGTTTGTCAGGGACTGGCGGCCTACTCTGGCATTGATGTAAATTGGGTGCGGACAATATTCTTTG
>CAZNCT010000133.1:0-1290 GCA_964571615.1 uncultured Anaerolinea sp. | reverse complement strand
AAGGCAACCCTGAACCAATCCTGACCAAGAAAAAGCAATGTCAAACCCAAAACTTTCCAAACAATTGCGTGAAATTACAAAAAATTATCATTTTGTGAGAGATAGCGAAGGCATGTCCCCCGCCCGCGTGTATCAATTAACCGGGCGGGACGAGATTCTCTACCTGAAAATCTCAGACAGCCGATATCATGGCACAACCTACGATGTTGAGCGCGAAAAAGACATGATGCTGTGGCTGACGGGAAAATTGCCCGTGCCGGACGTGTTGCATTTTGAGCAATATGAAAACGAAAATTTTTTGCTGATGCGCGCCGTACGCGGGGAAGCGGGCTGCGCCTATTACGAAAAACGGCGTGACCCCGAACAAATGATTCGTATTTACAGCGAAGGCATTCGGCTTTTTCAATCGGTCAGCATCGCGGATTGTCCATTTGCCAGCGATATTGCTACGCGGCTGAATGAGTTGGATTTTCTGTTGAGCAACAATCTGGCAGATATTGACCCTGAAAATTGGGAAGACGACGCCCCTTTTCAAGACCCCCAGGATTTATACGCTTTCCTGAAAACACACCAGCCCCCCGAAGATTTGGTCTTTTCCCACGGCGATTTTGGGGATAGCAATATCTTCATCGCCGACAATCACATTAGCGGCGTGATTGATTTGGGCAGAAGCGGCAAAGCGGATAAATGGTACGACATCGCTTTTTGTGTGCGTTCCATTCAAAATGACCTGGGTAACAAGCCGGAGTATCTCGACCTGTTTTTCAACCAGTTGGGCATCGAACCCAACTGGGACAGGATTCGGTATTTTATTTTGTTGGATGAACTGTTCTGATAGCGGCAAACCCAGCCGCTGGTTGCCTGGAAACGCCCCGCCCTTGGCTTTGTCGCCTTCGTTGCCATCCTGTTCCTGCCCAAACTGGCCCGCTGAGAACTGTATGCGTGGTGACGAGGGTGAATGTTGGTATCTTTCTGATTGAGTTTGAACTTGACGCTCTCTCCCGATGGACGTACAATCATTAACAAGCGATGAGGCTCGCTTGCCCGTTTGGGCGAACCCGTGACCGGTTGATAGCCTCTGCCAGTTGAGTTCCTGGCAGAGGCTATTTTTATTATCAAGCAACAAAACACAGGAGAAAACCATGAGCAATATTGACTTTGTCCACGCCCGCGAAATCCTCGATTCGCGCGGCAACCCCACTGTGGAAGTGGAAGTGACTCTGGATGATGGCGCTTTTGGGCGCGCAGCCGTGCCATCGGGCGCATCCACCGGCATTCATGAAGCGCTCG
>CAZNCT010000132.1:0-10544 GCA_964571615.1 uncultured Anaerolinea sp. | reverse complement strand
CCAGGGTGATGTTCATAATCCCAATCCCGCCCACCAGCAGGGAGATGGCGGCAATCGCGCCGAGAAACGTGGTCAGCGTGGTGGTGACGGTGCTGAGCGTTTCGAGCATATCGCTCTGGCTCTGCACGCGGAAGTCGTTTTCGGCTTCGGCGGTCAGTTTGTGCTGGCGGCGCAGGATGAAGTTGATTTGAGTCTTGACCGAATCGACCGCTTCCGGCGAGGCCGCCGAAACGGCGATGGTGTTGAGCGTTTTCTGCCCGTTGCGGATGGCATTGGCCCCAAACAGTTTGAGATAGCCCGTCTCCAGCGGAATCAGGACGATGTCATCGGGGTCGCTGAAGCCAGAACTGCCTTTCGCTTTGAGAACGCCAATCACCGTGAAGCGGACATCGTTGATTTTGATGGATTGGCCGACCGGTTCCTCGTTGGGGAAGAGTTCCCCGGCGGTGGTGGCGCCCAGCACGGCCACCTGCTTCACGCTCTGACGGTCGCTTTCGGTGAAGAAGCGGCCTTTTTCCATCTCGTAGGAATACACCTTCAGATAATCTTCGCTCGTGCCGGTGACGGAGACGCTGTAACTATCGGTCTGAAAGACGACCGTAGCGCTGGTGGAATAAACCGGCGCAATGCCAGCCACCTGGGCGAGACCCGCCCGCAGGGCTTCGTAATCTTTGAGCGTGAGCGGCGAAAAGGAGGGCGGCGCGCCCCCGGCCTGCGGCCTTTGCATTCGGCCCGATTGAATGGAAAGCAGGTTGGTGCCAGCGCTTTGAATCTGGCTGGTGATGTCGCTGGTGGCGCCATTGCCGATTGCCATGAGCGCCACCACTGCCGCCACGCCAATCACAATGCCCAAAATGGTGAGCGCCGAGCGCAATTTGTTCGCCATCAGGCTGCGTAAGGCCGTAAGGATGTTTTGGGTGAGAAGCATGGCTTACATCTCCAGTTCGGGGCGCGGCGTGCCAGCCGGGATGGGGTTGGGGTTGGGCGTATCCGATAGAATCCGGCCATCGGCCAGGCGCACGATGCGGTGGGTATGACGGGCAACGAAGGCGTCATGGGTCACGATGATGACCGTCTGCCCGAAATCGCGGTGCAGGCGCTGGAACAATCCCATCACTTCCTCGCCGGTTTTGCTATCCAGCGCGCCGGTTGGCTCATCGGCAATGAGAATGGCCGGTTCGTTCACCAGGGCGCGGGCAATTGCCACGCGCTGCTGCTGTCCGCCGGAGAGTTCGGCAGGATGGTGTTTCACGCGCTCGCTCAAGCCGACCATTTCCAGCGCCTTGAGCGCCTTTTCGCGGCTGATTTTTGCGCCCAGCCCGGCATAGCCCAGCGGCAGGAGGACGTTTTCCAGCGCGCTGGTACGCGGAAGCAGGTTGAACTGCTGAAAAACGAACCCGATTTTGCGGTTGCGAACCTGCGCCAGTTGCGAGTCTTTGAGTTTTTCCACTGCCTGCCTATCCAGCAGGTAAGAGCCGCCGCTTGGCATATCGAGACAGCCGATGATGGACATGAGCGTGCTTTTGCCCGACCCCGAAGGCCCCATGATGGCAAGCATTTCGCCTTTTTCGATGTCGAGCGAGACGCCCGCCAGCGCATGGACTTCGTTTTCGCCCATTTTGAAAATTTTGGTCAGGCCGCGCAATTCGATGAGCGCCATATCAGCCTCCGAAGGGGCCAAACCCGCCGGGGCCGCGCGGCTGGTCTTGTTGCTGCTGGGTGGCGGATGAATTGCCCACCTGCACCTGGTCGCCTTCCTTCAGGCCGCCGGTCTTGACGAGCGTCACCAGCCCGCCCGAAAGGTCGCCGGTCTGCACGTCCACCCGCTCGGTGACGCCATCGGCTTTCACGCGCAGGACGTATTCGCCCTGACTGTCGGTCAGCACCGCGCCAATCGGCACGGCCAGCAGGGTGGCGGGTTCGCCGGTGGTGATGACGACATTGGCCGTTGCGCCGAACAGGAGCGGGCTTTCGGGTCGTTCCACTGAGACGATGACGGTGTATTTCACCAACCCGCTGATGGTCTGGCCGATGGGGTCAATCAGGCTGACCTGCCCTTTGAGCGTGACGCCGGGTAGAGAATCAATCGTAATTTCCGCCGGGTCGCCCGCCTTGACCTGCGTAATTTCGGATTCGTCAATGGCAAGTTCGACCTTGAGCGTGCTGTAATCCACCAGCCCCAGCGCGGCGGCGCCTTTTTCCACCACCTGCCCCGGCTGAGCATACAGGACAATCACTTCGCCATCGAAAGGCGCGATGATGTACATTGCTTCAGCCTGTTCGCGGGCAGAGGCCACATTTGCTTCGGCCTGCGCCAGTTCCGCCGAGGGTTCGCCGTTTTGCAGGCGTTCCAGCGCGCGGCGGGCGTTTTCCAGTTCAATTCTGGCCTTTTCCACGTTCAGGCGGGCGGTTTCGTAGTCCGAGGGGTCGGGCTTGCCGGTGTACCAGTTGAGTTTGGCCTTGAGCGTGTTCAGGTTGAGTTGGGCATTGGTGAGCGCCAGCGCGGCTTCGGTTTTGCGCGAATCGCCATCGGGCAGGTTTTGCACCATCCGGTAACGGTCGGCGGCGCGGGCCACGTTTTGCTCCGCCTGGCGGATTTGCGCTTCGGTGTTCTTGACCAATGCGTCTGACGCGCGGGGATAATCAATCGAATTGTAGGTTTTTTCGGCATCGGCCAGGGCTTGCTCGGCGGTCACGACATTCAATTCGGCCTGAGTCAGGCTGAGGGCGTTGTCTTTCAGGCTGGCGAGGGTTTCTTCGGCGGCGGTCAGGTTGGCGCGGGCCTGCAAAATGCTGGCGGGAACGGAATCCAGCCGCAGGGTGGCGAGGACATCGCCTTTTTTGACCTGACTCCCCGTCTGTACGTTGACCGTTTCGATGACGCCGCTCGTCCCCCACGAGAGCGTGGTCAACTGCCCGGCGGTGAGCGTGCCGCTGGCCTCGACGGTGCTTCCCAGCGTGACGGTGGCAACCGGCTGGGTGGTGACGCTTGCCTGGGCGCCAGCCTGCCCGGCGCAAGCCGTGAGAAGAAGACTGAAGGCAATGAGCGAGAAGAAGAGTTTGGAATGGAAGCGCATACGAATTTTCCTTTTTGGATGAGTATTTACCCTCACCCTAACCCTCTCCCAATGGGAGAGGGAACCAGACGCCCAAAACGAGTTTTGTTGCTTGACAAGGGCGATATTCTCTGCTTTTTCTCCCCTCTCCCATCGGGAGAGGGGCTGGGGGTGAGGGCGGGTAGGCAGGTAACTTTTGATAACGATTTACCTGCCCGCGAAAATCACGGATTGCTGCTCGGTGCTTCCGGCGGAACGGCTGGCGGCGTTTTGCGGCTGGCGCGCCAGGAGTCGAACCAGGTCAGGCCGCGCTGGACGAGCAGGACGAGGACGACAACTACGGCCAGTTTGAGCAGCGAGCCAAGCACGCCGCCCAATCCGCGCAGGAGCGAGGGCGTGCGCTCACGCCCGCCCAGGGGACGGCCCTCGAAGGTTTGCGGCGGCATCCGTTTGCCATCGAAATCGGGGCGGCGGAATTCACCGGCTTCGCGCCGCGAGAGCGCCGAGAACGCCTGCGTATGCGTGGCGCCCCACCACCACCCCGCGCCGAACAACGCCACAACCGCGCTCAACACCAGCAAGGGCAAGAGGACAAATTTCAAAAACTTTTTCATGGCAGACCTTTCTTTTTGGAGATTGGAGATTGATGATTGGAGATTGAAGATTGGAGATTGCAGACTGATGATTGGAGATTGAAGATTGGAGATTGAAGATTGGAGATTGAAGATTGGAGATTGCAGACTGATGATTGGAGATTGGTGATTGGGGATTGGTGATTTGTCGCGGTGCTCCAAAACTGTTCACTGATGACTGATTACTGATGACTGATGACTGATGACCGTTCACTGATTACTGATGACTGACCACGCCGAAACCATCCGGCCACTGGCTGAACCAGATAGCGGCCCAGGCTGTTCACAATCCATTTCCAGTGCAGGGCCAGGTGCAGACCCAAAACCAGCACGGATGCGTCGGAAAGGGTATGATGCAATTCCTGCCAGACCGGGCTGCGCTCAACCGAAATGCCCAAAACAGCCAGTACGCTTTCCGAAATCATCAGCCCGCTGAACAGCGCGCCGGTCATCAGCGCCAGGAAGAGCAAATTGATGACATAATTGAGACGCGAAGCGTGCCACAGTTTTTTGAAGAACGAGAGCGTCACCTGAGCAATCCACTCCCAGTGCAGGACGAGATGCGTGAGCAGAGCCGCCAGGAAAGCCACCCCCAGCCATTCGTGAATGCTCATGCCGGTCATATCGGGGTTGGCAAGCACCAGAAACGCCAGAAAGACGAGCGAATCGAAAATGAGATTGGTTTTGTTGGAAACGGTCATGGGAGAACTCCTTGCGTGATGCGTGAAAATTGATGATTGATGATTGGTGATTGATGATTGGTGATTGGTGATTGGTGATTACCGATTGGCTATCATCTAATTTCAAAAACTGATAACTGATTACTGACATTCTAAAATCCGCCCCTGTGAAGCCCCCAAGAACAACCTGTGAAGATGCTGTGAACGCAAAACAGGTTAACAGCCGATTCACAGAAAAAGAGGGTATGATGGTGAATGGTGAATGGTAAATAGTGAATGGTAAATGGAATCCAGACCATAAATCTTCAATCTCCAATCTGCAATCCCCAATCTCCAATCTCCAATCTCCCATGCCCACCGTTCTTATCGTAGATGACGACCCCAAACTGCTCAAAATGCTCCAGCGCACGCTCACCTATGAAGGGCTGACCGTGCTGACGGCCTCCAACGGCCTGGAAGCGCTGGAACAGGTGGATGCCCATGCGCCTGACCTGCTCATTCTGGACTGGATGATGCCCAAAATGGACGGGTTGAGCCTGCTCCAGCAATTGCGCGCCGAGAAGAACAAAGCCCCGGTGCTGATGCTCACCGCCCGAGACGCCATCGAAAACCGCGTGGAAGGCCTGGAAAGCGGCGCCGATGATTACCTGGTGAAACCCTTTGCCCCCGCTGAACTGGTGGCGCGAGTCCATGCCTTGCTGCGGCGCGTTCAACCCGAAGCCTCCGACCAACCGCTCACCTATGCCGACCTGCGCCTCGACCCGCTGACGCGCGAAGCCTGGCGCGGCGCAACCCGCCTGCAACTGACCGTCACCGAGTTCAACCTGCTGGCGCTTTTCCTGCGTCACCCCCGGCAGGTGCTGGAGCGCGGGCGAATTTTGCGCGAAGTGTGGGGCTACGATTTCGGCGGCGATGACAACGTGCTGGAAATCTACGTCGGCTACCTGCGCCGCAAACTGGAAGCCAACGGCCAACCCCGGCTCATCCAGACCGTGCGCGGGGTGGGATACGTCTTGAGAGAAGAATAACGCCCATGTCCATTCGTCTGCGTTTTGCCGTGTTGTATAGCGCCATCCTGGCCGTCATCCTGGCGTTCATCGGGCTGGCAATTTATGTCATTCTCTCGCGCGTCACCTACCTGGCCTTGCAAGATGACCTGCGGCGCGCCAGTTTTGGGCTGGGCGAGGCCATTCTGTCTGCCAACAGCCTGAACGTGCAAATTCCCCCCGTCACAGGCCGCCCGCCGCGCGCCTTCAGCGACTTTCCCGAAGACCGCCCCTTCCGCGATTTGCGCGAGCGCGAAATCGTCCGCATTCTTACCCCCTCCGGCATCCTGCTTGCCAGCCCGATGGGCCGCGCCGAAGACGCCCTGCCGCTCGACTCCGCCGGCCTGGCCGAACTGCAAGCCGGGCGCGATTGGTGGCAGACCGCCATCGTCAACGACCAGGCCATGCTCATTTACAGCCGTCCGCTGGCGCAAAACGGCCAGGTTCTCTACATTTTGCAACTGGCGCGCTCGCTGGAAGAGCGCAACCGCTCTCTGCGCTTCTTTGGGCTGACCTTTGGCGGGTTGAGCCTGCTCATTATCGTCACCGCGCTGGGGGTTGGCTGGATGTTTTCGGGCCTGTTGCTGCGCCCCATCGTCCAAATCACCCAAACGGCGCAAAAAATCGGCCAGGAGCGCGATTTCAGCCACCGCGTGCAATATCGCGGCCCGCAGGATGAAGTGGGGCGGCTGGCCGCCACGTTCAACGATATGCTTTCGCAGTTACAGCAAGCCTATGAGAAGGTGGCGCATTCGCTCCAGATGCAGCGCGACTTCGTGGCCGATGTTTCGCACGAACTCCGCACGCCGCTGACCACTCTGCGGGGCAACCTGGGCCTGCTTCAGCGCAAGCCGCCCCTGCCGCCGGGCGAACAGGCCGAAATTTTGAACGACATGACCGAAGAATCCGACCGCCTGATTCGCCTGGTGAACGACCTGCTGACCCTGGCGCGCGCCGATTCCGGGCGCAGCCTGGCCCGCGAAATGCTGGAACTCACCCCCATTCTGGAAGAAGCCTTCCGCCAGGCGCGCGCCCTCGACCCGGCGCGGGAAATCTCCCTCCAGGCCGAACCGCTCTCCCTGCCGGGCGACCGCGACGCGCTCAAGCAAATTCTGCTCATCGGGCTGGACAACGCTCTCAAGCATTCCACCGGCCGGGTGTGGGTGACCGCCCATCGAAACGGCGGACAGGCCGAAATCGAGATTCGAGACGAAGGCCCCGGCATTCCGCCCGAAACGCTCGCTCACATCTTCGACCGTTTCTATCGCGGCGAAGACAGCCTGACCACGCCGGGCTTTGGCCTGGGTCTGCCGATTGCCAGAGCGCTGACCGAACGCATGGGCGGGACGATTACGATGGAAAGCGAAGTTGGAAAGGGCACGGTGTTGAAGATAGTCTTCACGGGTTAGGGTCTTGATTTTGGCGTTCGTTTTTACCCGTCTGGCAAACTAGAAAAACCGACTCGGCGGGCGCTTGAGAACTAAAATTTGGACACGGATTAGACGGAGTTGCGCGGATTTTTTTAGAAAACCCCTCAGATTTCGCGTAATCTTTTTGTGCCAAGGGTTGGACGCAAACGGAAACTCTAGGGCTTATCTGAAAATTCACTTCCTGGCCTGCGCCTTTGGCAATTTATTGTTCGGGCATAAAAGCGGCCTTCAGGCGGCTTCGTGTGATAGCCCGGACGTTCACGTCCGGGCGGCGCTCATCAAAGCAGACGGCGACCACCCTATCTGGGGGTCGCCGCTTTTGATTGCTGCCGGAGATTTTTTGGATAGCCCTGTTGCTGGCGTTACTTTCACAGCCTGCCCAGCGCGTCGGAGAGCGCATCGAACTGCGAGGGGGTCAGGTGGCGGGCAAAGGCGCCCAGGCGGTTGGGGTTTGCGAGCAGTTCGGGCAGTTGTCCTTCAATTTGCCATTTGATGCCGCTTGCCAGGCGCAGGGCGCACAGGCGATGACGGAATTTTGGCTCGCGCCGGTCAAGTTCTGCCAGCAATTCTCCGCTTGAGACGCTTAGTTCAACTTCCAGGTAGTCGGCGGGGGTGAGTTGCAAGCCGCTGAGGGTCAGTTCGGCGCGCGAGGCGTCCCACACGGCGCGGACTTCTTGGGCCTGCCCGTTGATGCGTACCTGAATCGTCTCCGGCTGGCGGATGGATAGGAAATGCAGGTCGAAGACGCGGCGCGGCGGCAGGTGCCGGGTATCGCCCTGGGCGGCTTCGATTTGGAAGACCTGGCGCGAGGGCTGCCAGGTTTGCGAGAGCCGAATCTGGCTGTATTCGCCGCTGCGGTAGGCTTCGCTCTGGCCGTCGTCCTCGTAGAGCGTGAAGGCGCCAGCCGCGCCGGGGAAAATTTTGACGCTCAGGTGTTCGGGCAGGTCGGCGCCGGAGGGCTGTGGATGCGCGGTTAACGGGACAATGGCGCCAGCCCGGGCAAAGACCGGTATCTCCTCTAGCGTGCCGTAAACCGTCTGCCAGCGGTCGCCGTTGAAGGGTTCGCCATCGAAAAATCCGTACCAGCCGCCGGGCGGCAGCCAGATGGAAGCCTGGCTCAGGCGGGTATCGGCGTCTCGGGGGGCGATGAAAGGCGCGGCCAGCAGTTGGTCGCCGAACAGGTACTGGTTGGGGCAGTCGTAGGCGTCGCGCGTTTGCGGGTGGGCGTGGTACATTGGGGCGCAGAGCGGTAGGCCGCCCTGGCTGAATTGCCAGGCCATGCTGTAGATGTAAGGAATCAGGGCGTGGCGCAGTTGCAGGGCGGCGCGCACTACCCGGAAGGTGTCTTCTCCAAAGGCCCAGGGGGCGCGGTCCTGGTGCGGGTTTTTGGTGCAATGCAGGCGCAAAATTGGGCTGAAAACGCCGTATTGCACCCAGCGGGTGTAGAGTTCTGGCTCTTCGATGCCGTACATGTGCCCGCCGATGTCGTGACTCCACCAGCCAAAGCCGACGTTGGCGGCGGTGGCGGTGAAATAGGGCTGGAACGCCAGCGATTCCCACGAGACGACGCTATCGCCGGAGAAGCCTATCGGATAGCGGTGACTGCCCAGCCCGCCCCAGCGCGAGAAGATGAAGGAGCGTTTGCCGGCGCGCCCCAGGTCGTAGAAGTGCAGGTGGTTGAGCCACCAGAGCGGGTCGAGTTTCTTGGCCAGTTCGCGGCGCGAGTGGGCGATGCGCGTGCCTTGCTGCCAGTCGAGCCACCAGAAGTCAACGCCTTGTTCTTCGTAGGGGTGATGTAAGACTTCGAAGTAGTGGCGCGTAAATTCGGGGTCGGCGATATCGAAATCGACTGGCTGACCGCTTTGGGGGTCGATGCCCATGCGGCGCGCCATTTCGGGGTACATCTCCTCGTGCGGCCAGACACCATCGGAAGGGTGCAGGTTGAGGGCAACGCGCAATCCCATCTCTTCGCGCAGCCATTTCAGGAAGCCGGGGTGGTCGGGGAACAGGGCACGGTTCCAGGTGTAGCCCGTCCAGCCGCTGCTGCGGTTGCCGGTTTTGGTGATGTGCCAGTCCATATCAATGATGCAGACCGAGAGTGGCACTTCACGCTGGCGGAACTGAAGCATCAGGTCGCGCAGTTCGTCCTGGGTGTATTCCCAATAGCGGCTCCACCAGTTGCCCAAAATCCAGCGCGGCACAAGCGGGACATTGCCGCTGACTTTGAAGTAATCTTTCAGACAGTCCTGGTATTCCTGCCCGTAGCCGAAGAAGTACAGGTCGAGGTTGCCCGACTCGGGGTGGGCTGTCAGCCAGCCGGTTTCATCGAAGACCAGGCTGTTTGAGTCATCGACCACCGCCCAACCGCTGCGCGAGAGCAAGCCCTGTTCGAGTTCAATTGCGCCGTCCGCGCCGTCGAGGGTGCGGCCTGTGCCGCGCAGGTTCAGGTAGTCATAATCGGCGAAGTGCCAGGTGCTGCCATTGGCGCGGATTTCGATGCTGAGGGTATCGCGCGAAAAGCCGCCCGGCGTGATGTGGTACACCAGGCGCAGGTCGCCGGTGTCGATTTCGATGCTGTGTTCGTCTTGCTTGCAGGTAAACTCTGGGACGGGCTGATTGCGATACCAGAATGCCTGGCTGGGACGGTCTTCAAAGCGGTTTTCGGGGCTGTATTCCAGGCGCAGCAGGCGGCTGGTCAGCACGCTGAAGCGCACCTGCGGGCCGCTGACGATGGCCGCCGAATTGGGGATGGGTTGGAAGGGGATGTTGGGGTGGGTGTAGGGCATGGGGTTGTCCTTGTTTCACTTTTCATCATCAGAGAGAATCTGGCGAAAGGCCGCCAGGCGGTCACGAACAGCCTGGTTGGCGAGCAGGCTGAGCAGGGTGGTGTAGCCGAGGATGACCGGAAATATCAACAGCGCGCTAATGACCCCAAAAAGCGCCAGGAAGACGAAAAGCACCAGCAGGTAGCCGGGCGAAGCCAGGGTCATCATCAGCGCGTTGCGCCAGGCCAGGCGCAGTGATTTTTGTTCTTGGGCCATTAGCAGTGGAACGGCGTAAAACTGGATGATGACCCAAACCACGCCAATCGCTATCGTCAGGGCGCGCGCAATGCTGGCCCAACCGGCTTCAATCAGGCGGTAGGCATCTACGCTGGCGAACAGGATGAACAGAAGGATGAGATTCGTCAGCATCCATTGCCAGCTTTTGATGAAATAAATCCGCGCTCCTTCCCACATGCCGCGCAGGCCGGGGTTTTCGCCGCGCACATATTCGCTCTGGACGTAATGGATGCCAAAGGTCAGCGGCGGCCCGAGAATGACCGTAAACCAGGAAAGACTCCAGAGCAGGTTCATGACCGCCTGCATGAACAGGTCGTCCCACCAGTAAATGAAAGCCACCAGAATCGTGCGAAAGGCGGCGGGGAGTTTTGCGAGCAGTTCTTCGGTCATGAAGTTCTTGTTCATCAGTTTGCCCTATCTCTGGCCATTTTGCAGGCCGGCATAGACGCCATTTTGCTGCATCAGTTCTGCATGGCTGCCGGTTTCAACGATTTGACCTTGTTTCATGACCACAATTTTATCCGCATTGCGGATGGTCGAAAGGCGGTGCGCCACGATGAAGGTTGTGCGTCCGCGCATCAGACGCGCCAGGGCCTGCTGGATGAGCGCTTCGGATTCGGTATCGAGGGCCGAGGTGG
>CAZNCT010000131.1:0-10940 GCA_964571615.1 uncultured Anaerolinea sp. | reverse complement strand
CGAAGCGCGCGGCGGCGCCAGCCGCTCCGAAGTTGTCATCTCAGACGGCGAAATTGACCACCCCGAAGTGCTGGAGCCGGATGTCGTGGTTGCCCTCAGCCAGGAAGCCTACAAAAAGTTTGCCAAAACAGTCAAACCCGACGGCCTGCTGATTGTGGATGATGAACGGGTCGAATCGGAGCCGGGCAAAGCCGTCATCCGCGTACCAGTCATGCGGCTGGCACGTGAAACCACCGGGCGCGCCATCACCGCCAACACCGTTGCGCTGGGTGTACTGGTCGGGCTGACCAATGTCGTCTCGCGCCAGGCCATCGAAAAAGCCGTCACAGCCCGGGCGCCCAAAGGCACCGAAGAGATGAACCGCAAGGCGCTCGAAGCCGGTTTTGCCGCAGCGGAACAGGTTCGGGTCGGCGCGTAGCGGCCCAAACCAACCGGGAACACACAAAATGGGGCTGTCCTGCAAGAAGGGGCAGCCCTTTTTCCATTCCACTTTGCATCCCGCTGTCTGCAAAAGAATAACCCCCCGCCGCCCAAGGGAATGTATAATCAGTCAAACCGGATTTGTTACGTCATCCGCGACCCTTTGATGGCCCGCCCGACGACCAATATTTCGGCAAGGACCACGATAACCATGAACTACATTCCCAGACCAGAACTCGAGAAATACCTGTCCATCCTGGCCTTACAGCAGCGGCCCAACGCCGAAGCCACTTTCACTCCCCTGCTCAACTGGATAGACCACCAGAAACCACATGCCCTGCAAGAGCGCACCTGCCAGCCCGGTGAAATTATCCTGCCCGAAGGTGAGCACAGTGATATTTTTTACATCATCCGCTCAGGTCATGCCATCGTACTCAAAGGCGAACTCGATGACCCAACCATCATCGGATTTCGTACCACCGGCGACGCCATCGGTGAAATGGGCGTCATTGACAACCTGCCGCGCTCGGCAACGGTCATTGCGCTGACGCCAATCTCCCTTTGGGGCCTGGGCAAGGAGACCTTCCACCAGTTTCTGGCCGAAAACCCCACCTTTGGTCTGACGATGATGAGCGTGCTCAGCAGCCGCATCCGCGAATCGGACGAAGAACGCTTGCGCGGCTCGGTACGCGAACGCAAAAAAGAAGAAGTGCTCGAAGACCTTAGTCGTCAAGCCGCCTATGACCCGCTGACTGGCCTGTTCAACCGCCGCCAGATGGAAGACATTTTGCGCGAGGAGCAAATCCTGGCTTTGCAGCGTGCCGGAACAGTCGGAATTCTGATGGCCGATATTGACCACTTCAAAAAAATCAATGACACCTACGGCCACCGCGTCGGCGACCTGATGCTGCAAGCCGCCGCCAACCTGCTGAAAGGTTGTGTACGCGCCGCCGATAGTGTCTGCCGTTACGGTGGCGAGGAATTTGTCATCATCATGCCTGGCGTGACCCGTCAAAACCTGCTGCGCACCGCCGAAGACATCCGCGCTCGTTTTGAAGCCCTGCGCGTAGAATATGAAGGACAATGCGTTGGCTCGACCATCTCGCTGGGCGGCGCCATCTTCCCTGAGCACGGCAACAACCTGAACGAAACCATCGAACATGCCGACCAGGCCCTCTACCAGGCCAAACGCAGCGGACGAAACCAGTCTGCGCTCTACCAGCCCCAGGCCTGAATTGACCCAAAACATGAGCGACCAGTCCCCTGCCCCCCGTCCGCGCCGCGGCCTGCCCGACCTCTCGGGGCTGTATGACTCGCTCGAAACCCCCAAAGTAGATGCCCTTCGCAGCCTGGCCGAGCAGGAAACAGCCCCCGCTCCGGTACCAGCCAGCGCAACAACCGCCAAAGTTCCCTTCCAACCAGAAAGCGGCGCGCCCAAACTTGCGCCAGAACTGCAAACCTACCTGACGCCCGACCTGTGGCGCAAACTAAACAGCGAAACCCCGCGCAGCGGCATCTACGTCAACGCCCTCGAACGGCTAAACTCCCTGCTTTACACCATCTCTACCTACCTGCCCGCCGACCTGGTGCAGGAAAAGCTCAACCATCCCGTGCCAGGCCTGGTGGATGGCAAAATTTTGCATGGCTGTCTGCTTTTTTCAGATGTCAGCGGCTTCACCGCACTCTCAGAGCGGCTGGCCGCGCTGGGGCCGCAAGGCGCCGAACACCTGACCGGATTCATCAACCAGTACTTCACGGCCATGATTGACATCATCGCCTGGTCAAACGGAATCCTGCTCAAATTTGCTGGCGATGCAACCCTGATTTACTTCCCCGCCCAAGAAAACGGAGACCACGCCCGCTGGGCAGCCCGGGCCGGATTGCGCATGTTGCGCGCAATGGGCGATTTCTCGAACCTGCCTACCCCCCTCGGCCCGGTCTCGCTTTCGATGAAACTGGGGCTGGCCGCGGGCTCTTTCCTGGCCGCCAGCATTGGCACCCCCAAACGGATGGAATACGCCCTGGTCGGCGAAACGGTTTCGCAAACCCTGCAAGCGGAGGGAAATTCATCGGCAGGGTTGCTGGTCATGAACCAGAACGCCGCCGACATCCTGCGCAGCGAATACGCCCTGAGCGAAGTCAAACCCGGCTTCTTCCGCCTGTCGCCCAGCGAGGCAGGCATGTTAGACACCTTCGAAATCCGCCCTGGCAGCCGCCGCGCCCGCAACACCGTCCCCTGGGATGCAACCATCGCCGAACTCACCAGCGAGATAGACAACACACTATCGAAAATCAAAGCCCTGGCCCCCTACCTGGCCAGCGAACTGCTCGACCGCATCATCTCGCACGCCGCCCAACGCCAGGTACAAAGCGAATACCGCCCCACCGTCGTCATGTTCTGCAACTTCAGCGGGCCAGAAACCCTGCTCAACCTGTGGGGCAGTCAGGGCGCCCAGCGCGTCACCGGCCTGCTGAGCGCCTACTTCACCGACATGAACGAAGCCATCAGCCGGTTTGGCGGCATTGTCAGCCGGATTGACCCCTACAGCAAAGGTACCAAACTGCTGGCCCTGTTTGGCGCCCCGGTCGCCCATGAAGATGACCCTCAACGCGCCATCAGCGCTGCCCTGGCCATGAATACCGCCCTGCAAGCACTCAATCGCCGCTGGGCCCAAAAACTGGCCCGGCATCTGCCGCCCGGCTACACCGAAGACCTGGTACAACACCGCATTGGCATCACGCTTGGCGAAACCTATGCCGGGCAGGCTGGCTCTTCGACCCGGCGCGAATACACCGTCATGGGTGACGAAGTCAACCTGGCCGCCCGCCTGATGAGCGTGGCCGCGCCAGGGCAAATCTTAATCAGCGAACCGGTGCTTGAACGCGTCAAAACCTATTACGTTACCCGCAAACTGCCTGTGGTGCGCGTCAAAGGCAAAAGAAAACCGATTCCCATCTTCCAGGTAGATGGCCCGCGAGAAGACACCCTGCTCAGCCGCATTCAATCACGCGATGGGCTGGTGGGGCGCACCGCCGAAACCAAAACCATCTGGCAGACCCTCGAACGCGCCCGAAGCGGACAAACCAGCATCCTATCTCTGCTTGGCCCTGCCGGAATTGGCAAAAGCCACCTGGCCGACACCGTCATCCAAAAAGCGCAGACCAAAGGCTGGCAGGTAGAAGCCTACCAATGCCGCTCTTACCAGGCCGAAGAACCCCTGGCCTGCTGGGCCGGGCTGCTGCGCACCATTGCCGGAATTACCCCCCTCGACCACCCGCTCATCCAGGCCGAAAAGCTTGAACGCCTGGCCAGCGAACACGGATTGCCGCCCTCACAACAAGCCGCCCTGACCGACCTGCTCGGCCTGCGCAACGCCCAACTCAGCCAGGAACCAGACCCTAAAGCCGAAAGCGGCGACGACCTGTTCAGCATGGTCAAACAGGGACGGGCCAGCCGCAAAGCCAGCAGTCTCGATGTCTTCGAGCAGCTCGACGGCATACGCGCCAGCCAACCGGCTGACACCGTTCCACTCGGCGACCGGCAGGCCATCCAAAAACAAGCGGCGCTTGAAACCCTTTTGCGCACCCGCTGTCAGCGCGCCCCACAGATTGTCTTCTTTGAAGACTCACATTGGATGGACTGCGCCTCGCGTGAAACCTTGTTTGCCATCCACCAATCCCTGGCCGGGCAACCCCTGCTCTTCCTGCTGGCAGGCCGGCCACACGAACCCTGGCCCGCGCAAAGCGTCCAAACCATCACCCTGGCGCCCTTCAGCCGCGAAGAAACCAGCGCCATGGCCGCCGCCATCCTGACCGAAGGCCTGACCGACATCATCCACGAACAAAGCAACGGCAGCCCGCTCTTCGTCGAAGAAATTAGCCGCTGGATTAAACAAACCTACCAGATTGACCAGGCCAGTTTGAAAAGCATCCTGCAAGGCTCCGACATCCTGCAAAAACTGGTCTTAAGCAGCCTCGAAAGCCTGCCCGAAAGCCAGCGCGAAATCGCCCGCCTGGCCTCGGTCGTCGGCCTCGAGTTCCGGCGCAGTGAAGTAGAAGCCCTGCTAGAGGGCGCACTCGACCCGGTCACCCTCAGCAGTCACCTGCACAGCCTGACCCAATCGCGCCTGATAGACCTGCGCGAAGCCAGCGTTGACCCGCGCTACGCCTTTGAGCAAAGCATCTTCCGCGACATCCTCTATACCAGCCTGCCCTTCGAGCGCCGCCGCGAACTGCATGCCCGCATGGCCGAACATCTCAAAACCCGGCCCAATCAGCGCCGCCAACTGCGCGATAAAATTGCCGCCTTCCTTGAAGAAGCCCCCGCCAGCAACCCCCTGCGCGAGGCAGAGCGATTGGCCTATCACTACGAAATGTCTGAACAATGGCTGGAGGCCGCGCAACAACTGAACAGCGCCGCCGGGCTTTTACCCGCCGAACAGGGCGGAAGCGAACCGCTCTTCAGCCGGGCGCTGGTTTTACTGGAGAAAATCCCCCCCGAGGCCGCCTCCCGCGCCGAGGTGGGCCTGCAAAAAGCCCTGGCCCAAACTGGCCTGTCCAGCGCCGCCCTGCGCCAGGGCGACCTGCCCGCCGCCTGCGCCGCTGGCGAATCGGCCCTGGCCGCCATAGCGCTTGAAAACCTGCCTCCCGACCAGGCCCGCCGTCTCACCGCCTGCCTGGTTCTGGCCTGGCCCTCGCAAGGCAAACTGGCCCAGGCCGAAAAACACCTGTCGGCCTATCTTGAGCAAAACCCCGAAAGCAGTTGGAAAATTCACCTGCTGCAAGCCTGGCTGATGCGCCGGGCGGGCAAAGACCCCGGCGACATCATCGAACAGATTCGCCAAAGCCTGCCCACCAACGACTCGGCCCCCGTCCTGCGCGCCCGCGCCCTGCTGGCCGACCTGACAGCAGATTGGAACGAAGCCAGCCTGCATTACCAGAACCTGCCCGAACCCGATTGCGCCGCGCTGGCCTGCATCCATCAGGGCGACCTGAGCGGCGCGCCCGAATCCTACGACCAGGCCGCCGCCCTCTGGAAGAAAACCGGCAGCGCCGCCGGGCTGGCCCTGGTTTCGTACCGCCGGGCCGAACTGGCCTGGCAAAACGGCGTAGAAGCCCCCAAATGCCTGGCCCTGCTCGATGAAGCACTCGAATGGCTGGCAAAAGCCCCGCCTGCCCTGCAAACCGGCCCCCGCGCCGTGGTGCAAGAAGCCCTGGCGCGCATCAAAAAACGCCAGAAAGGTGGCTGGGGCAGCTGGCGCTGGCAGCCCTTTGAAGACCTGGCTTACATTCGCCTGCTTGAACCGCTCTTTTAACCCAAACAAAGGAATTTTATGGAAAGATTCTTCTCCATGCTCGAAAAACGGGTGGACGACTGCTCTTCCCTCTTATGCGTTGGCCTCGACCCGCACATAAGCGATTTGCGCGAACCAAGCGCCGAAGCCGCACTGGAATTCAGCCTGAACCTGGTGCGCCAGACCGCTCCCTACGCGGCGGCCTTCAAACCCAACGCGGCCTTCTTTGAACAATTTGGCGCCCCCGGCTGGACGGCACTCGCCCAGGTCATCGCGGCGATTGCCGAAGAATCGACCCGCGCCGGTTCGCTGATTCCCGTTATCCTGGATGCCAAACGCGGCGATATTGCCTCCACCGCCGAAGCCTATGCCCGGGCCGCCTTTCAATCCCTGGGCGCGCATTGCATCACCCTCAGCCCCTACCTGGGCAAAGATTCAATCGACCCGTTCATCAGCGACCCCGAAAAAGGCGTTTTCCTGCTCTGCAAGACATCGAACCCCGGCGCCGATGACCTGCAAAACTTGCTGGTTAGCGGCCAGGGCCAATCATCAGACCCGGAATATCTCTACCTGCGGGTTGCCCGGCTGGCCGAAACCTGGAACACCCGCAACAACATCGGCCTGGTGGTAGGCGCCACCCAGCCAGAAGCGCTGGCCAACGTCCGCGCGGCTGTGCCGGGGCTGTGGTTCCTGGCCCCCGGCATTGGAGCCCAGGGCGGCGACCTGGAAGCGGCCCTCAGGGCCGGGTTGCGGCGCGATGGCAAAGGCATGCTCATCCCCATTTCGCGCGGCATCTCACGGGCGGCCAATCCCCGCCTGGCAGCGGCAGAACTGCGCGATGAGATTAATGCCTTTCGCCAAACACACTAAACTTTGGAGTTCATCCCATGACCAACCCTTCCCCCATGACAGACGCCCAAACCGCCCTGGCCGATGCCCTGCTCTCGGCGGGCTGCATCAAATTTGGCCAATTCACCCTCAAATCGGGCTTAATCTCTCCCATCTACATTGACCTGCGTCAGGTCATCACCTACCCGGCCCTCTTGCGCCAAATTGGCGAGGCCTACCTGCCGCTGATAAAAGACCTGCGCTTCGACCGCCTGGCCGGCCTGCCCTACGCCGCCATCCCGATTGCGACCGCCATCTCGCTGGCGGGCAACTACCCGCTGATTTACCCGCGCAAAGAAGTCAAAACCTACGGGACAAAAGCCGAAATCGAAGGCGAATTCAAACCTGGCGAAACCGCCCTGGTGATTGACGACCTGGCCACCACCGGCGGCAGTAAATTTGAAGCCATCGAAAAACTGACCAGCGCCGGGCTAAAAGTAAGCGATGTCGCCGTGCTGGTGGACCGCCAATCTGGCGCCAGGGAAGCCCTCGAACAGGCCGGTTTCCGCCTGCACGCCGTGCTGACCATCACCGAAATGCTTGCTTACTGGCAAGAAACCGGCCGGGTGGGGAAAGAACAACTCGCCGCTACGAGAGAATTCCTGAAAAGCGCCTAGCCATGTACCCGCTCTTCCGCGCCCTGCTCTTCAAACTCGACCCTGAAACTGCCCACGCCCTGACCCTGCGCCTGGTCAGCCTGGCGGGACGGATTGCCCCCTCACACTGGATGCTGGAACAGATGTTTCGAGCGCCCGAAAAACCGGTGCAGGCCTTTGGGCTGACCTTCAAAAACCCGGTCGGGCTGGCCGCCGGGTACGACAAGGACTGCGAAGCGGCCCTGGGCCTGGCCGCCCTGGGGTTCGGCCATCTCGAACTCGGCACAGTCACCCCGCGCCCACAGCCGGGCAACCCCAAACCGCGCGTCTTTCGGCTGGTGCAAGAAGAAGGAGTGATTAACCGCATGGGCTTTCCCGGGCGGGGCATGGAGTATGCTGCGGCGTCCTTACGCGCCGCCGGGCTGGGGCGGCAGAACAAGAGATTGCCGCGCAATGCCCCGGTGATAGGGGTCAATTTGGGCAAAAACAAAGATACCCCGCTCGAAAACGCCGCCGAAGATTACACCGCCCTGATGCGCACCTTTGCGCCGCTGGCCGACTACCTGGCGATTAACATTTCCTCGCCCAATACGGTTGGCCTGCGGCGGTTGCAAGGCCGCGAAATGCTGGAAGGCTTGCTCGGCGCAATTGCCCGTGAACGTCAAAATTCAAACAGCCAATGCCCGATTCTCGTCAAAATCGCCCCCGATTTATCAGACGAGGAGCTGGATGACGCCGTCGGCGCCATTCTCAACAGCGGCATGGATGGCATCATCGCCACCAACACCACCCTCAGCCGCGAAGGGCTGCAGTCCCCGCTGCGGGTGGAAACAGGCGGCTTAAGCGGCAGGCCGCTGACAGGGTTGAGTGATTCCGTTCTGAAAAAGGTCGTCGCGCGGGTCAATGGCCGCGTCCCGGTCATCGGCGTGGGCGGAGTGATGAGTCCCGATGACGCCAAAAGAAAGTTAGACCTGGGCGCGGCGCTGGTGCAGGTTTACAGCGGCCTGGTCTATGCCGGGCCGGGGCTGGTCAGGCACATTGTGGAGCAGATTTAGCCCGACCGCGCTGGGGTGTATCGAGACCAGCGGATTCGCGAGGCCATCACTCGTGAAACTCTTCCACCTGGTAAGTGTGAACAGTCAGATGCCCGCCGCGCCAGGCATCGGGGGATGCCCCCATCTTCTGGCAGAGATGACTGAGAAACTCGGCCTTGTCGGGCAGCTGCCGCCAGACCTGCGGCAGAAAGGTAGCCCGGCGGCCCATAGAGTCGCGCAGGGTAACGCCATCAATGCCCGGGCGCAGTTTTGCGAGCAGGTCATCGGCATCGGTATAGGGGAGCGGTTGCGGGGGGGTCAGGCGTGAAATTTCGATTTCGATGTCGGGCAGTTCCAGCGGCCCAACCTGCGGAAAGCGGTAATCATTCAGAGCGGCGGCAATCGCGTGCTCCTGCACATCCTGGGCCAGCGGCTGATAAGCCTCAAGCGCGCCAATACAGCCGCGCAATTGCCCGTGCCGGGTAAGGGTCACAAATGAAGCGCCGTTCTGGCGCAGGGCCGGGCTGAGTTCTTCAAGCCGCAAGGGTTCAGGCAATTCGCCGCGCACCCCGGCCTCGAGCGCCTGGCGCGCCAGGCGCAACAGTTGTTTCTTTTCATCGGGGGTTAATTGTGCATCCATCACTGCCTCCTCTGGCATTTTGCTGTGGCATTATGAATGAAACACAATTAAAGCATACCCTATTTTCTCAGTTCATGATACTGGCGGTTGAAGTAAAGCAGCGGATGTTCATAGCTGAAATGACGCACCGACAGCACCTCGCCAACAAAAACCGTATGCGTACCCGACCCCAGGGTTGTGACCACCTGACAATCGAGCGCGGCCAGACTGCCAGCCAGCAGCGGAACACCCGTCCGCAGGCTGAAGGTCTCGAGGCCTTCAAAACGGTTGTCTTCATCTGAAACCCGCCCGGCAAAGCGGTCGGCAATCTCTTGCTGGCTGGCCGATAAAATGCTAACCCCAAACATCCCCGAACGGGTGACCAGGTCATGCGTGCGGGTATTCTGCGCCAGGGCCACCAGCACCTGCGGCGGATGCAGCGAAAGCGAAGTAAAAGAACTGACTGTCATGCCATGCCGCGTGCTGCCAAAAAGCGAGGTCACCACCGTTACTCCAGTTGTCCAGGAGCGCATGGCCTGGCGTAAAAATTCAGGGTCAAACGTCATACTCCTCCTGTTTCTGGCAGAGATAATACTTGCCCCCAGGGGCCGAGTCAAGTCAGAAAATTGTTAGAAATTTCTAAAACCGCACCCAATTGCTCCAAATCCCTTGCGCGCAGGCTTTCTTTTAAGGTACTATAATATCAATTTATGGACACCGCCCCCAAGACCTACGAACCCCGCCGCAGGCGTTTCCCTGCCATCCTTCAAACCACGCTGCTGGTTGCCGCCGTAGTCGCCACCATCCTGACGGCCTTCCCGCCCAAAAACCTGTTTGCGGGCAACATCTCAGACCAGTTCACCCTGCTCCTGACCAGCGAACCAGAAGGCATGGTCTTGCCAGGCACCCCTCTGCCGCAAGTCCGCATTGGGATTGTAGCCGGGCATTATGGCAACGACTCAGGCGCCGTTTGCGAAAACGGCACCACCGAAGTGGAGGTCAACTTCAAAATTGCCACCATCACCCAGCAAAAATTGACCGCCCTCGGGTTCCAGGCCGACCTGCTAGAAGAGTTTGACCCGCGCCTGCAAAACTACCGCGCCGCGGCGCTGGTCTCCATCCATAACGACTCTTGTACCTACATCAATGACCAGGCCACCGGCTTCAAAGTGGCCGCCGCCATGAGTTCGCGCGACCTGAACCTGGCCAACCGCCTGGCCCTTTGCCTGCGCGACCGCTACCAGCGCACCACCGGCCTGCCCCTGCACGAAAGCGTCACCAACGACATGACGCTCTACCATGCCTTCGATGAAATCAGCCCCAACACCACCGCCGCCATCATCGAAACTGGCTTCCTGAACCTGGACTACAACATTCTCACCCAACAGCCCGACCTGATTGCTACGGGCATTGTTAACGGTATCCTGTGCTACATCAATAACGAGAGCATTATCCCTGTGACCACCCCATGAATCCCAACCATCTAGCCGCCTTCCGGGCCATCGAAGAAGCCCAAAAAGCCCTGCGCGGGCACAACAAAGCCCTGGCGCGCCGCTACGCCGTCCAGGCCGCCCAACTGGCCCCCGACCTCGAAGAACCCTGGCTGATGATGGCCGCTGTCGCCCATCCACGCGCCAGCGTCGCCTACCTGCAAAAAGCCCTGCAGATTAACCCCCAAAGCGAACGGGCCCACAAAGGCATGGCCTGGGCCGTCAAACGTCTGCGTGAACAGCAAGCCGAACAAACTGCGCGGGTGGCCGTTTCGGCCTCGCGGCCCACAGTCGCCGCCGCGCCCGTTCCTCCTGCGACCCCGGCAACTGCCCCAGCCAAGACCCGGCGGGCCGTGCCTTATGCCGCCCTGCTGGCACTCTTTCTGTGTCTGCTGGCCGCCTTTGCCGCCTGGCAAGCCGTCACCCCGGCCCTGGCCCTGCTCAACGCCAACAGACCTGGCGCGGCTCAGGGCGGCGTCTCCTGGGCTGAAGTCCAACTTGAAAAACCGACTTACACCCCTACCCCTACCGCAACCTTCACGCCAACTGCCACGTTTACGCCCCCCCCCACCCACCACGCCCCCCCCCCCCCCCCCCAC
>CAZNCT010000130.1:7063-11084 GCA_964571615.1 uncultured Anaerolinea sp. | reverse complement strand
TAGCGTGCGGCAGGGAGAAATTCATGCCCTGGTTGGCGAAAATGGGGCCGGAAAATCGACCCTGATGAAAGTTCTCAGCGGCGTTTATCCTTACGGAACTTACGAAGGGCAAATCTATTTCCAGGGGCATGAGTGTCGTTTTCGGGATATTTCTGAATCTGAGAAGGTTGGGCTGGTAATTATTCACCAGGAACTTGCGCTCATTCCTTTCCTTTCTATCGCGGAAAATTTATTCCTGGGCAATGAGCGCGCCAAAAACGGAATTATTCACTGGAACGAGGCCATCTCCCAAACCAAAGAATTGTTAGAGCGCGTGGGGCTGCATGAGTCGCCGCAAACCTTGATTACCGATATCGGCGTGGGCAAGCAGCAACTGGTTGAAATTGCCAAAGCGCTGGCGAAAAAAGTCAAACTGCTTATTCTGGATGAGCCGACCGCATCGCTGAACGAAACCGATAGCGATAAGTTGTTGGCGCTGCTGCTCCAACTTAAAGAACACGGCATTTCATCCATTTTGATTTCGCACAAGTTGAGCGAAGTCTCGAAAGTGGCCGATTCGATTACCATCCTGCGCGATGGCGCGACCATCGAAACCATTGATTGCCGGGTAGAGCAAATTACCGAAGACCGCATCATTCGCGGCATGGTCGGGCGCGACCTGACCCACCGCTTCCCGCCGCGCAACTCACAGATTGGCGAGGTGATTTTCGAGGTGCGCGATTGGAACGTTTATCATCCCCTGCACGCAGACCGCAAAGTCAGCAATAACGTCAACATCAATGTTCGGCGCGGCGAGGTGGTCGGTATTTCCGGGTTGATGGGCGCGGGCCGCACCGAACTGGCCATGAGCATTTTTGGACATTCCTACGGGGTTCGGATTAGCGGCAAGGTGCTGAAGCACGGCAAAGAAATTGATGTCAGCACAATTGATAAGGCCATCCAAAATGGAATTGCTTACGCCACTGAAGACCGTAAGGCGTATGGATTGGTTTTGATTAAACCTATCAAAGACAATATCACGCTCTCCAATCTGGAAGCCGTTTCGGCGGGGGGCGTCGTCAACGAGCCCAGGGAAGTCCGGGCCACCATGGGCTATCGGGAAAAGTTGAATATCAAATGTTCGAGCATCATGCAAGAGGCTGTGAATTTATCGGGCGGCAATCAGCAAAAAGTTGTGCTGAGCAAATGGTTGTTTGCCGAGCCAGAAATTTTGATACTTGATGAACCAACGCGCGGCATCGATGTTGGGGCAAAGTATGAAATTTACACCATCATCAACCGCCTGGCAGAAGAGGGCAAGGGAATTATCTTGATTTCTTCAGAACTGCCTGAAATCCTTGGGGTTTGCGACCGCATTTATGTCATGCGCGAGGGGAAAATTGTGGGCGAAATGCCAGCCAGGGAAGCATCCCAGGAAGCAATCATGAAGTGCATCATGACACAATAACCAGAGGTGAGTGAACAATGAAAACCCTTTCCACCCTATTTAGAAGCAACATTCGTGAATACGGCATGTTAATTGCGCTGGTTGCAATTATGATTTTCTTCCAATTCGCAACCAACGGCATTCTCTTTCGGCCTGTCAATATCACTAACCTGGTTTTGCAAAATAGTTACATCATCGTCATGGCGTTGGGCATGCTTCTGATTATTGTGGCTGGTTGGATTGACCTTTCGGTCGGTTCGGTAGCGGCTTTTGTCGGCGCGGTGGCGGCAGTTTTGATGGTCAAGATGGGGGTTCACTGGGGTCTCACAATGCTCATCTGTTTGCTTGTGGGCGCGCTGGTGGGCGCCTGGCAAGGTTTTTGGGTGGCGTATGTCAAAATCCCGGCTTTCATCGTCACCCTGGCGGGCATGTTGATTTTTCGCGGTCTGACCCTGCTCATCCTGCAAGGCGAGGCGGTTGGGCCTTTCCCGGTTCCCTTCCAGCGCCTGAGCACCGGCTTCATCCCTGACTTTTTCAATGTCGAGGGTTTTCACGTTACAACCATGCTGATTGGGATACTCCTGGTTATCCTGCTGGTCTTCATGGATTACCGTTCGCGCAAGAATCAGCAACAGTATGGCTTTGAAGTGACCCCCATGTACTTTTTTATCGCTAAAAATGCGCTGATTTCCGGCGCGGTGTTGGGCTTGTCGTATCTCATGGCTTCTTATAAAGGCCTGCCAAATGTGCTGGTGGTGATGGCGGCCCTGATTGCTCTGTTTGCTTTTATCACCAGCCAGACCGTTATTGGCCGCCGGATTTATGCCATGGGGGGCAATGAGAAGGCCGCCCGGCTTTCGGGCGTCAATACCCCGCGCCTGCTCTTTCTGACGTTTGTCAACATGGGCGTCCTGGCGGCGCTGGCCGGGATGATTGTGGCCGCCCGCCTGAACACAGCGACTCCAAAAGCCGGCGTGGGCTTTGAATTGGATGTTATCGCGGCTTGTTTCATCGGCGGGGCCTCTGCCAGCGGCGGCATCGGGACCGTCATTGGGGCGGTCGTGGGAGCGTTCTTGATTGGCGTGATGAACAACGGCATGTCCATCCTGGGCATTGGCATTGACTGGCAGCAAGGCATTAAGGGCTTTGTGTTGCTAATGGCCGTGTTTTTCGATGTGTATAACAAAAACAAAGGATAAACCCCGTCTTCTTCCTCCTTATTTCAGAGGGGCTGTTCTAAACCAGGAACAGCCCCTCACTATGTTAAAAACCCGCAACCTGGCTGGCCCATCCTGGCACACATCCTCTTCAATGCAGTCATGTCACGGGCACTCAATTTCTTTTTCGGGTTCTAGCGGGCAAGGTTGGGGGTTTGGGCGATATAATCATAGAATGGAAAAGTTCCTGAACTGGTTTTCCAATTACGTCTCCGAGCCGGGCGATAGCGAAGAATGGCGTATTCGCAAAATGATTGGCATGGGCGCCATGACTGCCGCATCGTTTGCCTGGTTCATCAACAGCCTGATTTACTTTGCCTTCAATGAACCCACATCTGGCCTGGTTGGCCTAATTTCAAGCGGCCTCTACGCGCTGACGGTGCTGACTTATGGCCTGTGGCGCAATTATGCCGGGCGCATCTTGCCCATGTTTCTGGTTCAAACGGTGGCCGGAATCCTCCTGCACGTTTCGCTGGGCGGCTATTCCGCTTCTGCAATGGTCATGGTCTGGCAGTTGGCATTTCCTATGGTCGTGTTGGTGGGGTATCAACGCAGGCAGGGCATTGTTTTGTATCTTGCCAGCATCATTTTGCTCATCATTTTGGCCGTTCTGGAACCGTATTACTTGCGCGAAAGCAATAATTTGCCCGACGCCGTGCGCACAGGGCTATTTGTCTATAATGCCCTGGGCAGTTCGGCTTTTATGTTTCTGGCGCTGTACTACTTTGTCTGGCAAAACCAGATTTTGAGTCAACAAATCTTGCAGGAACAACAAAAAGCCGAATCGTTATTGCTGAACATCCTGCCCAAAGAAATTGCCGCTATTTTGAAAAATGAAAATCGGACGATTGCGGACCATTACGAAAACGCCAGCATTCTATTTGCAGATGTGGTCAATTTCACTCCGCTCTCGGCGCGTTTGACGCCAGGCGAATTGGTGAGTTTGTTGGACGAAGTTTTCTCATACTTCGACATGCTGACCGAAAAATATGGGCTGGAAAAAATTAAGACCATCGGCGATTGCTACATGGTTGCCAGCGGCGTGCCGCGCTCACGCCCCGACCACGCGCACGTCATTACCCGCCTTGCGCTGGAAATGCGCGATTATGTTGCCGCCCATTCGTTTGGCGGGCATTCACTGGCTTTTCGAATTGGGATTAACAGCGGCCCCGTCACCGCCGGGGTGATTGGGCGCAAAAAGTTCATCTACGACTTGTGGGGCGATGCGGTTAATACCGCCAGCCGCATGGAAACGTATGGCGAAAGCGGCGCGATTCAGATTACACGCGCCACATACGATTTGATTAAGGACGATTTCACCTGCTTGCCGCGCGGCCTGGTCAACATCAAAGGCAAAGGCGAAATGGAAGTCTGGCAG
>CAZNCT010000130.1:6839-7050 GCA_964571615.1 uncultured Anaerolinea sp. | reverse complement strand
TAATAAAGAAAAGGAATCAATCCGTGTCTATTCATACCGCCACCGCCCTCGCTCAACCCAACATCGCCTTGTCGATGTAACCTCAAACAAACAGCGTATTGGTAAGATAGGTTATCCCCGTATGTTGCGGTTTTGTGCCCATAATGGCTATCTAAACGATTGCCTTGGATGTCACTTTAGATATATTGCAGTTTAGCAACAATAAAACGCA
>CAZNCT010000130.1:0-6829 GCA_964571615.1 uncultured Anaerolinea sp. | reverse complement strand
TTATCCTGCAGAAGTGCTTCATTCACAAAAAAACGGCTGTTAGTGCGCGGTCAAGCAAGTGTTTATCAGACAAGCCAAACCACATAGGGTTTTCTCACAGCAGGCTTACTGGATTACCCAATCCGCCAGGAGGGACATCACTTTTTCGCGCTGTTATTTTTCGCTTTCGACGCCACTGAACCCACATTCCGCACCCTACGGGTCGAGGAAATAGCAATTTTGGACGGGTTTTCCGAAGATGCGGAAGATTTGGATGTGGACCGGGCGCAGGTTGAGTAGTTGGCGCATGAGTATCTGTTCGTTTTGCCAGATGGTGAGGACGTCAATGCCTTCAAGTATCTGGAAAATCCGGCGCATGGTGGGGGCCTGGGTTGGTTTACCTTTCTGATCGGGGATGGTCTGGTTGTTTTCTGCCAGAGTTTGCCGCAGTTGGCGTTCGGCCAGGGCATAGATGAGCAGCGAGAGAGTCATGATCATGATCAGCGCCATGATGCGCTCTGGCTTTTTCAGGAACAGGCTATGGGCGAAGAAGAGTGGGTCCTTGAGAAAGCGAAAGCCGCGTTCCACCGAGACGCCCTGGGCGGTGTAATGCTCTAGCATGGCTTGCGCTGATAGGCGTTCGACATCCAACTGGTTGGTAACAATGATGAACTTGCCGAGGCTCTTTTTGGCGTTTTCCAGGGCTTCGTCAGAGGCAGAGATGGTTCCTGCCAGGCGGTAGGCGACGACAATGTCGGGTGCTGTATCGGTGGCGGGCCTGCCGGGGTGGGCATATTTGGTCACCGGTTCGACCTGGCTGGTTGCCAGATGATATTTCCAGCGCTGGTTGAAGAGTTGGACCGCGGTCTCGGCGTCGGCCTGGCATTTGTATTCGGGCTGGCAGAGTTTGCGCCATTCTTTTTCGGCCTGGGCCAGTTCGCGTGCCTGGGCTTTTGTGAGGCTCTCCAACTCGCGCTGATCGGCAGTTTCAGAGTAGACCAACAGCCAGCGTTGCGGGATCCCGGCGTAGGTGAGGTTGAATTCCTTTCCACGGTAACCCGGCTTGAGTTCCGGCATCGTATCCTGGCCGGTTTCCTGCACCAAACGCTGGGCTTCGGCCAACGTTTCTGGAACGCGCGTCAGCCAGAGGATATCTTTCATCTCTTTTAGGTTGGCTGTGCTGTACGCGGCGCTGTCCATCACAAAACATGGTTTTTCGGCTTCATCCAGATGCTGGCCATAGGCGGCGACACTCTTGGGGAAACTTTCTTTGTCGTTGCTGTTGCCGCTCAAGACTTCCAGCCAGACCGGCAGGGCTGATTTGTGGCTGGTGATGATTTGCGCAACCACCTGTTTCAGGTCGGGGCGATGGTCGCGCGAATAGCCGTGTGTGATGCTGATGGCCTGCGTATCCGGCTCGCCGGTGTCATATTCGCCGTGCAGGTGGAAGGAGCTGCTATCCAGGTGCACAAATTGGTGCCGGATGCCGTAGACCTTGAGGGCGTTGCTGGCGATTTTTGCAAATAGTTCGGTGACGCCGGTTGCGTACAGGTCATCCAGGCTGCGACCGAGGGTGTCGTCGTTGAAATCGTCGGCGCTCAGGCCGGGTACTATCAGCAGGTCGATGGGTTTGTTGCGCAAGTAGTTGGGAATCAGGTATAACGCCCGGCTGCTGAATCCCAGTGCGTTCAAAATCATGGCCTGTACGGCCTGCCCGCAGCTGATTTTGCGCTGGACGGGGCCAATTTGCTGGTCGATGATTTCTATCAGCCCAATTTCCTGGCTGATGCCTGCTACGATGCCGAGGTGGTCCAACCGGTGTGTTTCATATCGTTGTCCGTTTTCCATTCCCCAAAGATTACCCGATTATTCCTGAAATCGGGAGGCATGGGGTGCGGAATGTGGGACTGAACAGTTCGCGGATATTGATTTTCAACAGCAGATTACCATCTTTGGCAAGATAGATTTTCTGCCCGTAACACTCCAAAATCAACGGATAAATTTTGTGGTTTTTCTCTCACAAAGTCGCAAAGTGCGCAAAGTGCGCAAAGAAAATAAAAAACTTGGCGGTTTTTGCAGCTTTGCGCGAAAATTTTAGCGAAATCAAACTCGAAATCTTTATCCCGAATTCGCATTTAATCGACATTCGACGGATTGGGGAGATGAAAGAAATTCCAGACCGATCTGTTCACGCAATGCCCACAAAGGATATTTGTCGGCCAAAATTATTACTTAAAATCTTTTCGCTTGTCTCAAAAATCATTATAATTCTATCTGGACATTTATACCTGCCGGGCAGGTAATAGGGAGTTTAGCAATGCCTTTTCGCCCGACCATTAATTTTCGGTTAGAAATCCAAAATAAAGCTTATGTTTTTACCCCTCACCCCGCTGCTAAAGGGATTCCTTATGGGCAGACGGGACGCCGCGCCACGGTTTACCAGGTAGCCAGTGAAAACGGGGAAGTTTACGCGCTCAAGGTTTTCACTCAAGCATTTCGTTCACCGCGAATAGCAGATGCGGCGGTCCGTTTGCAAAACTTTGCACAATTCCCTGGGTTGGGGGTCTGCCAGCGGCACGTGCTGACTCGCCAGGCGCAACCCGAAATCATCCAAAAATACCCCGATCTGGAATTTGCCGTGTTAATGCCCTGGGTGCAGGGCGAAACCTGGCAAGAATTCATGATTTCGCACCGTTCCCTGCCCTTCGATTCGGCGCTTACCCTGGCCGGGCAAGTGACATTGCTGTTTGCCGGGTTGGAGCAAAACAACTTGGCGCATTGCGATATTGCCGGGCCAAATGTGCTGGTTGATTTTCCATCTTTAAGCAATACTGTTTCCACAACGGTTTCCTCTTTGGCGCTGGTGGATGTGGAGGAAATGTATGGGCCGGGCCTGACCCAGCCAGAGAAGTTACCCGCCGGTACCCCTGGTTATGACCACAGAGTTGCCAAACATGGCCTGTGGAGTTCCGACGCCGACCGCTTTGCCGGCGCAGTCATGCTGGCCGAAATTTTGACCCGCCACGATGAGCGCATCCGCCAGATTTCGCTGCAAGAACAGTATTTTGACCCGGGCGAAATGCAGCAAAACAGCGAGCGTTACCAGGCCGTGATTCAGGTTCTAAAAGCAAACGGCGCTTCACTGGCCGCCGACTTATTTGCCCGCGCCTGGTTTTCGCAAACCCTGAGCGAGTGCCCCGCTTTTTCAGAGTGGTATTTGGCCCTCAACCGGCCCGCTGCGGCGGCTTCACCTTCACAGCCATATCAGGTTACTTGGCGACCCATTGTGCCTGGCGGCGGGCGGCCGGTATCCAACCCGCCGATCACTATCCCTATCGAGCAGGTTAAGCCAATGCTGCTCCAGGCTGCGGAAGAAGGCCGCTGGCAAGACGTATTGCAGATTGCGCCCCAGATTTTGCAAAGTTACCCGGCGGATAAAGAAAGCATGGGTCTTTTCCAACGCGCCCAAAACCTGGCTCAATTAGACCAGGCCATCGAAAGTCTCTGGCAGGCTGCTTTGCATTCGGGCGACGTGGAAGATTGGGATATTTGCCTGCGTTCGATTGTGCGCGCCCAATACCAGGCCAAAGACGTACTGCGCTACGAGCAATTACGCCAGGACGCCGAGCATGAGCGTGAAATTGCCGCTCAGGCAACCATCCTGGCCCAACTGGTGGCCGAATCTCGCTGGGATGAAGCCGATGACATGCGCGCCGCCCTGCCGCTTGATCACCCCAGGGTAGCCGAGTTGTTCGCCCAAATGGACATTGCGATGGGCAACCAGGCGCGCCAGGCGCGCCTGCTCAAAGAAGCCCGCCAGGCTTTTCAAGAGCGCAATTGGCCGGCTGTCTTGCGCTTGTGCCGCGAAGGTCTGCTACTCGGCAGCGCCGAGTCTCAACTAACCAAACTGCTTGAGGACGCCCAAAAAGAACGTGACCTTGACCAGCAGCGCCAGGACGACCTCGAACAGGCCATTGACCGAATGGATGTTCCCGCGGTGCGGGCCGTCCTGCAATCCCTGCCGAAAAACCATCCCCTGCAAACCCGCGCCCAAGACTGGCTGGTAGATGCTCAACAGACTGAAACTGCCCTTGAAGATGCTCGGCGCGCCTTTGATCTCGAATCTTTCCAGCGCATCCTGGCTGGTCTCCCTGAAAACTTCCTGCGCCGCGCCGAACTGGCGGAATGGGCCAGCCAGGCGGCTGAATCCCAGCAGACCTTACTTAAAGCCCGCGCCCGGCGCGACCTGCCCGCTGTCGAAGCACTGATCAATAAACTGCCTGCCGGACACCCTGCCTTGGCTAGTACGCAGGCCTGGTTGCACGATGAAAAAGCCCGACTGGTTGCGCTGGAAAAAGCGCGCAAGGAGTACGATCTCGAACGCCTGGCCGCTTTGCTGGCAGGGATACCCGAAGATGACCCGCTTTTGCGCGAAACCTGGAGCTGGCTGAGAGCGCAGGAGCAGATAACCCGCAACATCCAGCAGGCGCTGGATGCCTTTGACCTGGAAAAAATGGAAGATTTGCTGGGCGGCCTGCCAGCCAACCACCCGAACCGTAAGAAATTGGAAAATTGGCGCAAACAGGAACTGACCCTGCGCGTCAATTTACAGGCCGCGCAAAACGCCTATGACCTGCCCCTCGTTGAAAAGTTGAGCGAGGGGCTGCCCGCCAACCACTCGCTGCGTCCAGGCGTGCAGGACTGGCTGGACCAATACACTTCTCTTAATAAAGAGTTGCAAAACGCCCGCCAAAACTGGCATTTTGAGCACGTTTTGATTCTGCTCGAAACCGTTGAGCAGGCCTACCCCAACTCAGTCGATTTGCGCGAGTGGGCCCTGCAGGCCCGTGAGCGCCACCAACGGGCCGATGAACTACAAGCCGGGCTAAAACCGGACGAGTTGGAAAGCCTGCTGGCAGCCTGGCCGCCCGAAGACCCTCGCCTGCCCGACCGCCTGGCCGCCCTGGCTGATATAAAGAAAAAACAACAGGAATGGGCCTCGCGGCTGGAAGAAGCCGAAGCCGCCCTAACCGCCCAGGATTTTGAGCGACTCGAACAACTCACCCGCGACATCCGGCATGAGAAGCATGCCAATCCGCGCCTGACCGAACTGGCTGAACTGGCTCGCGATAAATTGGGACGTGACAGCCAGGCGCGCGAAACCTACGCGGCTGCCCAGGCCGCCCTGGCCCAGGCCAAATACGCCGAAGCGCTGACCCTGGCCGCCCGCTCTTCCGAACTGGCTCCCGAAAATGCCGATTTCAGCCGCGCCGCAGACGAAATGCGCCAAAAATTGCGCCAGATGGCGCGCGAATTTGAAGCCAAAGCCAAATGGAATCAGGCCCGCCAGGCCTGGAACGCACTGAAACAGACCGCAACTCTTGCGCCGGGCACGCCGCCCGTTCATGCTGAACATGAAATTGCTCCCGCCCCAACGGCAGGGCTTGACCAGCTGCCCGCAAATGCTGAAGGTGAGAGCGACCCGGTCTCCGAGACTGATGCGCCTGCTAACGTGCTTGCGATAGCCCGCGAACATGCCCGCGCCGGCCGGCTCGAACAGGCCGCCCATGTACTGCAAAACGCCGACCGCAAAGAATATGCCGTCATGGTGGCGATCAATGATTTAATCACCCAGACCCGCGCGCAGATTTCAGTTGCCGAAAAGGCCAACCAGTGGGAGCGGGTTAAGAAACTTTGGTCACTCATCAAACAACTGCAAGGATAGTTTTCAGCGCATAAAAAACAACTTAAACCCAAAATGCCGAAATCAAGGAAGCTCATAAGATGAGCGACTACAACCTGGATAGGGAAATCGAAGAAGGCTTGGCGTGCGCCGAGCGCATGATTAAACGCCAGCGCCTAGTGTGGGGGTTGGGTATTGCCGCCGCGTTGTTGCTGACAGCCGGGCTGTTTTTTGGCCTGGGCTATGTCGTGTTTTCTATTCGGCAGGGGCCAGCCAGAGAAGTTGTGGTTGTGGTAACGGCCACCCCAATCCCAACCTTGGGAATTGGCTCGACGCTTGTGCGCGAACAGAACAGAATGGTGATGGTCTATATACCGGATGGTAATTTTTCTATGGGCAGTAACGATGGCGATGAACAGCCGGTGCACACCGTGACCCTGGACGCCTTCTGGATTGACAAGACCGAAGTCACCAATACTATGTACGATGCATGTGTGCAGGCTGGTATCTGCGACCTGCCGAATGTTGTAGACGATTGCGGGAATACTTCGTATGGCAGTCACCCGGTAGTATTCGTTAGTTGGTTCGATGCAAAAACCTATTGTGAATGGGTAGATGCGCGCTTGCCAACTGAAGCTGAATGGGAAAAGGCTGCGCGCGGCACAGATGGGCGCCCCTATCCTTGGGGAAATGCCAACCCAACAAGTCAAGTGGCAAATTACGATTCAAATATCGGTGACACTTCTCTTGTGGGCAAATATCCCCAAGGCGCTAGCCCGTATGGTGTCCTGGATATGGCTGGCAATGTTTGGGAATGGGTGTCGGATTGGTACGATGAAAACTACTACCGTACCTTGCTATCCGACAATCCGATGGGACCAACCAGCGGCAACTATCGGGTTCTTCGGGGTGGGTCTTGGGATAATGTCGATTACTAAATCCGCTCAGCCGTCCGCTTCAGGAACTTGCCAGGCATTTCCACCTGCACCATTGGATTTCGTTGTGCTCGCTCGGATTAACGCTAGAATTTTGGTTTCTGTGAGCGAACGGCAATGTAATCTTACTTTCGATGGATACATAGCTTCGCATTTTCCCTAGAAAAGGTACTCCTTATGCCCTTCCGTCCCACCCTTCAGACCCAAATCACGCTCGCCGGCGCGGCATACC
>CAZNCT010000129.1:0-11134 GCA_964571615.1 uncultured Anaerolinea sp. | reverse complement strand
AATGCCCTCGCGGGCATTTTTTGATTCAGTCGCGAGGGGATTGGGCGGCTGATGATCCTGATGCCGCGTCTTAATGCCCTCGCGGGCATTTTTTGATTCAGTCACCTGGTGGCGGATATGGACTGGAATCACATTCTGTCTTAATGCCCTCGCGGGCATTTTTTGATTCAGTCCCCTTCCGAATTGCTTCAAACCGGGCTTGAGAAAATTGAGTTTTGGCGGTTGTTTTGTGTCTTCATCTTACCACAACTCAAAGAATTGAAACCCTGTTTGCAAAATAACAAACCCTGGCGGGCGGGCGCGAACCCCCCTGCCAAAACCGGCTTCTGGGGCCGGGCCTGGCGGTGGGGGTTCGCGCCGGGTCAAATCACCAGCGTAGCGGGCGGCGGGGTTGGCTGTCCCTGCCCATAAACCTGCACCTTGGGGCGGCAGGCCTCACACAGCAGGTACACCCGCAGCGAATCCTCTTTCTCATTGAGCGTCTTGCGCGCTTTGCCCAATAGTTTGCTCAATTCCTCGCCTGTCAGCCAGGCCTCAAAAACACTGCCCTGCACGCGCTCGCCCAAAGACTCCATCAATTTGGCAATTTTGGCGCGCCGCCTGTCACTCGTAATATCATACGCCAGCAAGTAAAAGGCCCGCCCTGCGCTCACACTTACACCTCCGGCGGCAAAATTGAAGCATTCTGCGAACAGGCGCGGGCCTGTATCACCTGGTCTAAATCATCGCAGATCTTGGCCAGGTAACGCACCAGCGAGCGGAAAAATTCGTTATCCACCAGGCGCACCCGCTCGTGCCGCAGAATATACACCGAGCGGCGCCATCCATTCGGCATTTCAAAGTCAATCCGGGCCCCGCCGCCACCCAGGCGAGCCACGGCCCAGCCCTGCCGGGCGCAAAATGCGCCAATCCTCTTTTGGAACTCTTGAGAAACCAGAAAATCATCAAAAGCGTTCATTTTTCCCCTTCTCTTATCGAAATCCCATGCCGGTAAAGGCGGGCTTATCGCTCATCAGCGCATCGGCCACCTGGCGGGCCTGCTCAATCATCGCCTGGCGCAGGCTCAACTTCTGGCCGCGCAGCGGGTGCAGGCTGGTTTGCTCCATGCGGTTTTCGTAGGCCTGCAAAAAACGGCGTTTGCCGTCATCATCCAGTACCACCGGGCGCTCGGGCGGGCCAGCGGTAAAATCGCCCTGCGGCGTCAGCACCCCGCTGCGGCAGCACCACAGCACCACCCCATCAATCACCGGGCGGAACTCCTCCATCAAATCCAGCGCCAGCGCCGGGCGGTTGTAAACATACTCATGCAAAAAGCCCACAAAGGGGTCCAGTCCCACCGTCTGCACCGCCGCGCTGGCCGCCTGGGCCAGCAGGGTATAGCCAAACGAAAGCAAGACGTTCACCGGGTCGGCAGGCGGGCGGCGGTTGCGGTCCTGAAAACGCCATTCGGGCGCAAAGAACGCCCGCAGGCCGCTAAAATAGGCCGCCGTTGAGGCCCCCTCCAGCCCGCGCAGGCTATCGAGCGTTGTCTTGCGCTCCACCGCCTCCAGGGCCTGATTCAGTCGCTCGGCGGCCTCGCCAATTGCCGGGGCGCGCTCCTCGCGCGAATTACGCAGCAAAAGCGCCTTTTGGTGTTGCAGTTTGGCGCGCACAAAGCCCTGGGCCATCTTAAGCGCAAACTCGGGTTTTTCCAGCGCGCGGTACTGCGCCCGGCGCAATGGCACATGCGGCGTCAGGTTGCCGACCAGTTTGCCCCGAAACTCGCCCCGCTGGGTCAAAAAGACCACCTCCGTCTCCTGGGCCAGCAGGGCATCAATCGCCGGGGTCGTCAGGCCAATGTTGCCAAACAAGACCACCTGGCTCACCTGCCCCAGCGGAACGCTCGTCAGCACCTCGGCAGGTGAGCCATCTTCCGCCTCGCGCTCCACCTGCAAGCGCCGGTTGCGAATGCGAATTTTGGTATTTTGTTGAACCAGATATAAGGCTGGCATACAAACCTCCCTTCAGCGTTGTTAAGGTTCAGGAATTTTAGATTGGAGATTTTAGATTGAAGATTGGAGATTGGAGATTGTTGAATTAACAATTATTGTTCTCCCGCCAGCGCTCTGGCCTGGCCCAAGCCTTGCGCTGTTCCGGCTCCTAATCCGGCAAACTGGGCAAAAGCCGCCAGGGTGTGCAATTGCCCCAGCCAAAATTTATCGGGGTTGGTGGCGGTAAACGTCACCTGGCCCACCGCGCCAATCCGCAGGCCGCCCTCCTTAAGTGGCACCGGGCGGCTTTTCAGCTCAAACCGGCTAACCGCCAGGCATTCTTCGGCATAACGGCGCAGTTCGGGCATCAGCGCCACAGGCGCAAAGGCGTTCCACTTTTCGATCAGGCTGTTGAAGACGAGCGAAGGCGTGGGCAAGGGGTGCGAAATCCCGCCGCTTTTAAACACCGCCGGACTGGTCAATTGAAAACTCACCCGCCTGGGCGTTTCTGCCCCTGGCAGCAACCGGCCCCCCAGGGCGGCGTAGGACGCGTTCCCCGCCCAGGCCTGCTCTTCGGCCCGGGTGGCCGCCGCCAGCACCCGAAACGGAATCCTGTCCAAATCCAGCCCGGCGCCGTTGGCCCTTTCGGCGAAGCTCAGCAACTCTGCCGCCACCTCTGCGCTCAGGGCTGTCCAGCGCAGCCAATAGGTTTGTCCTGGCAGGGGCGCGCCCTTGCCGCGCTCAAAGCGGCCCATCAAATTGGAAACCGTATAAGGCCGCAACGCCGATTCTGCGTGCAGGTTTTCGGCCAGGGCCGGGTTGGCCTGCCGCACCACATCTAACAGCGCGGCCTGTGAAGCCCGCCCCCACCAGCGTGGAAACTCGCTACGGGCGGGGTCAATGTCAATCGGGGTCAGGGTGAGAACGAGGGAAAGTAAGTCCATGGCTGATTGGGGATTTGGGATTGGAGATTGGGGATTGGAGATTGGAGATTGGAGATTTCAGATTGGAGATTTCAGATTTGGGATTTGGGATTTGTGCATTAGCGCTTGTTTTGGGTGACGGTTTTGCGCGAGGCGACGAAAATAGCAGTCAATTCATCGGCCTCTTTGAGTAATTCTGACAAACGCTCAACCGGCAACATGCCGCTTTCAGCGATTAGTTCCAACCAAAACAAACTCTCATCGGCTTCTTCGATCACAATGTTCAGTTTGGCTGCAAACTCAGCCTTCGAGCGCGCCCGGCAGACAGCGCGATAATTGGCCGCCACCGAAGTTGCCGAGCGAAGCAACTGTTTCCCAATCGTCTCGCCCATATAGTTTTTGGGGCAACGCCTGGCACAAGCGCAAAATGCGCAGCGCAAAATCTTTGCTTCGCCTCTTCAAAACATCCGCATCCATAAGCACCATCCAATCTGCAATCTGCAATCTAATACCTTTCCCTCCTGGCCTCATCGCGCACCGCCTGCAAATTAATCACCTCGGCCACCTCGAAGCGCGGGGGAATAGCCCCCTCCACCGGCTTGAGCCGCAAAATGGGCGGAAAGTAGCCCATGCGCCCGTGCAGTTCCGCCAGTGTGAGCGCGGCAATGTAGTTATAGGAGGGCAAATTGACGATGATGGGCGCCGTCTGCCACTCTTCGGGCGTAAACGTCACCGTTTTGAGAATCTCGCGCAACTGCGGAAGGAAGGGCTTTTCCTGCTCGAAATGAATCGGCAGGGCGATGACCGTCTCGAGCGGGTTTTTGGTCAGGGCCTCAATTTGGGCCTTCTGGTCGGGGGTGATGGGGTGGGAGAAGTTGAGGAGGATCATGGGAGATTGGAGAGTGGAGATTGATGATTGATGATTGGGAGAATTGTGGCGCAAAATTCATTTTGCGCTTTTCGGTGGCAAAATTTCGTTCAACCGCTGGCGCAAATTTCGGATATCTTGCTCATGCAGGTGGCCGTTTTGCAGAGAAGAGCGCAACTCTACCACTTCCACGCGCAGGGCGCGCGCTAAGGCCTGATACCATCCAGAGCGCGAATCATCATCGGCGCGAGTGACGATGATACGGGTGGCGTAGGTCCCCAGGTATTCGCGGGCAGCCATGGTGGTCAACTGGTCTAGAGCCTTCTTGTTGCTGCCCTGTCCGCCGCTTTTTATTTCCAGCACGGCAACGTTGTTGCCGCGCCGGACGAGCAAATCAATTTCAACCTGGTTTTTCACGCCCAGCGGCTTAATGTTGGCCTTTATCTCGTCCATTTCGCCTTGTAGCGCGGCCAAAACAGCCTTTTCCAGGTCGCCACCAGAGCCGGTGGCAAAACCCTTCTCCTCATAGCCATCCAGATGAGCGTGAAGATACTCATCCAAATTAATCAGCCCACCGGGAAGGGCTTCCGCATGGTCAAAAACCAGATTCCCGGCATCATCAAAACGGTAAAAATACAACTTGCTCTGCTGGTCGCGCCCGCGCTGGCCCTCGGTCTGGTAATAGACGCAGGTCGCCCGCCGCGCCCGCGCCACTTCCAGCGCCGCCAGGCTCATCGGCTTAGTGCCGCCGGTCAGATTGAAGATGACATCGGAACGCTCATCGATGGTTTCTTGTAGTTTCTTGCGGATTTCATCCACCCGATACGCATCTACCTGAAGCAGGGAAACTTCCAAATTGGATGGGATCAACTTCTTCAAGCGCTGGGCGGGTTTGATACTGGCATTTTCATTGTTCGTATGAACAATCAGGTTTTCCGTCGCTTTCAGATGGCGGATGGGTAACAGGTTGGGGATGGGCTGTTCGCCGATGAGGGAGATTAACATTGTGGATTGGAGATTGCAGATTTACGATTTTGGATTGGAGATTATGCCAGGTTCCAGGTTTGGGCCAGGGCGCGCAAGCCGGGCATCACCTTTTCATCAATTTTATTTTGCAGTTTTTTGAGCGCGTCGAGCGTTTTTTCTTTTTCCTTCTTGCGCTGGTGTTCGGCATGGTCGAGGGGATTACGCGCGTTTTTCAGGTCTATCCACAGTTGCGCTAATTGGTCACGCTCCGGCCACTGGAGCAGTTCCAGCCCCCAGCGGTTCAAGTCGTTTTCGGTAAACGTTCTTTCCCGGTCTTCAGGGTACGGTTTCCCAATGAGCGCAATGCCTGAAATCGCTTGCTCAAACGGAATGCGGTTGTCAATCAGGTAATCGAGCGGCTGTCCCAGGCGATACGTTACAGCGTCAATCAGCCACTCACGCGCCAGCGTTACAGCCTGAATGATTTGGCCTTTGGCATAATACCACTCCACCAGGCGAAATTCAGTTCGCAGCATTTCTGCCACATCCCGGCCATCATTTTGGAATTGTCCAAACGCGCCGACAATCTGTTTTTTCAACACGCCAAAGGGCGGGGCAGTAATTTGAAGTTCCTGCTGCGCCTGGTCGAGCGCTGTACCAAGTTTGCCGACTTCCTGCATCAACGTAAACGGCTGGCACAGCCGCGCCGCCTGAGAAACCGTATCCAGCGTGGAGGCAGCATCAAACAAAGCGCCTCCTGAAAGGTTTTTGGGATTCAACAAGAAAGACAGATTGCGCGCATTGCCGGTCTGGATGAATTGCTCGGTGGCGGTGAGCCAGTCGAGCAAGGTCACAAATTCGGTCAGGTCAAGAATCGGGGTGACGCCGTCTTTTTGCATGTCTAATGCGCCATAGTAGACCGCTTCAATGGTGACATTTTTCGCCGATTTGAGATAAGCAATGAACAGAAAAGCCAGGAAAGGCAGGGAGCGAAAGCCATGCGTAATGTCAAAAATAACCGTTTCACCTTCTTGAACGTTATCTACCACCGTTTGAAAAATCTTCCACATGCTTTCGGTATCTTTACCGTCCACAATCTCTACTGGTCGAATGCGATCATCGCCCAAAGCGGCCAAAAGTGGAAAGGTTTGCGCTTTAGCGTCCGGCGTCACAAAAACAAGCATTTCATCAAACTGGGCAAATTCTCGAATAGCCTTTGCCATCACTTTAGCCGGGTAGGGTTTGCCGTTCCATTCGTACACTGCCTCACGCGGTTTAATACCAAGAAAGGTAATCACTTTACGGGTCATCACGCGCTCCAATCATCAATCTGCAATCTAAAATCTACAATCAAAAATCATCACTCCGCAATCTCCACCAGCGCCCAGCCGAGGGGGGCAACGGACGCGCCATCTTTCACCACAATCCGCTTTGAGCGCGGGAATGGGTCGCCCGGTTTGCGACGGGAAGGGTTGTCTTTTGACGTTTTGTGCATCCGAAAATCGCTGACGATTTGCTCAAAGAGCATCTTGTCTTTTTGCAGATGGGTTGAGAAGGTTTTGCCATCCCAGCCCGCGCCCCAGCCAATTTGCACAAAAGCCTGTTTTTTGCCTGGTGAAATTTTCGCCAGTTGGTTGTAAAACGAAGCGATTCGTTCCCCGCCATCGGCGTGACCAAACCATTGCGCCAGTTCTTCAATGCGGGCTTTGCTGTGCGCCTGAGTCCGCGCCAGCAATTCATCCAGCCAGTGTTTGCGGTTGGCAAAGCCCAGTTTCTCCGCCCAGGGCGCAAACAGGGTTTCGTCAATTGTCAATGAGCCTTTGAACTCAATCTCGCCGGGCAGGGCTTCCAATTCCACCGGCGAGCCTTTCTTGCGCATCGTCACCACCTGGGCATTGACCACAATCAGCGCCCCGCCCGCTTTTTCCGCGCCGTGTAAATCGGAAACATGCAGGGCGCGCAACAGGTCGTAATTGGGGTTCTCGCCGAAGATTTTTTTCTCCAGCGGATTTCCTGCCCACGATTTGTTACGTCCAATCGCGTTGCGGTCCAAACGCGGGTTGATTTCCTTCCAGCCCGTCCATGCCAGCGCGGTGCGAAACGCTCCTTTGAGCGAAGAGCCGGGGATGTAAGGGCGGTCATACACATCCTTGATAAACTCGCGCAATTCGGCGTAGGTTTTTGCCGAGCGTGGGTAGCCGCGCATGGCGTAGCGGAAAAAATCGGGGTTTTGGTAATCGGCGGGCGTCAGCAGGTTACCCGGCGGCGGGTAAGAGCCGCGCGCGGCGCGCCATTGGTTTTCTTTGGCGCGTAAAATCTCGTCTTCGTTCAATCGCCAGGTTCTTTTTTCGTAAATCGAAAAGTCGAAATTTTCGCGCAAAATTTCACCCGACCCGATATGGATTGGGGAAAGCGTTCTCAAAGTTAGGTTATACGTCGTCATTTCGCGCCTCCAAACCCGACCGCCAGCGCCATGCCGCAGCGATAGACGGAATGACCCTGCGGGTTGTCGTTCGTTTCGTACTTCGGAGCAACGTCTTCCACGCGCCCGGGCGTTTCGCGCCCTGCCCAGCCAAGCACCGCGCCTTCGGTCAGCATGTTTACGGCGCGGCGGCGCTGTCCGCGTTTGACGTGCGAATCCAGCCAGCCGCCCACCCGCTCAATCTGATATGCCGCCTGCGGGTCGGTGAAGGCGTTTATTTCGTCTTCGCGGGGCAGATAGCGGCTCAAATTCGTCCACGCGCCCGCCGGGGTGGGGTCGGGCAGTTCGAGCGCCGCGCCTGATGTGATTTTTGCCTTGCCCATGCCCGCGCTGCGTTCCGCGCCCAAGCCGGCTTCGCACAAATCTTCCAGCAGGTTTTCCACCTGCTTTTGGAGCGCGGCGTCTGATTCCAGCCAGCGGATTCCGAACCACAAGCCGCAGTTTTCGGCAAAGGTCACGCCGCCCGTAAAATAGAGCGTGGATTTGTTCGTGCCGCGCTCCACCGTCACACGCGGGCGGCGTTCCACCTTCCATAGTTGCGCGGGGATTTTTTCATCGGGCAGGGTCCAAAAGGTCTCATGCGCCTGCCCGGCGGCAAATTCAACCAGACGCCTGCCCGCGACCAATTGGCGGTAAATGCCCTCCGAAACGTACTTGACCTTTTTCAGGGATTTGAACTTCATCCCTTTGGGCAGTTCTTTTTCCACGCGCAGGGATGTGAGCGGCACGGGGAAGAAGAGAACATCATTCGCCAAAGGAAACGTGGATGTGACTACGAAGGGCGGCTTGCCTTCGCAAAACGGCTGAATGAATTTTTCCACCGCCGAGCCGCCTTCCAGCAGAGCAAGGCGGGCAATCAGCGCGGCAAACAGGCTGTCGGAAGGAAAAGTGACGCGCGTTTCTTCCTGCCCCAAGCCCTGCCTGCCAAAGTGGAAACTGCCGCCCTGGATACGCCAGGTTTGTATTTGCATGGCTATCCCTCCGTTGATGTAATCGGGATATTGGTTTGCATCCACTTTTTCAGTTCATCGAATTTGTTTGCCAGGGCTTGAATGCTGGTCAACGGCTCTTTTTCCGTGTTTGCAAAAAATTCCTGTTTTGAATATTCCCTGCCGCTGCGGGCATAGACTTTGATATTCTCAAAACACACCTTGCCCGAACCGCGCGACCCTGCCCCGCCGAGATAGTCGTCTTCCACCAGTTGCAGGGCGTCAATCACCACCTTCAGGCGGTCATAATCGGCGGCTTCGTAAATCCCGAACACCAGTTCGGCGGGACCAAACACCGCCCCCGCCGGAACGCGCTCAATGGTGCGCGGCGTCGCCGCGCTGGTCACGCGGTCTATGGCGACTTCGGTTTTGAGTTCAGAGAAATTCAAATCAAGTTTGGCGTCATTGAGTTTCTGTTTGCTTGCTTCGGTCATTGTGGCGTCACGCACGACCAACCGTGTCACGCTGGGGAAATCTCCCGCCGGAACGCCAAAGATGTGACATACCGGGCAGCCTTTATGACCCTTAACGTTCACCGCCATTTCTTTCTCGTTGCACACATGAATCCCTAATGGCGAATTGATGGGGCGTCCCAAGATTTTCTCGGTTTGCGAGCGCATTTTGCCGCGCAGGCTGGAACCGGGAATGTAAGGTTCTTTGGTCACAGGGTTGCGAATCACTTCCTTGTCCAGACCGCCGATTTCCAAATCCGCGCCCGAACCACCGATATGTAATCCCGTCACGGCGCGAATATCCACTTCGATAAACACCCGACCAAACAAGGTAATTTGCTTGTCCATGATATTTTCTCCTTTTCTTGGGTTATTTATTCTTCCCCGCCCTTTGCGCGGTGATAGGCAAGAATTGCTTCAAATAATTCGACAAATTTGTCAAAACGTCGTTTCTTTTCGGCGGCGTTGCCTCCAGCATTGACCTCAATAATTGCTTCGGTCAAAACCGTTTTGAGATAAGCCAGCGGTGAAATTCCCTTCTTTTCAGCCCTCTTGGATTGATAATCTAATTTTGGCTGAAGCATATTCAAACGGCGCAAAGCGGTGACGTCATCTTTGTCCCATTGCGCTTGAATTTTTCTGACCTCCGTGAAAATTTTGCGAATCTGGGTTCGCTTCAATTGGTCTCGCACAAGGCGTTCGGCAGTCGCGCTGGAAAAATTTACCAACGTTTCGCCAGTCGGGTCAGAAGTGATAATTGTTTTTACTTCATTCATGGCAAGCCTCCTTATGGATTGTTTGGTTTTCGCAGAATCAACTGCGCCCAGCGCGCCGCCTTGCCCCATTGGGGCAGGTCTTTGAGCAATTCCTCGCGCATGGTGTTCAAGTCGCGGGCAAGCGCCGCGTCGCCTTTCTTTTCGGCGCGTTCGGCGGCGCGGGTCAGGTGATAGGCGCTCATCCACATCCACGCGCCCCACACGGGCTGACCGGGTTTGTCTTTGCGGGCTTTTTCTTGCATTTGCGCCAGCCCGCGAATGACTTGCAGCAGGGATTTGGGCGTCTCGCCGCTTTCTTCTTTCTTGTCGAGCATGGCAACCAGGCGTTTTTGCTTCGCCTGCAATTCTTTGAATCGGCTCCACTTCCACGCTACGCCAAGAAAAGCAAACGAGTCTCTTTCGTTTTTCTTTGCCAGTTTCTCGGCTTCTTCGGCGTCCTCCGCCGCCTGATAGATGGGATATTTGCCGCCGATGAACGCCATGCCGCCGCTCAGAGTCACTCTGCCGGTGGTGTATTCGGCAAACGCGGCTGAAATATCCAGCGCCAAATCGGGAACCTGGTCCCACGGCGCGAGCAGGAAAATATCGTCGCCGCCCGCATAGACAGCGTACACCAGCCCTTTGCGCCCTTCCTGTTCGCAAATCCGCTTCAGCCAGCCTTCAAAGAACAAGGAAATCTGAAAACTCAACGCCGAAACGCGCGCCAGCGATGTAATGTCCTTCTCGTCTTTGCTTTCTTCATCGTGAAAGCCTTTGGAGAAAATATCGCCGAGATGGTCCACGTCCATGCGCAGGACGCCCAGGCGTTTGAATCCGCCCGCCGATTTTTCCAGTTTTTTCTGCAATTCGTCAAAGGTCAAAATATCGCCTTTGGCGTCTCGCGGCGTCTGGTTGACAACGTAGCGAACCGCGTGAACTGTCGGCGAATCGCAGGCGGGATAGCCGTTTTGCGGGTCGCCCAGCGCCCAAATCACCGCCCGCTTCACGCCGTTGAATTGGACTTTGGTTTTCTCATCCGGTACTAGTTGTACCTGCATCCCAAACCTGCCCAGCACATCCAGGGCTTTTGCTTTTTGGTTGGCAGGCTCGCCGAACCCCAGGGCGACGAAATTTGAGTTGGGCAATTCCTTGCCAATTTGCTCATAGAAAGAACGGCACAAGGAGCAAATTTTGTCTTCGGCTTCAACATCACTCCAGCCAGAGATATTTTTGTCCGTGCCGCGCACGTCTTCGCCGCAAATGGAACAGGTCGTATCAGGATTGCCGCCTTCATCGGGAACGGCAAAAACCTTGTATAAATCTTCTTTCAACTCCACATAGCGGTTTTGCTTGGCAAGATTTACCTGCTTGTACATTTCCTTCCAATACTTCGGGAACGCGCCCAGTTTGAATCCGCTGGCGGGGACTTCGGCATATCCCACCGCCAGATACAAAGAAACGCCGTGCGCGTCCAGCAAAATCTGGCTGATTTCCTTCTTCGCGGCTTCGATTTTGTCTTTGGCATTGACAGGCGCCAGCAGGTAGAAATGTCCGCCGCCAGAGTAGATGACGTTCGTGTACGGCAATCCTAATCGTTGCAGAACGAAGCGCAAGACCGCTTCGGTGAGCAGTTGCAGGTAGAAAGAGCGTCCGCGCAAAGTCCGCGCCGCGCCTTTGGATGAGATGGTGTAAATAAAATCCTGCACGCCCGAAATATCGCCGCCCACCA
>CAZNCT010000128.1:8038-11135 GCA_964571615.1 uncultured Anaerolinea sp. | reverse complement strand
CCCCTGACCTCATGTGTGTGATACATGCGCTCTAACCAACTGAGCTACGCGCCCGATTTTTTGTGCGGGTCGTATTATAAGGCAGGTTGGCGCCTTTGGCAAGGCAGGCGCGCGCAATTTTCAGCAGCAATCTCACCGCCCCCAACGAAGGTCTGTTTTTCAGGCGCAACTTTTGGCGGCTGGGCGCATCTAAATAAACGTTGTATTATCTTTCGAGGAGAAAAAACATGTCTCAACCTATTCATGTCACTGATGCTGAGTTTGAAGAAAAAGTGTTGAAATCGGCCACCCCGGTGGTCGTGGATTTTTGGGCGCCCTGGTGCGGCCCGTGCAAAATGATTGCCCCGGCGCTGGAAGAAATTGCCCGCGAGCAAGGGGATAAGGTGGTCATTGCCAAGGTGAATACCGACGAAAACCCGCAATGGGCCATGAAGTACGGCATCATGGGCATTCCGACCCTGTTGTTCATCAAAGGCGGTAAAGAAGTCAGCCGTCACGTTGGCGCAGCCCCGGCCCCGGCGCTGAAAAACAAAGTGATGGGCTTCCTGGCCGGGTAATCTGGCCCCAAAATAAACCAAAAAAGAGACGAGCGGCATACGCTCGTCTCTTTTTTTGATTTTGCACGCTTTCGCTCAGTAAATCACTCGCCCCGTGCCAGGGCCAGTATCTCCTCGCGGGTTTCATAGACCTTGACCAGTTTGCCATCGCGCATTTGCAGTACGCGGTCAACGTACTGGCACATGCGCAGGTCGTGGGTGACCATAATTCCGGCGCGGTTGTTTTCGTGGATGAGCGCCTGAAAGGTTTGCACCACCTGGAAGGCGCGCTCGGTGTCGAGGCTGGCAGTCGGCTCGTCGGCCAGCACCACCGTCGGAGCATGGATGAGGGCGCGCGCAATCGCTACGCGCTGCTGCTGTCCGCCCGACATTTGGGCAGGCAGGTTGTTCAGGCGTTCGCCCAGACCCAGGCGCGAGAGCAACTCTGCCGAGCGCATCCGGGCGCTGCGGTCAAAATGATTGTTCAGGCGCATCATCAATTCGACATTTTCCTGAGCAGTCAGATAGGGGATCAGGTTGTTCGACTGAAAGGTAAAGCCAATCTTCTGACGGCGCAAGACCACCCGCTCGGCTTCGCTCATCTGAGCCAGGTCAACCCCATCAATCAATACCTGGCCCGATGTCGGGGTCAGCAGGGCGGCCAGAATGGAAAGCATGGTCGTTTTGCCCGAGCCGCTCGGCCCAACCAGGGCCACGAACTCACCGGCCTCGACCGCAAACGAGACATCATCGACCGCGCGAATTTCGCCAGAATCGGCCTGGAAAGTTTTGATAACGTTTTTTACTTCAAGAGCAAGAGTCATAAAATACCTTTGATGATGGAGTCCAAAGTCTGCCGACTTTGGACATCCAACGACAACAGTCGTTGGGCTCCATGCAGTTACGACAAGCGCAGAGCCTTCAGCGGTTCAATTTTGACCGCATAGAAGATAGATACGAGGCCTCCCAACGGGCCAATCAAGAGCAGGGCTGCAATTGCAATTGCAGAATTGAGGCCGTTGAAGACAATCGGCACGGTGGGCGGGAACCCCAGCGAGAACAGGAAAGCCAGCGAACTGCCCAGCGCAACCCCGAGCGTGGTCGTGATGATGATTTGCATCACTGCCGCCAGCCCGACCATCGCGTTGGATGCGCCAATCGCCTTTAGCACGCCAATCTGCGGGACTTTCTGCAAAATCTGAATCTGGAAGAAGCCGCCAATCACCAGCACACCAATCAAGAGGGTGAAAACCGCCTGGGTCTGCACCGTGCCCTGCTGGGCCGAGTAACCCGGCACGTTTTCAATGGCCGTCTGAATGTCGGCAGTTTCAACGTTATCAATCCGAGAGCGAATCGAGGCGCTGACCGTCTCAAAGTCGGCGCCCGGCGACAGGCGCACCGCAGCCACATTGACTGTGGTGCTGGGACGGTCTAGTTCCGCATCCGACTTGGTACGCACCCGATCCCAGGTGCCATAGGGCACAAAAATAGAAGGCTGAAAAGTGTATAACTGCCCATCGGTTGCGCCAACCACTTTGAGACTAAAAAACTGGTCTTTGGTGCCCTGGGTTGAGCGCAAAGTGATGGTATCGCCAACTTTAATCTCTGAACGCTGCAAAACGTTCAAATCGACCACAACTTCGCGGGCGTCCTCGCCCAGCAGGGCGCGTCCCTGGGTCACTGCCGGGTCACCCGGACGGCCCGGCTCAACGCCCAGCAAAGAAACCTTGAGCACCTCGCCATCGGGCAGCAGGATGGCGGTGCTCGAGGTGGCGATTCCACCCGCGTCGGCTACCCCCTCGACGCGCCGAATCGCCCGAACGGCGGAGCGTTCGACCCGTGAGCCGGGGATGATGAAATCGGACTTTTCAAGAAAGACGAGCATTTGGGCATCGAGCCGCGAGAGATACTGACGGTTGGCATTGCCCAGCCCCTCGCCCAGGGCAGCAATAAACAAGACCAGCAGGGTAATCAGCGCAATCACCAGGCTAACGAGAAAAAAACGCCCACGATTGCGCCAGATTTCTTGCCAGGAAAGATAAGCGGCTAACGAAAAGTTATTCATTGGGAGTAATTGCCCCTTCAAACGGCTTGCCCCAATCCATGCCCATCAGACCATGCAAAAGCAGGTCGAGCGGCGGATGGTCGGCAATGTCTTCGTAGTAATACGGCAGGCGGATGCGCCCATCTGGCCCGATCACAAAAGTGCCCGACATGACAAAGGCATCCTGGCCCTTGGGCGGGAGTTCAGGGCGAAAGCCCTTATCCAATTGCAGGCGCAGGTTCGAAACCCAGATGCGCGGTGAGAGCAAAGTTTGCCAGAGTGAGCCGCGGGCCAGCCCATAGGCGGCATAGACCGCCCGTTGGGCATCGGCCAGGCAGGTTGCGCCTGGCGCGCGCGCGGCACAAAACTCAAGAGCCTGCTCAGGTGTGCCCTGGGTCACGATGACCAGCTGCAATCCGCGCCCGGCCAGCAAGGGCTGGGCCTGGTAGAGCTCGTCCATCATCTCTTTGCACTGCGGACAGCCAAAATGGCGGGTGAAAGCCAGCACCAGCGGGCC
>CAZNCT010000128.1:0-8028 GCA_964571615.1 uncultured Anaerolinea sp. | reverse complement strand
TTCCAGAACGAGGATAGCCGCACCTGACGACCTGCGCTGTCGAGAACCTCGAGGTCGGGGGCGGGGTCATTGAATTTGAGATAATTTTTTCTTGGCATGGGATTGATTGTAGCATGAGGGTCTGTCGAAAGCTATCAAAAGCCGCTGAAAACGATTAAACTTCTTTAACTTTGCCAAAACAGACAGGAGAAGCAATGCGCGCCGTCAGAGAAACCCTTTCGGCTTCGGCCCAAAAAGTACAGGAGGCCCTCAAAGAACGAGGCACAGACCTGAAAGTGATTGAATTTATTGAAAGCACCCGCACCTCGGCAGAGGCCGCCGAGCGGGTGGGGGTGCAGGTCGGGCAAATTGCCAAGTCACTCATCTTTCAAGGCAAAACCAGCCGCAAGCCAGTGCTGGTGATTGCCAGCGGCGCCAACCGGGTGGACGAGAAGAAAGTCGCCGCCCTGCTGGGCGAAAAAATCAGCCGCGCCGACCCCGAATTCGCCCGCGCCGCGACCGGCTTTGTCATTGGCGGCATTCCTCCGCTTGGGCATGCCCAGGCGCTGGTGACGTTGATTGACCGTGACTTATTCCAGTACGAGGTTTTGTGGGCTGCGGCAGGCACCCCCAACGCCATTTTTGAACTGACCCCAGCCCAACTCGAAGCCCTGACAGGCGGCACCATTGCCGACCTGCGCGAGGAGCCAAATGGCTAACCCGTCTCTGGCTTGAGCATATTTTCACAGCCTGGCAAGCGCATGGTAAAATTTTTGCCTGCCAGCCGCTGGCAGGCAAGTCTAATTTTGGGAGCAGGTTATGATTCAACTCAGTTACAGCACGTTCGGGCTGACCAATCTCGACTTTCAGAAAGCCATTGAAGTCGTTGACCAGGCCGGGTACCCGGGAATCGAAGTTTCGTTTCACCGTGACCAGTTCAACCCTTTCGACTTGAGCGAGGAGTATCTGGCCGCCATCAAAAAGCAATTTGACGCCAGCCGGGTTAAACCGGCCTGCATCGCAACTGCCTCCCACTTTTTCACGCCCTCGCGCCCGCATGAGCCGTCCCTGCTCAGCCCAGACCTGGCCGGGCGCAAACGGCGCATCGACCTGGTGCGGCGCGGCATCGAGGTGGCCCGCGCCCTGGAGGTGCCGCTGGTGACTTTCGGCAGCGGCTTCATCCGTGATGAGCATGTCAGCAACCCCGGGGTGGACGCGCGCGCCCTGCTGGTGGATAGCATTCACCAATGCCTGGGCTTTATCCGCGAGGACGAGGACATCACCCTGCTGATTGAACCAGAACCGGGCATGTTTATCGAAACGATTGAGCAAGCCATGAGCCTGATGAACGAGGTCAACTCGCCCAAATTCCGCCTGCATCTCGACCTGTGTCACATGTATTGCTCTGAAAAAGACTACGTCAGCGCGCTGGCGCAAGCCGCTCCATACACCCGCTATCTGCACATCTCCGATACCCGCCAGGGCTACAACCTGAAAATTGTAAAAGACGCCGAAAACCTGCAACTCGACCTGGATTTTGCCAGTTACCTGGTGTACTTCCCGGCGCTGGCCGATTACCTGCTGGTAGACCGGCGGCATCCGCTCTATTTTTGCGATGAAAAGCCCGGGCCAGAACAGCAAAAGCGCATCGAAGCCATTCTGGCGGCGGCAGGCATTGAACGCGCCCCGGGCTTCGTACATTACCCGAGCCTGTACAACGGCGCCTCGCCGCTGGAGAGCGAAATTTTCGTTTACCTGATTTCGGTGCCAGGGCTGAGTTACGATGTGCTCGAGCGTGCCCGGCCCATCCTGCTCTATCTGCGCAGCACCCACGACGAAGACGGCAACCTGCTGATGGACAAAATGGTCGCCAACACGCTGACGGGAGTGGTTCACTTCCACGAAATTCCCGGCCTCGGGACGCTGGACTTTGCCGCCAGTTTCAAAGCGCTAACCGATAACGGCTTCTCAGGCTACGGGTCGGTCGAACTGTATCACCACGTCCAGTCGTGGGAAAAAGCCCTGCACGACAGTTACAGCCACCTGTCACAGTTTGTCTAAATCCGGGAGAAGAATATGATGATTGACCTGCAACAACTTGGCTGGGACCCGGCCACCTCAGTAGAACTCGACCACCGTCTGCTCAAAGCGCCGCATGTCAAATTGCGCTCGGCCACCCAGGGCCCGGGCGGCGATGTGGTGTATGCCATTGACCTGCGCATCACCCGCCCCAACGAAGAGACTCTTTCCATCACCGAAATGCACTCTTTTGAACATTTTCTGCTGGCCGGGTTTCTCAAACACCTGCCTGCAAACTTCATCTCCATTGGGCTGATGGGCTGTCAGACCGGCTTCTACCTGGTTTTGTTCAACGAAGGCCGGGCCGAGGTTGTGTGTGATACGCTCGAAAAAATTCTCAATGACATTCTGGCAGCCGAAAATGTGCCTTTCAACAACGATGAGCAGTGCGGCAATTATCGCAATCACAGCCTGGAACTCGCCCAGGCCCTGGCCCGCAGGCTGTTGGAGGCCAAAGCCAACTGGCGGCAGGTGGTATGAGCGAGGCAGCAACCCGGCGACAAGTCACCTTTGAAACTGCCATCACATACGAGGTGGCCAACACCAGCGGATTGTTTCGGCCCGAAAACCCGGCCCTGCTCTCGGTTGGGCGGGTGCAGAACGCCCGCCGGTTTGTGGTGGTAGATGAAAACGTGGCCCAAATTTACGGCGCGGCCATCGGCGATTACTTCCGCGCTCACCAGGTCGAAGCCAAACTTATCCCTTTTCCGGGCGGGGAGGAGAACAAGACGGTCGAAAACTACCTGGCCCTGGCCCGCGAACTCGATACCTTCCCCATTCACCGCCGCGATGAGCCAATTCTGGCGATTGGCGGGGGCGTACTGACCGATGTAGTCGGCTTTCTGGCCGCCAGTTACCGGCGCGGCCTGCCCTACATCAAAATCCCAACCACGCTGATGGGCTATGTCGATGCTTCGATAGGCATTAAGACCGGGGTCAACTTCAACGGCAGCAAAAACCGCCTGGGCGCTTTTCATCCGCCAGCCAAAGTGCTGCTCGATAAGAGTTTCCTGGTCAGCCTGCCGCAGCGTCACCTGCTGAATGGGGTGTGCGAAATCATCAAACTGGCAGTCATCAAAGATGCCGGGCTCTTCAGCCTGCTCGGGGCGCACGGCCAGCAAGCCGTCCAAAACCACTTTCAAGACCAGGACGGGGCCGAGATTCTCGACCGGGCAATTGCAGGGATGCTCGAAGAACTGCAACCCAACCTGTTTGAAGAAAACCTCGAACGCAAAGTAGATTTCGGCCACACCTTCAGTTATGGCCTTGAAACGCACTACGAAAGCCGCCTGTTACACGGCGAAGCCGTCTTGCTTGATATTCTTGTTTCGCTTCAAATTGCGCTGGGGCGCGGCCTGCTTTCGACAGAAGAAACCAACCGGGTGCTTGGGCTGGTCAGGAGATTGGGCATCAGCCTCGACCTGTCCCTGCTCGACCCGGCCCTGCTCTGGCAGTCGCTCGAAGAGCGCACCTATCACCGCAATGGCTGGCAGCGCGTCCCCATGCCCGCAGGGCTGGGAGATTGCGTCTTCCTGAACGATATTCGGGCCGAAGAAGTGAAATCGGCCATTCACACACTCACAGATTGGGCCAACCTTTATGCAACCGTCTGAAAACGTTGATAACCGCGAAATTGACAAATTTGACCGTGTTTCAAACATCTGGTGGGATGAGCGCGGCGAGATGGGCACCCTGCACACGATTAATCCCCTGCGGACGGCGTTCATCCTCGAAACGCTGACAACGCGCACGCCCCGCATCCTGGATGTCGGCTGCGGCGGCGGAATCCTGGCTGAAGCGCTGGCCCGCCAGGGCGCCCGCGTGACAGGCATTGACCTTTCAGAAGCCTCGCTTGAAGTCGCCCGCCAGCACGCCGCCGCGCAAGGGCTGGAGATTGACTACCGTTACGAAAACATCGAACAAATCGCCGAACGTGAGCCAGGGGGGTTCGATGTCGTCACCTGCATGGAAATGCTCGAACACGTCCCCAACCCGGCGCAAGTGGTGGCCGCCTGCGCCCGCGCCCTGAAACCCGGCGGGCAAGCCTTTTTTTCGAGCATCAACCGCACCCCCAAAGCCTTCCTGTTTGCTATCGTCGGCGGTGAATACATCCTGCGCCTGCTGCCGCGCGGCTCACACCGTTACGAGATGCTCATCCAACCGCGTGAATTGAAAGCCTGGGCCAAAGCGGCAGGACTAACCTACCAGCGCAGTGCCAGCCTGCTGTATAACCCCTTTACAAACCGCTTCAAGGTCGGCCTGGGGGTTGAAGATGTCAACTACATGCTGCACTTTTGCAAGGAATAACCCCAAGCGGAGGAGAACCCATGATGAAACGATTCCTGGCTCTTTCGAGAACCACCCACGGCGTGCTGGATATCGCCACCCCAGGCTTCTACGCCCTTTTGTGGCTGGGCGATTTCCCGCAATGGCAGGTGATTGCGCTGTCGCTCTTCACTGCTTTTGCCGCCTACACCGCCATCTACGCCCTGAATGACCTGGTTGGAGTTGCGGTGGACCGTGAGAAATTTAGCGGCGGCATCAACGCCGGGTACTCGGTCGAAGCCTCTGATTTGCGCTATCCGCTGGCACAAAATGCGCTCAGTTATCGCAGCGGCGTCTTGTGGTTCACGGGCTGGTTTGTGGCCGCGCTGATTGGCTCTTATCTGCTCAACCCGGTGATTGTGCTAATTCTGCTGGCCGCTGCCGCGCTTGAGGTGCTCTATTGCCTGCTCTTCAAAGTGACCTACTGGCGCACCCTGGTCAGCGGACTGGTGAAATCGTGCGGGCCAATCGCGGCCATTTTTGTGGTCGTCCCCGAACCGGCCCCAGGCCTGTTACTGCTGGCCCTGGCCTGGGTCTTCTTTTGGGAAATCGGCGGTCAGAACATCCCGGCGGACTGGAACGACACGGTGGAGGACAAGCGCGTGCACGCCAAAACCATCCCACTGACCTTTGGGCCGCGCCGCGCCGGGCAAATTGTGCTGGTCATGCTCTCGCTGACCGTGCTGACCAGTCTCTTCCTGCCGCTGATTTCGCCACTCGACCTGGGCTGGCCCTACCTGGTGGCCAGCACGCTGGCAGGCTTCTTCTTGCTGCTGAGACCTGCCTACAACCTGTACAAAAATCACCACGAAGGACGGCTGGCGGCACGCTTGTTCGACCACGCCAGTTACTATCCGCTGGCGCAGATGCTGATTATGGCTGTTTTTATCTTGTTGAAGTAAAAACGCTGGGGTCAATTTCGGCGGCGCGCCCGGGTGCTGGTCAGGCCGCCGGGCCAGAAGATTGGTTGAGCACGCTCAAGATGAACCCGGCTGTTCTCTTACCGCTTGTGCCATCGGTGTAGGTCACTTCGTCTTCGATAAATTTGCGGCGCTCGGCGGCGTCCAGGGCCGGATTCTCAAGGTAGGCATTCAGCGCTGCGCGCCCGGCTTTGGCTTCGCGGAAGCGCTGATGGGTGGGCCAGTTGCCAATCTCTTTGAGCGAGAGCGAGAACTTGTCGGGGCGGTTCCAGCCGCCGGGGGTGTCTATCACTGCGGCAATGATGGGCGTATCGTGAATGGCGGTTTCGACGACCATGGTTGAATAAACCGTCACAAAGACATCGGAGTGCGCCATCATCGAGGCTTTTTCGTCCATGTCTTCGCCGCCGTAATAGCCAAGCGAGCCTCCCAGGGCTACCGGGTGAACGACATGGACATGCGGGTATTGCTGTTCGAGGGCGAAAATCCGCTCGCGTTCTTCGGCAAAGATTTGGGGTTTGTCTTGAAAGTGGCTGGGGTGCAGGCGGATGAGCAGTTGCGAAGGCTCGGCAAGCGCATCGGAGGCGACCAGCCGGGCCAGGGCTTCGACGTTGGGATAGTTGGGGGCGAAGTGAACAAAACTACAGGCGTAGGAAATCAGTTTGCGGTTCGGGTCGAGGCCATGCAGGCGGAAGTAGTCTTCGCGCGGCATCTGCCAGGTTTTGCGGAAGTAGCCATCGTAGGAGGGAATGCCGCCGATGTGGACGCGCTCAGGCGGCCAGTCGGAGCCGAGCACGAGTTCATCCTTTTGCAGTTGCGACCAGCAGGTAGCGTAGTCCATCGGCGCGCCGGGGATGGTGTAGGAAGATGAATTGTCCCAGCCAACGATGGCGGCCATGGTCGGGATGCCGCGCTGGTGGGCTTCGCGCAGCAGGTAGCGGTCGAGCCGCCAGCCAGCGGTGGAGGCGATGACCAAATCGGGTTGGTGGCGGTCAAAAATATCGGTGTACAGGCCGGGGGTGAAGCGCATCTGGGCGCGGACAAGGGCTTTGCGGGCGAGTCGGCTGGAGCGCAGAATCAGAATCGCCAGCGCGGAAGGAATCCAGATTCCCAAACGGAATTTCCAGCCGTTTTCGGCCCAGACTTCCCAGATGTTGCTGTCCATGGCTTCGGTGTTGATGCGCCACGAGCCGCCAACACGCCGCAGGTAGGACGAAAGCAACCACTGCCAGCGCGGCTGGACGCTATTGGCGTATTTTTGGGCCTCTTTGAGTTTCAGGCCATCGAAGGTCAGGCGGCCTTTGAGGGCCGGGTCTCGATACGCTGCGCTACTCGACCCTGCGCTCAGGGCGGAGAATTTGGCAGCGATTTTGTCTTTGGTATCATCGTCGGTCAGGACGACGACTTCAACGCCCGCTTCGAGCAGAGTCGAGACGACATCCGATTGCAGAAAGTAGATGATGGCCATGCCGTGGTCGGCGGAGATGAGGACTTTTTTTGTCATGGGTTACGAGTAATACCACTTAAAAATCTGGTCGTAAACCGCCAGCAAAGTCTTTTTGATGGGCGCGAATTGTACCAGGCGCTTGACCAGGCCGGGGCGTTTGGGCGCGGGCTGGCCTTTGGCGTACACGCCTTTGACGTAGTCGGTGGTGTTGGAGAGATTCATCACCAGCGGGTCAGAGACCATCAGGCGCAGATACCCGGCGGCATTCATGCGTTGGTCGAGTTGCTTGACCTGCCCCATGGGTTTGTCCATGTCGAAGGGCAAAAATTGCGCCAGAACAGATTTGTAGGCGACAAACTGCCAGTGCGAGGCGCCAGCAAACGCTGTCACCGCGAGCCGCGGGTTGTGCGGCGTGGCGGTCTCCTGTTCAACAGGAGATTGCTTCGCCCCTGGCGGGGTTCGCAATGACACGCGGTAATCTTTTGTCTCTTCATAAATCTTGCGGTTTTCGGCTTCATCCTGTCCCAGCGAGCGGTTGAACTCCCAAAAGGTTTCCCAGGGAATGAATTGTCCTTCTTCCAAAGCGGCGTTTTCCTGCGCCCAGGCGCGGGTGGCGGTGTGATAGTCGGGATTGGTGCGAAAGGGCCGGGCCGTGACCATGCCCACGTTGGGGAAGGTTTCTAGCAGCTCCACCGAGCGGGCCAGCCAGCCAGGGTAGTAGAGAATGTCGCTATCGGAATAGGCGATAATCTCGCCTGGCGCGCCCGCCAGGATGATGTTCCACGCGCCACCCTTGCCCAGGTTTTTCTCAGACAAGAGCAGGTATTGGATGCGCCCGGCTTCTTTCTCGGCGATGAGCCAGTCGCGCACTTCGGGGCAGGAGCCGTTGTCGAAGACCATCAGGTCGAAGGGCAGGCCGGGGTCATTGCGCATGGATTCCAGGCTGACCTTTAGCACATCCAGCCCCTCGGCGTAAAATCCGCTCAGGAAGGGGATGTAGTTCAAGACCGCAACGGTGATTCGTTCCGGTTTGGCGACAGTTTTGGCAAATTTGGCAGGGTTTTGGCCTTTTCTCATATCGGGATTGGAGATTGAAGATTACAGATTGGGGATTGGGGATTGGGGATTGGAATTACCATTTACCAATCACCATTTACGAATTACTTTCTTCACCCGCCAAAGCGCATTCGACAGCCGGGTGGAGTTGAGCGCCAGCAGAGGCCAGGCTTCAATTTTGCGCCACAGCCGGGCGGAATTGAGCGTTTGGGGCAAGATTTT
>CAZNCT010000127.1:0-11198 GCA_964571615.1 uncultured Anaerolinea sp. | reverse complement strand
TAGCCAAAATGTTCCGCGAGCGCTCCAAAATTCTGGTGGCGCTGGGCGATTGCGCTGTCTTTGGCGGCGTTCCGGCCATGCGCAACTTCTGCGGCGTGCGCGAGGCCCTCGAACGCGCCTACGTTGAAGCCGAAAGCAACGAGCCGGGTTCGCAAATTCCCAACGACCCCGAACTGGCAACCATGACCAAAACCCGCGCCATTCACGAAGTCGTCAAGGTAGATTACAACGTCCCTGGCTGCCCCCCCGATGCCGATGTTATTTTCTACGTCCTGAGCGAACTGGCTCAGGGACGCAAACCCGAACTGAAGGATGACTTGCTGCACTGGCACTAATCCCGGATTGTCATTGTAACGAGGCGTCGGCCCGGCGCGGCAATCTTCTCCAGGCAGGAAATTGCTTCGCTCACCCAAGCACGGCTCGCTCGCAATGACACAGCAAAAGGAGATTTTATGAGCACTCAAAAAATTACAATCGAACCCGTTACCCGTATCGAAGGCCATGCCAAAGTCACCATTCACATGAAAGACAACGGAACCGTTGACCACGCCTACATGCACGTCAACGAATTTCGTGGATTTGAGAAATTCTGCGAAGGCCGCCTGTACTTTGAAATGCCCCAAATCACCCCGCGCATCTGCGGCATTTGCCCGGTCAGCCATCACCTGGCCTCGGCCAAAGCCGGAGACGCCCTGACTGGCCAGACCCCGCCGCGCCCGGCCAGCCTGCTGCGCGAACTAATGCACATGGGACAAATCATCCAGAGCCATGGCATGCACTTCTTCGAACTCGCCGGGCCTGACCTGTTGCTCGGTTTTGATGCCGCGCCCGAAATTCGCAACGTCGGCGGTTTGGTCGGCGCCAACCCGGAACTGACGGTCAAAGCCGTCATGCTGCGCAAATTTGGGCAGGAAATCATCCGCACCCTGGGCGGACGGCGCATTCACCCCGTTTTTGCGGTGCCGGGCGGCGTCAACAAAGCGCTCAAAGTTGAAGAACGCGACGCCATCCTGCAAGGGGTCGATGCCGCCATCGAAGCCATCCAGATTGGCCTGCAAATCATGAAAGATTGGGCCGAGAAAAACATGGAAGACATCAACAAGTTTGCGGTCTTCCCCACCGGCTACTTTGGCCTGATTACCCCCGAAAACGGCCTGGAACTGTACGAAGGCAACATTCGCCTGATTGACCGCAACGGCGTAGAACTGGAACGCTTCAACGGCGCAAATTACCTCGATTACATTCAGGAACACGTTGAACCCTGGTCGTACCTGAAATTCCCGTTCTACAAGAAGATGGGCTACCCCAATGGGGTCTATCGCGTCGGCCCGCTGGGGCGCTTGAACATTGCAGATAAGATCGACACCCCGCTGGCCAACAAAGAGCTGAAAGTCTTCAAGTCACTCAATGGCGGCAAACCGGTCGAAAACACGCTCTACTACCACTACGCCCGCCTGATTGAAACCCTGTTCGCCGCCGAGCGCGTGCGCGTCTTGTGCGAAGACAAGGACATTCTCAGCACCGACATCCTGAACACGCGCAAGAACTACACCGGTCATGGCGTTGGCATCATTGAAGCCCCGCGCGGCACACTCATCCACGACTACCACGCCGACGAAAACGGCCAGCTGACCCGCGTCAACCTGATTGTCTCAACCGGCCACAACAACTGGGCCATGAGCAATGCGGTGGATAGCGTCGCCAAGACTTACGTCAAAGGCCCCGATGTTCAGGAAGGCATGCTCAATCGCGTCGAAGCCGCCATCCGCGCCTACGACCCCTGCCTTTCTTGCTCGACCCATGCCATCGGTCAGATGCCCATTCAGCTCGACATCATCGGGCCAGATGGCGAACTGATGAAAACCCTGAAGCGCGATTAATTCCCGGTTTATAAAGTTTGCAAACCCAGACAAGCCCCCAAAACCCTTAAGCACGACGGCAACAACGGGGCGCAACGGAAAATCTTAAATGCTCTAAAAACGGATACAATGTCGGGAAAATTCCGCTTGTGTCCGTTTTTATATGCCAGCCTGGGTTCAGGGTAAGTCTCCAGCTTGTCATGTCGAGCCATTTTTAGGCGAGACATCTTCTGACCGATTACAAGACATCTCCATCACCCAAAACGCTTCTTTGGTGTGAGAAAATAAAAAAGGAAAACACACCTTGAAAAAACTACTCCTCCTCGGTTACGGCAACCCTGACCGCGAAGATGACGGCGTCGCCTGGCACATCTTGCGCGCAATTGCCGTCAGATTGGGCCTGCCCGCGCCAGATTCCTATGAAGACGATTTTCCCGAAGACGGGCCGCTCGATTTTGCCTTTTTCTTGCAACTAACCCCCGAAATGGCCGAAGACATCGTCGATTATGAGCGCGTCTGTTTTGTCGATGCGCATACCGGAAATATCCCCGTCCCGGTGCAGTTAATTGAAGTCGAAAGCGAATTCCAGCACTCGCCCTTTACCCATCACCTGACGCCGCAATCGCTGATGTCAATGTGCGAAAGCCTGTACGGACGCAAACCCAGGGCCGCCCTGCTCTCAGTGCGCGGATACCGCTTCCTGTTCACCCGGCAACTTTCAGCAGAGACCAGCGCCCTGCTGCCAGAAGCCGTCGAACTGGCCTATCGCTGGCTCGAATTGGAATAAAACATATCTCTGACGGTGATCAACAACAAAACGACGGCCCCCCTTGCGGGGGCCGTCGTTTTATCTCAAATGGGTTCACAGACCTCAGCGGCCTAAAGCCCCTCAAGCGTACCGCGCACCCAATCGCCAATCCACCAGTACTTATAGTCTTCGCCCTGCGAAGTCTTGACAGCGCCAATGACGCCCTGAATCACCGAAACAAGCGGCATAAAACTCACCAGGCAGGCAAACGGCAGCAAGAACAAACCAATCAGAAAGACCGAAAGGACTCCCGAAACTACCCAGGCAATCGCAATAATCGTCCCACCGCCAATCCACCAGATTAACTGATTGATAAACGATTGCAGGCTGTGATAAGCCACATAGCGCGAACGGTCACGGAAAAGCAGGTAAATCACCAGCGCGGCTATCGGGCCAAAGAAGCCGGTAAACAGATTGACCACCACGCTCAGGTGCGCCAGCATGGCCCAGGTGCGCTCTTCAGAAGGCGAAAGCGGCAAAACAACAGTGGAAGGGGTTTCAGCATTCATTCTAAATTCTCCTTTTATGATTACATCTGGAGAGATTTACGCAAAACCCCGCCCCGGGTTGCAAATAAAAAAGCGGCTCCTCGCGGAGCCGCCACTGGTGACAACCCAAAAACTAGGCCCAACCCTGGCTTTTGACGAAGTTGGTGATAACCGGAACTTCGACATACTCGCCCTGATAAGCCTTGAAACCCAGGTAAAGCTGATAGAACCAGACCAGGATGCCGATACAAAAGCCCGAGGTCACAATGGTAATAATGCCAAGAATAAGCGCCTGGGCGTTGTGCGCCTTAATGAACGGGCGATTCTTCTTGTCTTCCATCAACATGATGATGATAGGAAGAAGTGGTGAAAAGACGTAAGCCAGCAAAGCCCACAACTTATCATCACTGGTGATTTCAGAATTAAACTGTGACATATTTATTCTCCTCATGGAATTGGTTTCTTTCATTTTACAGCAAATCAGACAAAAATCAACCGGTTTTGTCCAAAAATCTAAAGGCTACACGCTAAAAGACAGAAATTTACCGAATCTTAACGAAAAAGTACCTGAAAGCAGATAAAAAATGATAGAATTTCTTAACCCTTTTCAACCCTTGCCCGAGGAGGAATTATGTCTGAATTTGAATCCACCCCCCTGCCCGAAGCCGCGCCCAAGAAAAACAACACCACCATGATTATCATTGGGGTTGTCGCTTTCTTGCTCATCTGCTGTTGCTGCGTTACCCTCCCAGCGCTCTACTGGCTATGGGAAAATGGCGACAGTCTGTTCATGAGCCTGCTGACCGCCTTCTATGCATAACCCCGTTTCTGACCCAACCTTTGTTGCCCAAACACCGAAATCGAACAACAAAGTTGTCCTGATTGTGGTCGGGGTTGTTGTTGCCTGCTGCCTTTGCCTGGGGCTGATCGGCACAGTCTTGATTTTTGCTGAAATGCTGGTCGAAATCCTAAACTAGGTGTAACCCACGCGCAAAAAACGCTTTCAGCGCCAGCAAGCCTTCTAAGGCCTGCTGGCGCGTTGTTTCATCCAGGGCCAGAGCCTCGAACTCATCCTCGTCCAAAAGCGCCTGAGAGCCATCGGCAGCCACCCACAGGTCGAGCGCCAGGTCGATGTACGAAATCGCATCCGGCCCGTCCCACACCATCGGCTTGCCAATGTTGCAATACCAGCCCTTCACCTGGTCATCATCGCGGTCGTGAATTTCAAAAATGTTATACCAGCGGTCAGTGAAAAACGTCTCGACAAAACGGTCATTGCGCTTCAAAACAATCCCCTGAAAAGGCAAATCATCGCGGTTGAAGCGCGCTTCCAGGCGCACAAAATCATCCCCGCGCGCAAGCACCCGCCCGGCATAAGACCAGGTAATCTCACCTGCCGCATTGCGTTTGTGAACCGTCATTTGTTCGCTCATGGCAGGTATTCTACCCGCAAAACCCGCAAACGGACAAAATCTCCCACCCGCGGCGCTTCGCCAACATAAAAATACCAGCCATTCTGCAGCGCCACCCGAAACGACTCGCCCGCAAAAACCACATCCGCCACCACGCCCTGCACCGTCCCGCCTTCGGGCACGAGTTCGGCCTGCGGGCGCAGTAAAATCGTCTTGTGGATGTCGAGACCTTCGGCATTCAACGCCCCGCCGCCTTCCCCCGGTCTAACCACATTTCCCAACCCCAAAAAAGACGCGACCCACGCCCCAGCCGGGTTCGCAAAAACTTCAGCCGGGGTGCCCGCCTGGGCAATCTGGCCCTCGCGCAGCAGGATGATTCTATCGGCCAGCGTAAAAGCCTCCTGCTGGTCGTGGGTGACATAAATTACCGGAATACCCGTCCCGCGCAAGATGTGGCGCAGTTCATCGAGCAGGGATTCCTTCAGGGCGCGGTCGAGCGCCCCAAGCGGCTCATCCAGCATCAACAAGCGCGGGTTGGGCGCCAAGGCCCGCGCCAGCGCCACGCGCTGCTGTTCGCCGCCCGAAAGTTCGGTCACGCGGCGATGCTCAAAGCCCGAAAGATGAACCATCTCCAGGCATTCGCGCACCCGCGCCTGCATAGATGCCTTCTCGCGGGCATCCCAAAGGGCCGCAATTCCACTCTTTAATCTGACTACACGCTGCATTTTTAGCCCGAAGGCCACATTCTCAAAAACAGACAGGTGCGGGAAGAGAGCATAATCCTGGAACATCAGCCCAAACCGGCGCTGATGGGTTGGCACGCCCTGAAGTGACTCGCCATTCCAGGCGACCTGGCCGCTTTCGGCTTCTTCTAGCCCGGCAATGATGCGCAAAATCGTCGATTTCCCCGACCCCGAAGCGCCCAACAGGCAAACCACCTCGCCCGGCGCAACCGAGAAGGAAATACCCCGGAGCAGGGGTTTGGATTCGTAGGATTTGGTGAGGGAGGTGAGTGTGAGCATATTGGTAATATGGTAATTGGTAATATGGTAATTGGTAATTGGCGATTGGTGAATGGTCAAGTTTCAATTACCAATCTCCAATTACCACTTTACAAATCACTGCCCTTCGGTCTCAGCCGCTCGATGGCGAAAATGCCCAGGCCGGTCAGGAGCATGAGCAGGGTTGCCATGGCCATGGCCTGACCGTAGTTGAGCGCGCCGGGTTGCGAAAGGAAGCGGTAAATAGCGGTTGGCAGGGTCGGGTATTCGGGACGGGCCAGCAGGGAGGCCGCGCCAAACTCGCCCAGCGAAACCGTAAAGGCCAGCGCCCCGGCAGAGAGCGCCGCCCGGCGCACAATCGGGAAGTCAACCTTTAGCCAGACCTGGAGCGGATTAGCGCCCAGGATGCGGGCGGCTTCGCGGGTGCGCTCTGGAATGGTCGAGAGCGCGGCTTGCAGGTTGCGGATGACGAAGGGCAGGGCAATGGTGGTGTGGGCCAGGGGAATCAGGTAGGGCGAAGTGAGCAGCGTCCAGTTATCAGTGTTCAGTAACCAGTTCATAAACGGAACTGCCTGATTAAACGTAACGATAAAACCCAAGCCGAGGGTGACGGCGGAGGCGCCGAGGGGCAGCATGATGAGCGGGTCTATCCAGCGGGCGAATTTGCCGGAGCGGACAAGGGCCGTCGCGGCGGGAAAGCCGAGGGTGAGCGAGAGGAAAACCGTCAGCGCGGCGTAGGACAGGGAGTTGAGCGCGGCCTGGACGGGCGGGACATAGAAGATTGAGCCGCGGCGGTTGATGAAGAGTTCGCGGTAGTAGTCCAGGGTAATTGGGGATTGGTAATTGGGGGATTCGATAATTTGAGAATCGTTATTCGAGGCGGCACGCGCAGGTGTGGGTTCGAGGCGGGCAATGGAGCGCAGGGGCAGGGAGGCGAGGGGAGCCAAGAAGAAGGTGAAGCAGATGACGGATAAAAGCGTGATCAGGGTTTTCTGCGCCAGGGTTTGGGGCATTCTGTGGGCAGCGGGCAGACTGGCGGGTTTGATTTGAGCAGTGACGCGGGTGACGTAGCGGCTGTAAAGCACGGATAGGCCCAACGTGCAGAGCAGTTGCACAATCGAAAGAAGAGCGGCGGCGGGCAGGTTGAGAAAACTGACGGTCTGCAGGTAGATTTCGACTTCGAGGGTGGCGTAGCGCACGCCGCCCAAGAGCAAAATGACGCCGTAACTGGTGAAGTCGAACAGGAAAACCAGCAGGCTGGCCGCCAAAATGGACGGGCGCAAGAGCGGCAGGGTAACATGCCAGAGCGTCTGCCAGTGGTTGGCGCCCAGGGCGTGAGCGGAATCGGTCAGGCGCGAATCGAGGTTGGCCCAGGCGTCGCCAACCAGGCGGATGACGATGGTGGTGTTGTAAAAGACGTGCGCGGTGACAATTGCCCCAAAAGTGCCAACAAAGGCCAGGGCAGGCAACCCGGCTTCAGCCAGGAGCAGGTTGAGCCAGCCGCGCGGCCCAAGCAGGGCGTTGAACCCGGCGGCGACCACCACCGTCGGGAGCATGAAGGGGATGGCGGTCAGAGTCCGCAGGAGGGGTTTTAGCGGGAAGTCGTAGCGGGCGAAGAGAAACGCCAGGGGCAAGCCAAAAGCCAGGGTGAAGACGGTCGAGGCAAAGGCCTGGTAAAAGGTGAACCCCAAAACGGAAACCAGCCGCGGGTAGAACGTTCCGCCCGGGTTGAGGATGAAGCCTGAATCAAAGCCCAGGGTGAGAATCCGGGCCAGGGGCAGGAAAAAGAATATTCCTAAAAAAAGCAGGGCAGGGAGCAGGCGTTTCAAGGTGGTAATTGGGGCGTGGTAATTGGTAAATGGTAATTTTTGGCGCAAATCACCATTTACCAATTACCCATTACAAATTACCGCAAAACGACATCCGTCCAATCCTGAATCCACTGTTCGCGCTTGTCGGCGGGGTCGAGGCGGGCGGGGTTGGAGGCGGTTTTGGCGTACTGGATGAACTCGGCGGGCAGTTCGGCGGCGGGGTTGACCGGGTAAACAAACATGTTGAGCGGCATGTCAGACTGGAACTGCGGGCTGAGCATGAAGTCGATGAATTTTTCGGCCAGGGCGCGGTTTTGGGTGCCGCGCAAGATACCGACAAACTCGACCTGGCGGTAGCAGCCATCGAGGATGGAGGCGGTGGGGGCGTCGGTGAGCGGCTGGCTGGCGGAGAGGACTTCGGCGGCGGGGCTGGAGGCGTAGGAGACGACCATTGGCTGGGGCCCCTGACCGGAGGAAGCGCTGAAGTTGGTGTAGTAGGCGGTGCTCCAGCCATCGACAACCACTACGCCGTTGGCTTTGAGGGCGCGCCAGTATTCGAGATAGTTGTCTTCGCCATAGCGTTCGATGGTGGTGAGCAGGAAAGCCAGGCCGGGCGAGGAGGTGGCCGGGTTCTGGACGACGAGCAGGCCGTTGTATTCGGGGCGGGTCAGGTCGTCAATGCTTTGCGGAACCGGCAGGTTATTGGCGGCGAACCAGGCTTTGTCGTAGTTGATGCACACATCGCCGTAATCGACGGGCAGGGCGCGGTTTTGCGGGTCGAACTGGAACTCAGCCGGGATTTCGGCCAGGAGCGGCGAGTTGTACGGCTCGAACAGGTCGGCTTCGAGGGCGCGCGAGAGGAAGGTGTTATCGACTCCGTAGAACAGGTCGGCGAGCGGGGCCGATTTACTCAGGATGGCTTTGTTGAGGGCCGAGCCGGTATCGCCGCTTTGCAGGAAGGCGACTTTGGCGTTGTTGGCTTCTTCAAAGGCGCGGATGACCTCTTCGCTGATGGCGAAGGAGTCGTGGGTCATGATGGTCAGCACTGCGGGTTCGCCCGATGCAGGGGTGGATTGTTGCGGGGCGCAGGCGGAGAGAGTGAAGAGGATAAGGGTCAAGACGATGAACAGTTTTTTCATGAGTTGGTCTCCTTTATGATTAACTTGACTTTAGAGTTCGTTTTTACGAGTCTGGCAAAGCAGGAATCTTGGCTCAATGGGCGCTTAAAAACCAAAATCTGGACACGGATTACGCGGATTGGACGGATTTACGCGGTTTTTTTAAGAAAAATCCGTGAGATTCCGCGTAATCCGTGCAATCCGTGTACCAAAAGGTCTTAACCCAAATTGAACTCTAAACTCAAGTGATTAATAAATAGTCTTTTAAAACCTGTCAGGTCTATTTTCGGATATGAACGCAAAGCAGCAAGCCGCCTGTCAGCGAAACACTGGCTTTTTCGGCGGTCATGAGATTGCTGACGCCGCGCGTGCGGTGCGGGGAGAGGGTTTCGCCATTGAGCGGGTATTGCAGGTTTTTGGTGACAATTCCGTGGGCAGGCGCGCCCCAGGCCAGCAGGGAAACCGTATCGCCGGGTGAACCGCTGATTTCGGCCTGCCTATCGATAAAAAAGGCTTCGGTCTGCCCGTCATCGGCGCGGACACGGGCGGCGATGCAGGCGGGCGCGGAGAGCAGGGACAGAACGCCGATGGACTGGTCGAGGCGTCCGCCATAGGCGCCGAGGATGAGAATAGGGGCGCAGCCGATTTTCAGGGCGTAATCAAGCGCCAGTTCGAGGTCGGTTTCGTCCTTCTCGGGCGGGTAGCGCCGCAGGCTGGCCCCGGCGCGGGAGAATTTGTCCAGTTCTTCGGCGCTGAGCGAGTCAAAGTCGCCGATGAGCAGGGAGGGGGTTAATCCCAGCGAGGAGGCGTGGCGCGCGCCGCCATCGGCGGCTATCAGCAGGTCATCGGGGCGAATCAGTCGGCGGGCAATTTCCGGGTTGGGTGGGTCACCATTGGCAAAGAGAATTGCGCGAGGCATAAAACTTCCTTTTTCGGACACGGAGCGAACGGAAATCTGGCAATCACAACCAAAAACTCCGCGTAATCCGTGAAATCCGCGTCTCAAGACAAAAAAACATCCTCCCCGGCGTTGGGAGGATGTGAGCGGAAGTCGAACGTCATCCCTACGCCGGTACTAACCGGATCAGGTTCTGCGGGTCGAGCGCATTTACGCTCCTCTCAGCCTGTTGGGCAGGCTCCCCGTTGGGTTTTCAGGTACAGCGAACGCGATTGTAATCGAAATTTGAAAATTTTTCAAATTTGGTACAATCAAGCTTATGCGTGCAAAAGTCCTGATTTTTTCTGTGTTTGTTGGCTTGCTACTGTCTGCCTGCACCCGCGCCGCGCCGGTGAATACGGCGCTGACGCCGCTGTCTCCGGTCAATATCGCCATGCCGACCCTGGCGCCGGTGCAAACCTATCTGCCCCCCACCCGGGCCGCCGGAGCGTTGGTGGCCAGCCCAACGCCAGATGTAGAACTCATCCTGCCAACGTTTACTCCGCTTGCCCCCGGCCTGCTCAGCCTGGATACGCCCACCCCAAGCCCGATGACGTACACCGTTCAGAGCGGCGACTTTTTGGGGAAAATCGCCCAGAGTTATGGCATCAGCGTTGAAGAACTGGCTGCCGCAAACAACCTCGACCCGCTCTATGCAATCATCTATCCTGGCGATGTGCTGCTCATTCCCATCTCGCCTGAACAGGCCCCCACCGCCCAGATAACGCCACAGGCCGCTTCGTCTGATTACTTCAAAATTATCCCCGATTCTGAGCTGGTTTACTCACCGCTCGGAACCCTGCTAAACATTGAAGCCTTTGTGCGCCAGCAAGGCGGCTACCTGGCCTACTACAGCCAGGAGGTGGAAGGCGAAACGCTAAACGGAGCCCAAATTGTGCGCCGGGTGGCCCAAAATTACTCGGTTAACCCGCGCCTGCTGTTAGCCATCCTGGAATATCGCAGTCAGTGGGTGACGAACCCCAACCCGGCCCCCTCCACGCTCGAGACGCCAATTGTCTATATTGACGATACCCGGGTAGGCCTGTATCGCCAGCTGGCCTGGACGGCTGACAAACTCAACGAAGGCTTTTACCGCTGGCGAGAGAAGAAAATCGGCCTGTGGCAATTGGCCGATGGCTCTTACATTGTTCCACAACCAGGCATCAATGCCGGAACAGCCGGAGTGCAAAATTTCTTTGCGAAATTTGACGACCAGGCCACCTGGCGCATCAACACCAGCCCCAATGGGCTGTACGCCACCTACAACAAAATGTTCGGCTATCCTTTTGACTGGGCCATCGAACCCTTGCTGCCCGCCAACCTGAGCCAGCCCGCGCTGATCCTGCCGTTTGAGCCGGGGGCCGTATGGGCCTTCACCGGCGGCCCGCACGGCGGCTGGGATAGCGGCTCGGCCTGGGCCGCGCTCGACTTTGCGCCTCCAGGAGAACCGATGGGCTGCGCCCCAACCGAAGCATGGGTAACAGCCGTAGCCGATGGCAAAATCGTGCGCTCTGAAAATGGCGCTGTCGTGCAAGACCTGGATGGCGACGGCCTCGAACAAACCGGCTGGAGCATTCTCTACATGCACATCGAAACCCGCGACCGGGTGGCCGTGGGGCAATACGTCCGCGCGGGAGAGCGCATCGGGCATTCCTCCTGCGAAGGCGGGTTTTCAAATGCCAACCACCTGCACATCGCCCGCCGCTACAACGGCGTCTGGATTGCGGCAGACGACCCGCAACTCAACTTCGTCATGGACGGCTG
>CAZNCT010000126.1:0-11362 GCA_964571615.1 uncultured Anaerolinea sp. | reverse complement strand
ATCAGTTGCGGGGACAGGACTCGAACCTGCGACCTCCGGGTTATGAGCCCGACGAGCTGCCACTGCTCTACCCCGCGTCGTTTGTTTAGCCCGTCAATATTACCACATTTGAAAAATGCGTCAAGGCCTGAGCAAGATTTCGTGGCTGTACAGATAAGCCGGGCCAGGAATGCGGTCATCGCTCTGACGCAGGACAATCCGCGCATAGGTCGGTTCACTGACCAGGTAGGGCAAACTGGTTTCAAAATGCTGGTATTCCGTCAGGCTGGCATCAAAATAGAGCAGCCGGGATGAAATGACCGCGCCGCGCCGGTCAATCAGTTCAAGGATAACCGGGCCGTTATTGACCGGGCGAATCATGCCAACCACGCGCACTTCGCCACCGGTCACTTCGCCGTCGCGGCGCGGCAGGCGCAAGACCACCCGCTCGAGCGGCTCATAGGCCGGGGTAAACTGATTATCGCCTACCGCCATAAGCAAAACGCGTACTGAGTTGAGCGCCATGATGCGCCCAAACTCGTCCTGAGTGCTGACCTGAATGCGGGCCACCTCGCTGGCTGCCGGTATCTCAAAACGGATTTCCTCCGCGACCCGGCTGGCAATGCTCTGTTTGTAGGTGCGAAAGACTTTGCGGTAGATTTCTCGCCCGTCTTCGCCGATGATTTCAATGCGGGTGGTGCCGGTGTACTCAGGCAAGACGTAGAACACCAGGCCAAACGGAGAGGAGAGTTTGGACATCGGCCCGGGGGCGGCCAGGCGCAGGATGACGTTGCTGGGGTCGAGGGTCGGGGTATTGGAGGGGGTAAAGGTTGGGGTTGGGCTCCACCACCAGCGCCGGGTGGCGGTTGGGGTGATGGTGGGGGTCAGGGTGCGGGTAGCGGTAACCGTTGGGGGCTTGCGGGTGGCGCTGGCGGTAGGGGTCGGGGTGCGCGGCGCAGGGGTGCGGCTCGGCTCAGGCGTGGAGACGGTTTCGGTAACGGTAGGCAGGAACAGGGTGGCACGTTCCGTGCGGGTACAGGCGGCCAGCAAAGCCAGGGAGCAGGATAAAAGCGCGAGGGTCAGAAAACGGTTCATCAAGCCGGAGTTATATCATAAAAAAATGTCCCGAAGATGGGCTTCGGGACGGGGGGTGGTCTCGATACGGACTTCGTCCTACTCGACCAGCGGGTACTACAGGTCATAAATTGCGCTGTATTTATTGGTGAGATAGCGCATGTAGGGGGCGGGGTCAATTTTGGAGCCGGTGACGCGCTGGACGAGTTCTTGCGGTTCGTATTTGCGCCCGTGCTGGTGGATTTTGACCCGCAGCCAGGAGAGCAGGTTCGAGAAGTCGCCCTGGCGCATCTGGTCGTCGATTTCGGGGTTGAGGGTTTTGAATTTTTCCCAGAGTTGGACGGAGATGAGGTTGCCGAGGGCGTAGGTGGAGAAGTAGCCAACCATGCCGCCCGACCAGTGAATGTCTTGCAAGACGCCCTGGGCGTCACTGGGCGGGGTCAGGCCGAGGTAGTCGTGGAATTTGGCGTTCCAGGCTTCGGGCAGGTCTTTGACGGCCAGGCTGCCTTCGATCAGGGCGATTTCGAGTTCGAGTCGCAGCATGATGTGCAGATTGTATGTGGCTTCGTCGGCTTCGACACGGATGTAAGAGGGGCTGACTTTGTTGATGCCCTTGTAGAAGGTTTCGAGGCTGACCTTGCCAAGTTGTTCGGGGAATGCCGCTTGCAGTTCGGGGTAGAAGTGCTCCCAGAAGGGCAGGGAGCGCCCGACCAGGTTTTCCCACATGCGGCTTTGCGATTCGTGGACGGCCAGCGAGGTGCCATTGGCGAGCGGGGTGCGCGCCCAAACGTGCCCCACGCCCTGCTCGTAGAGGGCGTGGCCGGTTTCGTGCATGGTGCCAAACAGGGCGGTGGCAAACTGGTTTTTATAGACGCGGGTGGTAATGCGCACATCATCCATGCCAAAACTGGTGGTGAAGGGGTGAGCCGATTTGTCCTGGCGGCCGCGATTCCAGTCGTAGCCAAAGGCAGTGGCGACTTTGAGACCAAAATCCCATTGTTTTTGTTCGTCGTATTCGAGATGCATGAAGGAGTCGTCCACCTGAGGGCGGGCGGCGATGGCTTTGAGCAATTCAACCTGCTGGGGGCGCAGTTCGTTGAAGATGGCTTTGACATCGGCGGTCTTCATGCCGGGTTCGTAGTCATCGAGCAGGGTGTCGTAGGGGTGGTCGGCGGGCGGGAAGAAACCAATATAACGCTTTTTCAGGTCGAGGACTTTTTCGAGATGCGGCTGGAAGATGGAGAAGTCGGACTTGGCGCGCGCTTCGGCCCAGGCCTGGTGAGCCAGGGCAATCACCTGCGAGGCTTCGGCCACAAAAGCAGAGGGGACACGAGTGGCTTTGTCGTAATCTTTGGCGCTGACTTTTATCAGGCGGTAATCTTCGCTGTCGGGGTCAAGATTGGCCTCGGCCCAGGGCAGCAGTTCTTCAAACAGTTTGCCAATTTCTGGGGCGGTGGCCTTCTGGTGAGCAAGGGCGCCGAGGGTGGCCACTTGTTGCGCGCGCGAGGCGGCAGAGCCGGGCGCCATGTTGACCTGCTGATCCCAACCGAGCAGGGCTTCAATCTGGTACAGGTCAGCGGCTTCACCAAGCAGGGTTTTTAGTTGGGCAAGTTTTTGTTCCATTTGGGAGGCTCTCTCTTGAATAGTTTTGGTCACGAATTTTACAAATGTTTCATGCCATTCGTAGCGTTCGTGGCTGAAGATTGGGTCTAAGTCCTACGCGACCTTGCGCTTAAGGCTTATTGATTTTACCATATTAGACGATTGTCTAAAAATCAAAGGTCGAAATACCAGTTCAATTGCACTTCATGGGCGACGGATGGCTCGTTCTGGTAAGCAAAGCGGCGGATGTCGCCTAACTGGCAGCCCTGGGCGGCGTAGAAGCGGCAGGCGGGGACGTTGATGTTTTGGGTTTCGATTTTCATGCGCACACAGCCGCGCTGGCGCGACCATTGGGCGGCATGGGCGAACAGTTTTTTGCCCAACCCCTGCCCGCGCACAGCGGGATGGATGCGGATGTCCCACAGCACCGACAGGTCGGAGCGGCCTTCGAGCATGTTCACCCCGGATGTATTCCAGGCGACCGCCGCCCCACCCAGGGCTTGCCCGCCGTCATCGAGGGCCAGGAACAAGCCCCAGCAGCTGATGTCGAACTCGTCGGGCCACGAGAGCGGGGTCTCCAGTTCATCGTAGTCCTTGACGTAGGGCATAACCGGTGTTTCGACGAGGTAGATTCCGCCCAGGCCGTTTTCGGGCAATTGCACGTCAAAGATGGTGCGCACTTCAAAGGCAATCGGGATGGCGGCGTAGCGCGGCAGTTCGGCAGGCGAAATTTGGAGAATAGATGGCATATCTTCCTCACGCAGGCTCTGCCCTGGCGCGCCACCCGGATGCAGGCTGTTTCCTGAAAACCAGGGCTGGTCTCTGCCCTGGCGCGCCGCCCGGACGTGGAACGTCCGGGCTAGCACACGAAGCCGCCTGAAGGCGGCTTTATTCGTAACGCAAGGCTTCGACCGGTTCGAGAGCCGCTGCCCGGTTGGCGGGGTAAATTCCAAAAAACAGACCCACCGCCGCAGAGAACAGCGTCGCCAACAAGACGGCGCTCAGGCTGATATTGGGGTTAAACGGGGTGCCATTGGCGGCGGCTATCTGCCCGACGATGGTGGAAATCAGCCAGCCGAGGAAAATGCCTATCAGGCCGCCAATCAGGCTGAGCAGGGATGATTCGGTCAGGAACTGAACAAGAATATCCCTGCGTCTGGCGCCGAGGGCTTTACGCAATCCAATCTCGCGGGTGCGCTCAGCGACAGAAACCAGCATGATATTCATAATTCCAATCCCGCCAACGAGCAGAGAAATAGCGGCAATACCGCCCAAAAAGGTGGTGAAAACACCGGTAATGGTAGCGGCTGTTTGCAAGAAGTCTTGCTGCGTGAAGACGGTGAAATCATCGGCGCCAACTTCGGTGCGGTGACGGGTGCGCAAGACCTGTGAGATTTCATCGGCGGCCTGCGGCACCGCTTCGGCGCTGATAGCCTGGGCAAAGATGACATCCACCCGGTCACCACTGCGGCGGATGATGCGGGCGCGGGCAGTCGAAATCGGAATGAGCGCGACGTTGTCTTGCGAGCCGAAAGCGCCGCCGCCAAGCGATTTAAGCACGCCTATCACCCTGAAAGGCTGTCCTTCGATACGCACGGTTTCACCGACCAGGCCCTCGCGGCGCTCGAAGAGTTTTTCGGCCAACTCTGGCCCAAGCAGCACTACCGAGGCGCGGCCCAGGTTGTGTTCTTCGGTGATAAATTCGCCTTCAGTGACCGAATAGTTACGCACCGGCGCATAAGCCGGGGTGACGCCGGTCACTGTGGCAGTGGTTTGCTCAGTCGCAGAGGAGACACGCACATTGCCGCTCTGAATGACTGGGGCAACCCCCACCACCGAGGGCGCCGCGAAGGGGTCGTTGAGCGCGTCGGCATCGGCCATAGTAATCGGGCGCACATTGCGCAGGTTGGCCTGCTCGTTGCCCGAAAAGACAAAGAGCAGGTTGGTGCCAATCCCTGAAATTGAGCCGGTAATGCTATCCTGGGCGCCCTGGCCAATTGCCAGCATGGCAATCACCGCCGCCACACCAATAACAATGCCCAAAATCGTCAGCCCTGAACGCAGTTTGTTTGAGTTCAGGCTTTCAAGCGATTCGATAATAATCTGGGTCAGGGTCATGACGAAGCCTCCGTATCCACAATCCCATCCCGAATGCGAATGACGCGCTGGGTCTGGGCGGCAACTTTGGGGTCATGGGTCACAATGATGAGCGTTGTGCCGCGTTCGCGGTTCAGGCTCAGCAGCAAGTCCATAATTTCCTGGCCGACCTTCGAGTCGAGATTGCCGGTCGGCTCATCGGCCATAATGATGGCGGGGTCGTTCACCAGCGCCCGGGCAATCGCAACCCGCTGCTGTTGTCCACCCGAGAGTTCATAAGGGCGGTGGTTGATGCGGTTTTCAAGTCCAACCGCAACCAGGGCCTGGCGGGCGCGTTCACGGCGTCCAGAGGTCATCCCGGCATAGCGAAGCGGCAGTTCCACGTTCGAGAGCGCGGTCTGGCGTGAAAGCAGATTGAAACTCTGGAAGATAAAGCCAACCTTGCGATTGCGGATGTCGGCCAACTGGTCGTCTTTCAAGACCGAGACCCGTTCGCCATCGAGGATATATTCACCGCTGGTGGGCAGGTCGAGGCAGCCGAGGATGTTCATCAGGGTAGACTTGCCCGACCCCGAGGGGCCAACAATCGCCACGACTTCGCCGCGGTTGATGGTCAGGGACAGTCCGCGCAGGGCGTGAACTTCGACCTCGCCCATCTTGTAGATTTTACGCAAATCCTGGGCAATGATGACAGGTTCGGTCATGGCTAGTTCCCCCGGTTGGGAGGCCCGCTCATCGGCCCAAAGACTGTCGGCGGATTGAGAATCACCAGGTCGCCTTCTTTCAGGTCACCGCCAACCACTTCACTGACGGTATCTGAGGTAGCGCCCAGGGTGATGTTAACCATCTGTGGCGCGCCATTGACCAGGATGTAGACCACCCGGCGGCCATCCACAAAGCGCACAGCCCGGTTCGGCACCAGCAAGACATCTTGAACTTCATTGACAAGAATGTTCACTGCCGCGGTCATACCGGGCAAGACATCGGCATCGCCATCGGTCAATTCAACCGTAACGGTGAAATTGACCGCCCCCTGCACCACCGTGCCAACCTTGCCAACTTCAGTCACCACGCCGTTATAGGTTTTGCCAACGATGGCATCGAAAGACATGACCACCGGCTGGCCCACAGAAATATTGTTGATGTCAATTTCAGAAATCTGGACATCCACCAGCAAATGGCTCAGGTCATCCAGGCGAAAAGCCTGAGTGCCAGGAGAAACCAGGTCGCCGGGCAGGGGTTCTACAACCGTAATGGTGCCATTAAACGGGGCCTTAATGCGCGCCAGGTTGAGGGTCGCCTGGGCGGCGGTCATTTGGGCTTCGAGGCGGGCCGCATCAAGCGGGTCGTAGCCATCTTTCAGGCGTTCAAGGCGGCGCTGGGCATCTTCGAGCTGGGCGCGGGCAATTTCATAATTGCTAAGGCGCTGGGCAATTTCATTATCTGTTGGGCGCCCGGTCAGGTAATTCAGTTCGGCAACTTTCTGGTCACGCCGCAACTCGAGAGAAGTCAGGTTGGCCAGGGCGCCAGCCTTGCGCGAATCACCGTCTGGCAGGTTAGAGAGGCGGTTATACAGACTGCGCGCCTGCGAAATCTGATTGTTGAGGACATCCAGTTCGGCGCGCAGATTATCAATTTTGGTATCAGAAGCGCGCGCAAAATTGATGCCTTCGTAGCGGGTTTTGGCATCATCAAAGGCCTTCTGAGCCTGCGCCACCGCCAGTTCAGCCTGGGCCCGGGCAGTGACGGAGGTCTTCAAATCTTCAAGACTGCGCTGGGCCGAGAGATAATCGGCCTCTGCCAGAATGATGCTTTGAGAAAGAGAGGTTTTATCCAACTCAGCCAGGATGTCGTCTTTCTTGACCTTATCTCCCACTTTGACACGCACATCTCCGACCACGCCGGTGGTCTGCCAGGTTAGAATGGCCGACTGATTGGCCCGAACGGTGCCGGTAGCGCCGACAGTGGCCTGCAAACTGCCGCGCACCGCCGCGGTTGTCTGGAATTGGGTCTGGCTGGCGGCCTGGTTCTGGCTCCAGAAATAATATCCAGCCGCGCCAAGACCACCGAGAAGCACAATCGCTATCAGTAAATTTCGCAAAGTCTTCATCAACTTTCTCCTCCGTTGAAATCATGCAAAACAAAACCATCCAAAAGGCGTTTTGGCCTTAAGAATCAAGTCTAATTTAATAATCATACTCTACGGTTGGAGATTGAGATAGTTTCTGGCCCGGGTGTTTAATGTAACTCATACAAGACCAGTATAAAAGAAAGCCCGCCCAGGCCTGGAGACGGGGCGGGGATGAAGAGTGCGATTGTGTTTATAGAGAACTTCTGAAAAAGGTCTTTCAACCACCAAAAGCCAGGTTGAGCCGATACGCCATCGGCTGCAAATGTTCACGCACAATATCAATCGACGCTTTCTGCGGGTTGGCGTGGGCATCTTGAAGAATGTCATGAAGGGCCAGGGCTACCTGATGTTCCGTGCGACGCCAGAGCGGCACACTGGTATAAGACAAGCCCTGCCGGGCCGCCAGAAAAGCCGCCTGATACAAAGGGTGACCCTGGGGATAAATCTCTTCCAAGACATCAAGACGCGAGGGCATACTGCCAACCTGCCTGGCCCAGGTTAACTCGCTCTCGTGGCTGGTCAAGTGTTGCGCCAGGGCAACTGCGATTTTTTCTTTTTCAGGGAAGGCGCGGGTGTGATTCCAGATGACGATATTGCCACCCCCGCACCAGGGAACTTCGGTCAGCGTGGCAACCCCAAGCGCATCGCGCCCAAAAGGCAAATCATGGGCTGACAGGAAAGAAGCCGCAGCGCGAACATCGGTCAGGATGGCGGCAACTTTTCCCTGGGCAAAAAGGTCCAACCCGGCAGCTACGTCAATCCCAACGTGCTCGGGGCGCACAGCGCGGTAGGTATCGAGCCAGTGGCTGATTCCGTTGAGGGCTTCAGGGCTGTCAATGACCAATCGTTTGCCCGAATCATCCAGGAACCTGCCTCCCGCTCCCCAAACCCAGGATGCGGCAGTGTGCAAATAGTCGTTATAGGGAGCCACAAACAGGGGATTAAGCCAGGGTATCTCGAGGCTCGAACCGGTCAGAGACTTAATCGTCCCAGAAAGGGCATTAATCGAACCAAAAGCAGTTGATTCTTCAATCCCAACCTGACGGAGTAAATCGCGGCGATAACAAATGACGTAGATGTAACCCGTCCAGGGAAGAGCATAACAGTTTTTATCGCCATCGAGACAGGCGCTCAGCCAGGTCGGGCGCATAAAAGCAGACGGCCCTCCCAGCGGGTCTAATTCCCTGAGTTGGAAAGGCCGCAGCGCGTTCATCATCGCCAGACTGCTGGTCCACGAGCCGCCAATGTGCGAGAGATGCGGCCCGCGCCCGTGCGAAGCAATGGTCATCAAGTCCGTCCAGGCGGTTTCCCAGGTCATGGTCGTGAGTTTGACCCGCGCCTGGTTGGCGCGCCCAAAATCATCGACCAGGCGCGTCAGCACCTGCAAATCAACGTCAGAGTCTGGAATGGTGGAAAACTCTATCTCAATCATGGCGTCACCTGGCAGGTTAATTATATGATGAAATCTGCCAAACGCAACTAAAGCAGGCGCGGTTGGGGAGCGTCATCGGGATAGGGAAGCCCGAGATGCTCATAGGCCCGGCGGGTCGCGACCCGTCCCTGCGGGGTACGGTCAAGAAAGCCAAGTTGCAGCAGGTAGGGTTCAACCACGTCCATAATGGTTTCTGGCTCTTCGCCAATGCTGGCGCCAATGGTATTCAACCCAACCGGGCCGCCGCTATATTTTTCAATGATGGTCTTGAGAACCCGGCGGTCAACATCGTCCAGACCAAGCGGGTCAACCTGAAGCAAGTCGAGGGCGCCGCAGGCGGCTTCGGCGGTAATCATGCCGTCAGCGCGCACCTGGGCAAAATCGCGCACACGCCGCAACAGGCGCAGGGCAATGCGAGGCGTGCCGCGCGCCCGGCGGGCGATTTCGGCCACCCCTTCTTCACTGGCCTGAACACCCAAAATGCCGGCGGCGCGGCGGACAATCGTCTGCATGGCGGGCTGGTCGTAGTAATCGAGGCGATAGACCGCGCCAAAACGCGCCCGCAGTGGGGCAGTCATCAGCGCCAGGCGGGTCGTGGCTCCAATGACCGAAAAACGCGGCAGTTTCAGCCGAATCGAGCGGGCCGAAGGCCCTTTGCCAATGACAATATCGAGCGCAAAATCTTCCATGGCCGGGTAAAGCACTTCCTCAACCGCCCGTCCCAGGCGATGAATTTCGTCAATAAAAAGAATATCGCCTGCGCGCAGATTGGTCAGGATGGCGGCCAAATCGCCAGCCCGCTCGATAGCCGGGCCAGAGGTGATTTTGATGTTGACGCCCATTTCGTTGGCCAGCACATGCGAAAGGGTGGTCTTGCCCAGGCCGGGCGGGCCGTAAAACAGGACGTGGTCGAGGCTCTCGCCGCGCTGCCTGGCCGCAGCAATCAGGATGGCCAGGTTTTCCTTAACCTGATCCTGGCCGATTAAGTCGGACAATTTCTGCGGGCGCAGGGATTGGTCGAGGCGGTCATCGGGCTTGGGTTCGGGGTCGAGCAGGCGTTTTTCAGTCTCGGTCATAAGGATGATTATACCCGCTTCAAGCCGTCCCTACTTTGTAAGACTTAGAAAAACATCTTCCAGCGTTGGTTCCCCTTTCTGGATAGAGAAACGATTCACACCCGCGACCTGCAGGGCGTTTTGGATGCTTTCTTCACCCGCACCATCCTCGAAAATGACCCGCAGGTGGTCTCCCGCTAAGGTGGCACGCATCACGCCGGGAAGTTGCTCCAGCACGCTCAACCCGACCAGCGGAGATTCGAGATAAATTTCATAGACATCCCCCGGTACGCAACGCTCTTTGAGCGCCAGGGGCGTATCCATCGCCAGCAGTTTGCCATCACGCATCATCCCAACCCGGTGACAGTATTCGGCTTCGTCCATGTAGTGCGTGGTGACCAGGACGGTCACACCACCCGCCGCCAGGTCGTAAATCAAATCCCAAAAGGCGCGGCGGGCGTTGGGGTCTACCCCGCTGGTCGGCTCATCCAGGAAGAGCAACTGCGGCTGGTGGACGATGGCAATCCCAAGCGCCAATCGCTGCCGCCAGCCCGCCGAAAGCGCGCTCGTAAGAGCGGCTTCGTGACCCGCCAGACCAACCCGCATCAGTGTTTCCCGAATCCGAGCCGGGTCGTTGATGCCATATACGCCGCCATAAAAGACCAGGTTCTCCCAAACCGTCAGGTCATCGTAAATCGCAAATTTCTGCGACATATACCCGGCGCGGGCACGCACCTGCTCCGATTGGCGGAAGGAGTCGAAACCGAGAACGGTCGCACTGCCCGAGGTCGGCGCCAGCAAGCCGAGCAGCATCCGAATGGTCGTCGTCTTGCCGCTGCCGTTCGGCCCCAGGTAGCCGACAATTTCACCGGCATTGACTTCAAAAGAAACGCGGTCAACGGCGGTAAAATCGCCAAATTTACGGGTAAGTTCCTCCACATAGATAACAGGTAAGGGCATAAAAACTCCAAGATAGGGGTCCAAAGTCTCCCGACTTTGGACTGAGCCTGACGACTTTAGACTATCGAATATCAGGAGACGTTTGACTCCAACGCGGCTTTTCGCAGCGCGAGTCAAAAATCAGGAGATTTTTGACTCCAGAATGGCCTTCAACAGAACGGACTTCAACAGAACGGACTTCAGCAGAACGGCCTTCAACCGCGCCAGGTTAGATTCCATTTCGTGCTTGATTTTTCCGGCCAGGATGCCTTCGGCATGGAGCGCGATTTTCGCGCCGGAACCGACCGGCTTGAGCGTGACGGTGATATTGACCCGCATGGAGCCAGATTGATTGACGAAACCTGCTCTCCGGCACAGGCCGGTCAACAAGGGTAGAGAGGTCGATGGCAATCATGGTTTCCTCCATGGGCCCAATTGACAATTTGGCCTACTCGTCATGCGACAACGCAATAAAAACATCTTCCAGCGTTGGGGGCAGAGGGCGCAGGGATTCCACAGAGATACCCGTTTGCTTGAGTTGTCCCGCCAATTGCTGCATGACGTCTTGCGCCTGGCCCGGCCCCACCCGCAGGTGCAGGCGGTCGCCAAAGGCCTGCACGGTTTCCACGCCGGGGAGTTCCAGCGCACGGCGGCGGATTTCGGTCAGCGGCGTACCGCGCAGTTCCAGGATGCGTTCATCCAGCCGGGCGCGCAGTTGGCCGGGCGTGCCTTCGGCAATCAATTTGCCTTTTTTCATGAACCCAATACGGTGACAGCGGGCGGCTTCGTCCATGTAGGGGGTGGAGATGAGGACGGCAACCCCGGCTTCGCCGTTGTGTGGTTTTCCGGTTTGGCAGTTATCCGGTTGTCCAGTTTGAAGGTTATCCGGTTGTCCAGTTATCCGGTTAACCGAAAAACTGGATAACTGATTAACCGGATAACCGGAGAACTGATTGACCAATCGAATAATCAACTGCCAGAAATCCTGCCGGGTCACGGGGTCCACGCCGGTGGTGGGTTCATCGAGCAGGAGGACGCGCGGGCGGGTGACGA
>CAZNCT010000125.1:0-11386 GCA_964571615.1 uncultured Anaerolinea sp. | reverse complement strand
CAGGCCGGTATCGAGGTCATCCTGGATGTGGTTTACAACCACACCGCTGAAGGCCCCGAAGATGGCCCAACGCTTTCTTTTCGCGGTCTTGAAAACCGGGCCTACTACATCCTGCAAAAAGACCGTTCGCGCTATGCCGATTTTACCGGCTGCGGCAACACACTCAACAGCAACCACGCAATTGTGCGCCGTCTGATTATGGACAGCCTGCACTACTGGGTGCAGTTGATGCATGTGGATGGCTTCCGTTTTGACCTGGCCTCCATCCTTTCACGAGATGAACAGGGCAACTATCTTTCCAGCCCGCCCCTGCTCTGGGAAATCGAATCGGACCCGATACTGGCTGGCACCAAACTGATTGCCGAAGCCTGGGACGCAGGCGGCCTGTATCAGGTCGGCAGTTTCTTGGGCGATTTTTTCATGGAGTGGAACGGCCACTTTCGAGATGACGTACGCAGTTTTTGGAAAAGTGACCGCGGCACCGTCAGACGCATCTCCGACCGGCTGATGGGCAGCCCCGACCTGTATAGCCATGAAGAACGCGAACCGGAACAAAGCGTCAACTTTGTTTGCTGTCATGATGGCTTTACACTCAACGACCTGGTCAGTTACAACCGCAAGCACAATGAAATCAACGGAGAAAACAACCGCGACGGCAACGACTATAACCTGAGCTGGAACTGTGGGGTTGAAGGCCCAACCGATGACCCGCAAATTGAAGCCCTGCGCAAACGCCAGATTAAGAACATGCTGGCAACCACCCTGCTCTCACTGGGCGCGCCGATGATTCTGATGGGTGACGAAGTACGCCGGACGCAGCAAGGCAATAACAACGCCTACACTCAGGACAACGAAATCAGCTGGTTTGACTGGTCACTCATCGAAAAAAACGCCGACCTGCTGGCGTTTACCCAAAAATTGATTTCCCTGCGCCTGAACCTGGATTTTACCCAGCGGCCCTCGATTCGGGTGACGCTAAACCAGTTATTGCACGTTTATCCGGCTCGCTGGCATGGGGTAAAGCTCAACCAACCCGATTGGAGTGATGACTCGCACAGCCTGGCAGTTACCCTGCATGGGTTGTCAGGGCATCACCTGTATCACATCATCCTGAATGCCTATTGGGAACCACTTGAGTTTGACCTGCCCCCCGGCCTGCCCGGACACGGCTGGCGGCGAGTCATGGATACCTGGCGCAATTCGCCCGAGGATTTGATCGCCCCCGAAGAAGCGCCCCAGGTTGGCGGACAGAAGTACCTGGCCCAGCCACGCAGCATGATTTTGCTGGTTAGCGGGGATTAAAAAATCAAACCTGAGACACAACATACACAACAAAAAGCGGCCCACACCACGCAGGCTGGGCCGCTTTTTTATTGGGTCTTGTCAGAGCAAAAACAAAACGAGGCTTTCGGATTGCCTTAATCAGGTTCGCAGAAACTGATTCCCAGGTCTTTGGCGGTCTGGATGATGTCGCTCTGCACCGGCACCGATTTCATTTTGCCATAAGCCTCTTCAATCGGCACGAATTTCATCTGCTGGCCATCCAGGGCAACCATCACATTTGAAAGACCCTGTTCCAGCGCGCGGACAGCGGCTGCGCCAAAGCGCAGCGCAATGACACGGTCGTAAGCGGTCGGGGTGCCGCCGCGCAACAGGTGTCCCAAAACCACCACACGGGTTTCCTTGCCGGTCAGTTCTTGAATTTCAGCGGCCACTTTTTCGCCAATACCGCCCAGGCGTTCGGCGCGCCCGGCTTCCTTGCCAATGACTGAGGACGAGCCGCCCACCGGTTTGGCGCCTTCGGCAACCACCACAATGGTGAAAAAGCGCCCGGCCTGCTCGCGTTCCATAATTTTCTGCGAAACCTTGCGCAGGTCATAGGGGATTTCTGGAATCAGGATGATATCGGCAGAACCCGCAATGCCCGCTTCCACGGCAATCCAACCAGCATAGCGGCCCATCACTTCGACCACCATGACACGGCCATGCGAAGCGGCGGTCGAGTGCAGGCGGTCAATGCCTTCAACAGCAAAGGCAACCGCGCTGTCGAAGCCAAAGGTCACATCGGTCATATCCAGGTCGTTGTCAATTGTCTTGGGAACAGCAATGACACGCAACCCTTTGCGGGCCAGCACATTGCCAATTTCCAGCGACCCGTCACCACCAACGGTAATGAGCGCATCGAGGCCGTGCAAGGCAAACGAGCGCACAATTTCATCCGAGCGGTCTACTTCTTCGCGGGTGCCATCGGGCATCACAATGGGGTAACGCAGGGGATTATTGCGGTTGCTGGTACCGATGATGGTACCGCCCAGGTGAGTAATGCCGCGCACACGGTCACGGTTCAGGCGGACAATGCCCCCCTCGGGGTATTGTTCGGGGGTCAACATGCCATGAAAGCCGTCACGAATGCCGTACATTTCCCAGCCGCGCTTCATGCCTGAAAGCACAGCCGCCCGAATGACGGCATTTAAGCCCGGGGCATCGCCGCCGCCGGTGCTGATGGCAACACGTTTAATGGGTCGGGTAGGTTGGGTCATAAAACAATCTCCAAAGATAAGTTCCAAATTTCACGCAGGGCATTATAACCGCTTTGCGCGAGGACTGGTACAATCAGCCTGTTAAAAATCCCTACAAAAAGGTCGTTTTATGTCAAACTGGCTGGAAGTATCTCTGACTGTGAATGGTGAGCTGGCCGAGGCGGTAGCCGATGTGCTGGCCCGCTTTGCGCCGAATGGTGTTGTGACCGAACAAGCGGTCAAATTTAATAATGATGAGGACGAAGGCACACCGTTCGGTGATATTACCGTCCGCGCTTATTTGACCGCCGATGAAACCCTGGAAGAAACACGCCAAAAGCTGGAAGAGGCGCTTTACTACCTGGGGATGATACAACCCCTGCCAGCGCCGGTTTTCACCCCGGTCGCCGACCAGAACTGGATGGAAGCCTGGAAGGTGCGATACCAGCCTATTCCAATTGGTAAAAAACTGGTGATTGTGCCAGCCTGGCTGGAATCGCCCGACCCGCAGCGGGTTGCCATCAAAATTGACCCGGGCATGGCTTTTGGCACCGGAACCCACCCAACGACCCAGTTATGCCTCGAGTTTGTGGAAGAGTGCCTGCCAGAAAACTGCCCGCTGGTCATCGATTTGGGCTGTGGCTCGGGTATTCTGGCAATTGCGGCCCTGAAGTTGGGCGCGAAATCGGCGCTGGGCGTCGATATTGACGAGGCTTCCATCACCAACAGCCGCGAGAATGCCCAAAATAACGGTGTAGATAGCGAGGCGTTTCGGCTGGGGCTGGGGTCGGTGGATGAAATTCGAGCGGGAAAGTTTGGGGATGTCGCGGCCCCGCTGGTGCTGGCAAACATCCTGGGGCCAATTCTCATCCGCCTGTTCGATGCTGGCATGGCCGACCTGGTAGCGCCCGGCGGAACGTTGATTCTTTCGGGCATCCTCGAGCACCTGGCTGGGGATGTGACCGCCGCAGCCCAAAAACAAGGCCTGACTCTTATCGAGACGAAGCAGATGGGAGATTGGGTTGCCTTGCGGGTGCAGCGGCCCGCGAACGAATAGGCAGCGAGAAGGCTCCGATTGCGCTAAAAAGCGAAATCATTGTATTGTAGATGAGCACCTGGCCTGCGGGCCAGGTGTATTCATAATATAAAAGCGGGAAAGGCGGCGGAGAAAAAGCCAGGTGGGCCGCCCACGAGAGCGCTAGCGCCAGCCAAAATCCGCTGGCGGCCAGGGCAAACTGACCCCAACGAGAGCGAACCAGCCCTGCCAGCGCAAAACCGAGTGAAATTAAGAGAAAGCCCAGCAAAAGCCAGAGCAACTGCCCCGGCATCTCGGGGCGCAAAATTTCATAGCGCTGAAGCAGAAGGGTATGGTAGAGCAAGAAAGCGCTGCCTATTGGCAGGCTGCCCAGCAGCGTGGCAAAGACCAGCCGGTGCCAGGTGGTTACCTGTGGGAAACGTTCGACAATGATGCGAACCAACGGAACCCCCAGGGCAAACCCGGCACCAATGAAAATTCCGTTTTGGATGGCAAAGAGAATGCGGGCCGAATCGAGAAAAACAGCCAGCCGATAGGTCAGAAAGGTGTAAATGCCTAATCCGAGCGCCGAACCAGCCAGCGAGGTCAGGGCAACCAGCCCAAGGCGAGCCGGGCTGGCAAAGGCCTGGGAGAGCACCCATTCAGAAAAAGTCTCAAAGCGAAACCGCAACGGGATACTGGCGGGCAGGTTGCCGACTTCTTGCAAGACGGCCAACAATGCGCCGAGGCGGCGCTCGGCAGTGGCGGTCTTGAAAACAGTCAACAAGGCACTCTCGGCCCCCAAATGTCCAATGAGGCGGGCGGCATCATTGCCAGCATCAGAATCTTCCAGGGCATGATAAGCCAACAGGGCATCTCCCTGTTCACTAATGGCCGTCTGTTGCCATTTGCGCGCAACCGGCAAAATTTCGCGCAGCAATGGGAAGATGGCCTGGCGGGTTGCATGGTCTTGAAGCAGGCCAATACCTTTGACAAGAGATTTGATAAAGGGATCTTCGACCGAAAACATCTGTTCGCGCAGCTGCGAATCACTCAAAAGCAGTTGAACGGTGCGCTGACGCACGGCTTCTTGCTCAAATTGCAAAAGCGCAGATGCAACCGCCAGGCGGTCCTCAAGCGATTCGGTGCGCTGCCACCAGGATTCATGCTGGTAGCCATAGGCAATGGCGATTTGCAGCATCATGCGCGGTGACGACTGCTGCGCCTGCTCGGCCTGTTCACTTGAATCGATAATTGCAAACGAAGTCAGGCTGAGGGGAATGGTAGCGGCGTCATCGGGACGCCAGCGGCTGGCGCTGGTCTGATAGATTTCGAGGGCGTTCAGGTCACGAATGGCGTTCTCGTTCCAGTCTTCGGCGGTGGCAACCTGGATGGGCGGTATGTCAAAAACGGTGTAGAGCAGTTTCATAGCCGCCCCAGCAGAGACGGGACGGGCCTCGGGCAGGGTTTCGGTGATGCGCCGCAAGACTTTCACCAGGTCGGCTGGCAAATCGGGGATCAGTTCACGCGGGTCTGGGAGTTCTTCACGCGCCTGAAGTTGCTGAATGCCAAGCACATGCTCACCCTTCCAGGGCAATTGGCCGGTCAGCATCTCGTAGAGCAGAATGCCAAAGCTATAGACATCGGATTGCGGCAGGGCTTCAGACATGGTGTGCTGTTCAGGAGGCGCGTAAAACGGCGTACCACGGCCCGTGTGCATGGCCTGGGTGCTATTCGAAATAACCCGCGCCAGACCAAAATCAGAAATGTAGATATTCTGGCGTAAATCCATCAGAATATTGGATGGTTTCAGGTCGCGGTGAATGATGGCACGCTCATGCAAATAGTCGAGCGCCGAGGCAATTTTTGCAGCGTACAGCAGAGCCTTTTGCGGCGGGATAGGCCCGGCGCTAATCAGGTCTTCAATAGAGCCGCCCGGAATGTAAGGGGAAACAATATAGCGCATCTGCGCTGAAGCGCCAAAATCCATCATCGGCAAGATGTAAGGATGGCGCAACTGGGTTAATTTACCAATCTGCTTTTCGAGCAAAATATCATCGGGGCTTTTTTTGTCGTTTGATTCGGGGGTCTCTGAGAACTTAATGGCCACAATCTGGTTCTTTTGTCGGTCAAGCGCCGACCAGACACAGCCCTGCCCGCCCTCGCCAATTTGCTCGAGGATGTGGTAATGCTTAAATTCCTGGCCCGCTTTGATTTGATTGAGCCTGCTAAAAGGGATGTCGGTCATTCAGTTGTCCGGGGTTTCAGGGATTGTTACCGCTGACGGTCAAGGTACAGCCATTATCAAAATTGATGTCGAGTTGATAATAGCCAGGTGCCAGGGTAGATGCAAAAATAACCTGCACAGTTTTCGAATTCGCATTTGTAATCCGGAGCAAGCCCCCACCGCCACCAAATGTATGGCTGCTGGGGCTGGTTTCGGCTATACCACTCCAAATGCTGCTGGAGGTTCGCACTTCTGTCAGTTGCTGGCTCGATGGAACATCTTGCCAGATGGCGGTCATCGATTGCATCGCAATCTCAGCGCCTGTGTTGTTGGTGATGGTGACACTCAGGGTGTTTCCAGAGAAAGTAATCGGATCGGCAGTTGCGCAAGCGGGCGCAGTTGTAGGCGTAAAAGTTGGAGTAAACGTTGCAGTCGGGCTGGTCGGGGTAAAAGTCGAAGTAAAAGTCGAAGTGAAAATCGGGGTAAAGGTTGAAGTAAAGGTTGGAGTGAAAGTCGAAGTGAAAATCGGGGTGAAGGTCGGAGTAAAGGTTGGAGTAAAAGTTGGAGTAAAGGTCGAAGTGAAGGTTGGGGTGAAGGTCGAAGTGAAGGTCGGGGTGCGGGTTGGCGTAAAGGTCGGGGTGAAGGTCGAAGTGAAGGTTGGGGTGCGGGTTGGCGTAAAGGTCGGGGTGAAAGTAGGAGTGCGCGTCTGGGTAAAAGTCGGCGTGCGGGTGGGGGTGCGCGTGAAGGTCTGAGTTGGCGCAGGCGTATCCGACGGTGAGCGGGTGCGCGTAAAAGTGGGCAGGATAATTCTCGTGCTGGTTGGGGCGAGTGTCAGGCTGGGCGCCAGCGTAGGGCTGGCTGGGAGCGTGGGGCTGGCAGCCAGAGAGGCCGTTGCGCTTGGCACCAAAGTAGCCGAGGCGGTGGCGGTCGCCAACTCCGCCGAAATAGTCGCGGCCAGGTCTCCGGCAGGCAGGGTTGGGATGGGCGTCAGGTCACAATTCGATTTGTTGATGGTACAGGCCAGCACCAGGTCTTCATCTGAAAGCGGAGTCGGGGCCGAAGGCGGGCCAGATGATTCGAGACCATTACCGCCACCCAAGGGCACCGATACCTGCTGCCCTGGCCCAAAGACCTGGCTCTGCCCCTGAGAAGTCAGTTGGGCCGAACCGCTATACAGACTGACGTTCATTTCACCGCCCCGGGTGGCGGTGATGCTGGCCGTGCCGGTCAGAATCAGTTCGGCGCCGTTAATGTTGAAACGCGCCCCAGCGCCATCGGGCATGGTAATCATCAGGCCATCAAAAGGAACAGCATCGCAAATGGCCTGGCCGGTCTCGCTGAAAAAATAAAAGGTTTGCAAACCCGGGCTGTCTTTATCGAGAGTCGTGTTGCCAAAAACCAGCATGGTAACGGCTTGCCCCGGCAGAGAGCGCGGAAGGTTGGCCGTCACCCTGAAGACGGCAATCCCCCAGGCCTGCTTTTCCAGGTCGAGCGGAGCCGCCGAGAGGGTTCGCAGAACATCGACATCAACAACATCGCCTTGCTTTGAGAATTGCTGCGAAACGCCATCGATAAATTCGGCTTGAACAGAAAAATTACCATAGCACAACTGATTGGTACCAATCTGGTCACAAAACTGACCCGATTCGCGCATTGCGCGCTCAATCATCTGCTGGCAGGTGCGGTTGTTATTCGCCAGCGCCGTGGCGGTCAGGTCTGGTTCTCCCAGCAAGCCCGCATTCCTTAAGGTCACCAGCCACAACCCCAGGCAAACAAAAGCCAGCAATGCCACAACCAGGGCCACTATCCACACCAGGGGTAGACGGCGTCGCTGGTAAGCAGGTTGTGACACAGCAGAATTATTCATATCGCAAGCAAGCCCTGGTTATTGCTGTCGGGCAATCAGGCATGCCCAAACAAAACGATGATGTACATTTTCCCCATCCGGTCACCGCTGGTCAGTGGGTAAAAACGATTAGGAACCAATTGCTGGTCATTGAGCCAGGTGCCGTTGGTGCTGTCCATGTCGCTGATTTCGTAGCCGTTGCGGGTGCGTTGGATCAGCGCATGCAGACGCGACACCCCCAGCCCGTAAGCGCCAAAAGCGGAAAGATCCACAATCCGTTCATCGACATTTTCGACTTTGCGCCCAAGGACAAAGCGGCTGTCCTTAACGACTTCAATTTCCTGGCCGCTCTCTTGTGAGAGAATCATTATCCCATCGGTTGGGATACCAACCCGCTTCTTGAGTTCATTGGTATCAAAAACCTGGGTTTCGCCGCCAACACGCTGGGTTGTGCGTCGGTTCACGTCATGAGGCGGAATGGGACTCTGGCAATATACGCAAACCGTTGCCGAGGATTCGTTTTTCAACTTGCAAACAGGGCAAAAAACTTCGATGACGTTGTCCATGGCTCTCTTTCCATTGGTAAGGCGAGCAAAAATAGAGGCTTTCCTTTTACATATCATACAACCAAAATGACATTTGTGCAATTCGGGACGATTTTTCCCGTTTTATACGCGCCTGTGCTATGATTTAGATATGACATTCAGACAGAAATTGGCCTATACTCTTCTTCTAAATGTGCTGGTTTCAACCTGTGTGACGGTTTCCATCCTCTATTTTTACGAAACCTATTATCGCTCCAGCCCTGCGCCACGCATTCAGGCAGAAAGCAATGCCGATTTTGAAATTGCGGCGGTCGTGGGGGTTGGTCTGCTGGATAGCGAAATGATTCTGGTGCGCAACACCGGGGAATCTGCCGCCAACCTGAGCGGCTGGCAGCTGCGCGACGCCGATGGCAATACCTACACCTTCGGAGACATCAACCTGCCTGCCAACGCGGCCATTCAACTGCGCACTGTGCCGGGCAAAAATACCGTCATCGACCTGTATTGGGGGTTATCGGCCCCGGTCTGGTCTTCTGGCGAAGCCGCCAGCCTGCTCGACCCGGCCGGCAATGTGCGTTCGGTTTATCAAGTTCCCTAGCCTGTATCTAAAAACCCGTCATCACTTTTGCATCATCCATACCGCTTACTGAATACTGAACACTGGATACTGCCCCATGACCCAAGCCCTCTACCGCAAATGGCGGCCCCTCGCCTGGGACGAAGTCGTCTCGCAAGAACATGTCATCCAAACACTCAAAAACGCTGTAGCCGGTGAGCGTGTGGCCCATGCTTATCTCTTTAGCGGCCCACGCGGCACGGGCAAAACCACCGCTGCGCGCCTGCTGGCCAAAGCCGTTAATTGTCTCGAGGCAGATAAATCCAAACGGCCATGCAATCAGTGCGCCCACTGCCTGGCCGTCAATGAAAACCGCTTCATGGACTTGATTGAAATTGACGCGGCCTCAAACACCTCGGTTGAGGATGTGCGCGACCTGCGCGACAAAATCAACTTTGCGCCTTCGCAAGGGCGTTACAAAGTCTATATCATCGACGAAGTGCACATGCTCTCAACAGCGGCCTTCAACGCCCTGCTTAAGACCCTTGAAGAGCCGCCGCCGCACGCCATCTTCATTCTGGCGACCACTGAAATGCACAAAATTCCGGCAACGGTGCTCTCGCGCTGTCAGCGGCATGAGTTCCGGCGCTTTCCGCTCAGTGAAATTACCCGCCGGCTTGAACTAATCTGCAAAGAAGAAAAACTGAAAGCCGACCCCGAAGCCCTGACGATGATTGCGCGCCAATCGGCGGGCGGCATGCGCGATGCCATTTCGCTGCTCGACCAGCTGGCTTCCACGGGCGACCACATCACGCTCGAGCTGGCCCAAACCGTGCTCGGCACCGCTGCCAGCCAATCGGTCATCGGCATGACCCAGGCGGTGATTGAGAAAAACTCTGCCGCGGGGCTTGAAGAAATTCACCGCGCGCTGGATGGCGGCGCCGACGCCCGCGCCCTGGCGCGCCAGGTGGTGGAGTACCTGCGCGGGCTGATGCTCATCCAACTCGGCAATGGCGACCAGGTTGAAGTCACCGCCGAAGCGCGCAGACAAATGAACGAACATGCCAAAGCCCTCTCGACCGGCGAAGTCCTGCGCATGATGCGCGCCTTTAATGCCGCCGCGACCGATACACGCGGCGGCTGGCAGCCCTCGCTGGGCCTGGAACTGGCCTTTGCCGAAATGCTTGAAACACCCCAGGCCGCGCCAATGGTTCAGGTGGAATCAAAAAGCGGAACGGTCGAAAAATCGGGAGCGGTTTCTGGGCCGCAGCCTTCTACGGCACCCCGGCGGGTTGCGCCGCCCCCAGCGCCCACGCGGAGCGAACCCGGCCCAGGCCTGGCCGCCGCTGCTGAAACGCAATCCAGGCCCGCGGGGGATGGCGCCCCGGCAGCGGTCCCGTTGCAGAAAATCGCCGGGGTCTGGAAGCAAATCTCGACAGCGGTCAAATCCAAAAATACCAATCTGGCCGCGCTAATCAATTCGGCCCGCTTGCTCGAGGTGACCGGCAATGTGCTCACACTTGGTTTTGCCAGCGACATCTTGCGTGAAAAGTTTGACAAACCCGAGCATATCCAGCTGGTAGAGCACACCCTGAGCGAAACCCTGGGAACCGCTTTGAAAGTAAAAGCGGTGGTGGCAGGCGGCGCCAATGCCCTGCCAGCCAACATTAAGCCCGATAGCATGGTGGCGGCGGCCAGCCAGTTGGGCGGCGAAATTGTAGATATTCAATCTTAAGATCGGAAACCGGGAATGGAATTTGCGTTTTCACCGTTTGTCGTTCCGCTTATCCTGGCCGGGCTGGTCTCGCTGGCGATGGCTTACTATGCCTGGCTGCGGCGCGGCACCCAAAGCGCCCTTGCGCTGATGATGCTGGGGCTGTTGCTGGCCGAGTGGTCGCTGGGATATGCGCTCGAACTGGCATCGGTGAACCTGGCCGATAAGTTTTTCTGGGGCAAACTACAATATATTGGCATTGCGGGCGTGCCGTTGTTCTGGGTTATTTTTGCATATAACCACGCCAACCCGGGCAAACGGCTTTCACACCTGGCAATGGGCGTGCTGGCAATTATCCCGGCGATGACGATTGGGCTGGCCCTGACGATGGAACAGCACAGCCTGATTTGGGGGCCAGTGGACATTCTCGATTTGGGCTATGTTTCGAGCCTGCGCGTTCTCTCGCGCGGGTTCTGGTTTACGGTTCATTTTGCTTATTCGTACCTGCTCTTGCTGGCAGGAACCATCATCATTGCCCTGTGGCTGCGCAAGATGCGCGGCTTGTACCGCCGCCAGGCGGCAGCAATCATCTTTGCCATCATTGCGCCCTGGGCAGGCAACATGCTGTATTTCATGGGGGTCAACCCTGACCCAACCCCGTTTGCCTTCACCATTACCCTGGCGGCGTTATTGTGGGCCATCTTCGGCTATCGGCTGGTGGATGTCGCTCCGCTGGCGCGTGATGTGATTGTGGAAGGCATGCGCGACGGCATGATTGCGCTGGATATGAACGCCCGGGTAGCCGATATGAACCCGGCGGCGGCGCGAATCATCGGGCTGCCGGCCAGCGAGGTGATTGGCAAACCGCTGGCCGACGCCCTGGCCCCCTGGCCGCACCTGATTGAACGCTTTGAAACCGTCGCCGAAGGCGAAGCGGAGATTTCGGTTGGGCAGGGGCAGGCAG
>CAZNCT010000124.1:0-11394 GCA_964571615.1 uncultured Anaerolinea sp. | reverse complement strand
GGCAGGCCGGGGGGGGGTAAGGAGCGCCGGGCCAAGACGGGTGGGGGTGGGGGCCAGAAGCAGGCCAGGGGTTGGGGAAGCCGGGTTAAGCGGTGTAACAGGCATCGGGGAGGCCGGAGCGGATGGCGAACAGGCTGAAAGCAGCGCCAAAAACATCAGATACAAGCCGAGATTGAAGGGTAGGAAAAATCTCATTTTTCCATTATATCTTGAGAGGCTTGCCCGGGTTTCGGGGCTGTGCTACACTTTAGGCATGGATGAGACCCTGACCCCCGAAATTTCACCCGAAGAGATGATGCTCCACCAGGCGGTGGATTTCATTGAGCAGGAAAAATTTGCCGAAGCGCGCGAGTTGCTGACCCGTCTGCTGAAGTCGGATCAGGAAAATGCGGTTTATTGGGTCTGGTTGAGCGCGGCGATGGAAACGCAAAAAGAGCGTCTGTATTGCCTGCAAACTGCTCTGCGGCTTGACCCCAACAACGCTGCGGCGCGGCGCGGATTGACCCTGCTGGGCGCCTTGCCGCCCGATGAAAGCCTGACGCCTTTCCCGATGAATCATCCCCGCCCCTGGGAGTCGAAGGTCAAACTGGCCGATGAGACCCCAAAGCCAAAGGGATGGAAAGCCCTGGCGGCCAACCCGCTGGCGCGGGTGGCAGCCCTGGTGTTGCTGGGCGTACTTCTGGTAGGTGGGGTCATTGCAGGGTTCAGCCTTTCGGGGGCATTTAACCCACAACCAACCCGCAGGCCGATTGCCTCGTTTACGCCTTTGCCATCGGCAACGGTGAATATGACCGCCCAGGTTTTACAACGCGGGCCGCTGGCCGGTTTGATTGATGCGACTCATACGCCTACGCCGGTTTATGCGGCCACGCCATATAGCGGCATGTCACGCGACACCTATCGCGGCGCAGTGCAGGCTTATGAGCGCGGAGATTGGGAAATGGTGATTCAGATGATGGTACAGGTGGCCACCCAAAACCCGGGGGCTGCCGATACGCTCTATTTTATCGGTGAGGCGCACCGTTTCAGCGGGCGGTATCAGGATGCGCTGGACGCTTATCAGGAAGCGATTAAGCTCAACCCCAACTATGCGCCGCCTTTCCTGGGGCGCGCGCGCGCGAATCTGGCCATTAATCCCAGGCGGGCTGTTTTGGCGGATATGGACACGGCGATTAAGCTCGACCCCAACTATGGCGAGGCGTATCTGGAACGCGGCCTGTATCAGTTCAGCCAAAATAACCTCGATGCGGCGTTGAAAGACTTACGCCAGGCGGCCAACCTGATGCCCGGCTCGCCCCCGGCCTATATTGCGCTGGCACGGGTTGAAATGGCGCTCGAAAATTATGATGAAGCCCTGCAAGCGGCTCTGCGCGCCAATGAGTTGGATGTCACCAACCTGGAAAGTTACCTGGTGTTGGGAATGGCTTATCGCGCTGTGGGTAACGACGAAAAGGCTCTGGAGACGCTTGAAATTTATACTGAATATTCCAAAGACAATAGCGAGGCCTTTGCCTTCCTGGGCGCGACCTACTTCAATCGCGGAGAATATGACAAGGCTCTGAATGCGATTGACCAGGCCCTGAGCATTGACACGACCAGTTCACAAGGCTATTACTGGCGGGCCGAGATTTACATGGCGCAGGAAGAACCCGCCAAAGCCCTGCAAGACTTCAGGCAGGCGCTGCGCTATAACCAGAATTTTTACGCGGCAGGTCTTGGCGTGGTAAGGGCTTTGTTTGCCCAGGAGGATTACAACAACGGCTATGCTGAGTTGTTGAAATTGGAGCGGCTGCTTAAGACTGACAGCCAGCGGGCCGAGTTTCTCTATCACCGCGCAATTGCGCTGGGGAAAATTGGTTTTCCACGCGAATCACAGCGCGACTGGGAAGACCTGCTGAAATTGCCCGAAGACGCCCTGACTGAGGAAATGCGCGCCATGGCCAATGAGCAGATTGAACTGTATAAAAAAGCAACGCCCCTGCCTGCAACGCGAGTGCCAACCCGCACCCTGGCGCCAACGGCCACCCGAATGCCCAGCGCTACACCGACCCCCTGACAAACGATTCATAAAACAGACGGCGACCGCCTGACAGGCTGGTCGCCGTTTTTGGTTGTCATAAAGTGACGGGCAAAATGGTTTTTGCCTTGCTTTCAAAAAGATTAATCTTCCATCTCTTTAATCTCAGGGGCGGCCTCGGGCCGCGGGGCATCGCGCATTTGGGGCAATGGCTGGGGAGCGCGCAGCCGTTCTTCTTCCAACTTGCGCAAGCCGTTTTGCACCTGGTTTTGCAGGCGGGCAATTTCGGCTTCGAGATGCCGCAGGCTTTCGATGATGTAATCATCAGCATCCTGGCGGGTAGCCTGGGCATCGGCGCGGGCCTGCGCCAAAATCTGGTCGGCGCGATTTTGGGCGCTTTTGACAATTGCCTCGCGGGCAACAATCTGCTCGGCTTTTTCGCGCGCCAGTTGAACGATGCGGTTGGCTTCTTCCTGCGCCTGTGCCAGGATGCGGTCTTTTTGGGCCGCCAGTTGCTGGGCCTTTTTGACTTCTTCAGGGATGGTGACGCGCATCTGGTCGATTAAATCGAGCATTTTATCTTCATCCACAACCACGTTGCGGGTGAAAGGCACCGTGCGGCTTTCGTTGAAGAGTTCTTCAAGGCGGTCTACGAGATGCAGGATATCCATTTTTGCTTGCTCCGCTGTCTTCGGTTCAAATTACTTAATGATTCTAGCACAAACGTCAGAGAAAAAAAACTTTTGTTCGGTTTTTGCTATCTTTTGGCAGGCGATTGCCCCACAGACCTGAACAACGAGGGGAAATCAATCCCTGGCAGCGTAGGCGGGACGATGATGGTCGTCGATGCTGCGGACGCGCTGTTTGAGCGCGGCTTCGACATGCGGCGGCACCATGCTAGAGATGTCGCCATCGAGGGTGGCGATTTCGCGCACGGTGGTCGAGGAGAGAAAAGTGTGTTCTTCGTGGGTGATGAACGAGACAATTTCAATATCTGGCGCGAGGCGGTGGTTGGCCAGCGCCATGCGGAACTCAAACTCGAAATCAGAAAACACGCGCAAACCGCGCATAATTACCTGGGCATTGAGCGCCTTGCAGGCGTTAACCGTCAAGCCACTGTAGCCCGTCACGCGGATTTTGGGATTATCGGCAAACGACTGCTTGACCAACTCCATGCGCTCTTCAGGCGAGAAGAGCAGGGTCTTGAGGGGTTTGTCATAGACGGCAATCACCACTTCGTCGAACAATTTGGTGGCGCGGTTGGCGATGTCGATATGCCCGTAGTGAATCGGGTCAAACGTGCCGGGGAACATGGCTCGAACCATAGGGTCTCCTAACTCACATCGCCCTTGCCGCTCCAGAAGCGCTCTAAGGCTTCGGCAAGCAGGGCATGTTCGGGCTGCGAAAGGGTCGTGTCAATCGCAAACAAATCGGCGGCATGCTGACGGGCTTTCTCGATGAGAGCCACGTCAGTCAGCGAAGCCATTTTCAGCGTGGTAGCGAAACCAGCCTGGCGCGTGCCAAGGAACTCGCCGGGGCCGCGCTGTTTCAGGTCCAGTTCCGCCAGGCGGAAGCCGTCATTGGTCTCGGCCATGGCTTGCAGACGTTCGTTTTCGGCGGCATCGGCTTTATCGGGGATGAGCAGACAGAACGACTCACCGCCGCCGCGTCCAACGCGCCCGCGCAACTGGTGCAGTTGCGCCAGGCCAAAGCGGTTGGCGCCCTCGATGAGCATCACTGTCGCATTGGGCACATCCACACCGACTTCGATCACCGTCGTTGAGACCAGGATGTCATATTTCTTGTCGCGCAGGTCAGCCATGATGCGGTCTTTTTCGTCTGGCTTCATTTTGCCGTGCAGCAGGCCCAGGCGCAGGTCGGGGAAGATTTCTTTCGACAGGCGCTCGTGGTCATCGACCGCGGCTTTCAGGTCTTCCATCTTCTCGCTCTCTTCGATGAGCGGATAGACGATAAAGGCCTGGCGCCCGGCCTTGATTTGACTGCGGATGAGCGAATAGGCGCGCTCGCGCTCAGTCGGGGTCAGGACATGCGTCGAAACCGGCTGACGCCCGGCGGGCATTTCGTCCATGACCGAAAGGTTCAGGTCGCCATACAGGGTCAGCGCCAGCGAGCGCGGAATGGGCGTGGCGGTCATGACCAACAGATGCGGGTTATTGCCCTTATTGCGCAGAGCGGCGCGCTGGGCAACGCCAAAGCGGTGCTGCTCGTCAATAATCGTCAGTTGCAGGTCAGAAAATTGGACCGGCTCTTCAATCAGCGCGTGGGTGCCAATCAGGACTTTGACGTAGCCCGATTCGAGACCGGATTGGATTTCGCCGCGCTCCCCAGCACCTGTGTCGCCGGTTAATAAGCGCACCTGCCCCGCCTCCAGCACGCCCTCAGCAACGAGGAAGTTGCTGAAACTCTTGTAGTGCTGTTCTGCCAGAATGGAGGTCGGCGCCATAATAGCGACCTGCGCGCCGTGACGGGTAATCATCATGGCCGCCAGCGCCGCGACAACCGTCTTGCCAGAGCCGACATCGCCCTGGACGAGGCGGTTCATCGGGTGGCCCGAAAGCAGGTCATTGCGGATGTCGGCCACAGCGCGGGCCTGCGCCCCGGTGAGCGGGAAAGGCAGGGCGGCAATGCGCGCATCCAGCCAGTCATCGGGCGTTTCAAAGACGCGGGCCGTAACCGATTCAAAGTCCCGCTTCTGGCGCAAGACGCCCATTTGCAGGTAGAAGATTTCGTCAAAAGCCAGACGCTGGCGGGCCGCCTTGAGGGTTTCCTGGCTGTCAGGGAAGTGCGCCTGGTGGATGGCTTCGCCCAGCCCATACAGCCCGGCAGCTTCGCGCACGCTTTCGGGCAGCGGGTCGGCCACCCGCGGCGACCAGTAGTTAACAACCTGATCCATTATCTGGCGCAGCCATTTTTGGGTGATGTTGGCGGTCAGACCATAGACCGGGACAATCCGGTTGGTGTGCAGATGCTCGTCTTCGACCAGTTCCCATTCGGGGCTGTTCATCACCAGGCGGCCCAGATACTGCTCGACCTTGCCCGCCACAGCAATATTGACGCCTTCCTTGAAGCGGTTTGCCAGCCAGGGCTGGTTGAACCACGTCAGGCGCAGCGCGCCCGAGCCATCCGAGATGATGACTTCCATGATTTGCATTTTGCCGCCACGCGCCTGGCGGCTGGAGACGGACTGAATCTGGCCGATAACGGTCACGACCTGTCCGTACATCAGGTTGCGGATGGGCTGGAGCTGGCTGTAATCATCGTAGCGGCGCGGGAAGTGGTAGAGCAGGTCGCCCAGGGTGTGAATGCCAAGTTTTTGCAGGGAGGAGGCGTTCTTGGGGCCAACCCCGCTCAAAACGGTCAGGTCGGCATTCAGAGCAGCAGGGGTCTGAGAGGTTTGCGCGCCAGGATAGGAGGAGCGAACCGATTTGGAAGCAGAAGAACGCGCGGGCGCTGGCGGTTCAGGCGCAGGCGCGGGACGCGGCCTGGGGGTTGGCTGCGGCTGTTCGGAGGCAGGAGCCAGCCAATCGGGCATCGGTTCCGGCCCGGTTTCGCCCTGGGCGGCGTAAACCGGTTCGGGAATGGCGCTATCGCCCTGGCCCTGGATGCGTTTCCATATCCCCTTGAGGGTATCGGCGCGCGAGGCAGGGGTCAGGCGGTGGTAATCGCGCAAACGCGAGGCCACAAGTTGAATAATTTCTTCTGAAACACCCTCGGCGCGGGCTTCTGATTCCCAAAAATCAAGAATTTTTGCCAGGCCGCCGATGACGGCCTTGTTTTCATATTTGTTTTCGGCTTCGAGACGGAAAAATTTGCGGAGTTTTTCGAGTGCGGTTTGCATAGTGCGGCTATTTTACTCGATTTAAGACCGCCGCAAACCCCAACCCATTTGGCCCCACATGCGTGCCAATCAGGCTGGTGACGTTGGTCAGGCTGATTTCACGCGGAATAACTTTGCGGGCGTCATGGGCCATCAGGAGAGCCAGAAAATCGCGCGCACGCGATTCGGCGTTGGTATGCAAAATGGAGAGCCGCTCCAGCGGGCCGAGGCTGGTGAGAAAATCGAGCAGGGACTGGTTGGCCTGACGGGTGGTACGCGCCGCACTGATGGGGCGCACCGTGCCCTCACGCAACTCAACCACCGGCTTGATGCTCAACAATCCGCCCAGGGCGGTAATGGCCGCCGGAACGCGCCCGGAACGGCGCAGATAATCCATCGTATCCAGCGCGGCGGCAACCCGCACCCGTTCACGGGTAAGACGAATGGCATTCAGGGCAGCCTCCAGCCCCAGGCCGCCCTGAATGGCTTCGGCAGCAGCCAGCACCTGAAAGCCTGTGCCAAGCGTCAGCGAACCCGATTCAAGCACCGTCACCCGCCCGGCAAACTCGCGGGCGGCATTACGGGCAAAATTGGGAATGCTGGTCAGCCGCTCGGATGTATGCAGTGAGATGACATGCTCGCAGCCGGCGCTGAGCAATTTCTCATAGCGGGCTGCAAACTCTGCCGGGGAAGGCGCGGCAGTACTGGGCGGCTGGCGCAGGGCAGGCAGACGGGCATAGAACTGCTCACGAGTCAGGTCAATGCCATCGACATATTCGCGGCCATCAATCACCAGAATGGCCGGGACAACTTCAATGGCATACTGCGCGACAACATCAGCCGGCAGGTCGCAAGGGGAGTCTGTGACGAGACCGATAGAAGAGCTCATAGGAATTTGTGATTGGCGATTGGTAATTGGTAATAAACGGGACTGTCAAAAAAGAGAGGAGTTCAGAGATTTTCTCCGCACTCCTCTCCATTTTTCAGGTGTTTACATGTTTACTTTCTAGTTTCCGGGCATCAATACAGGCGAACGCCCTGCTCGACCTGCTGACAATTTTCGACAATATCTCACTCTATCGAGATGATGAAGTGATAGTGCGGCTGACCGCCCGCCTGCACTTCAATTTCCTGTCCGGTGTACTTTTCACGAATCAGGTCTGCAATCCGGTTGGCTTCCTGGTGACGCAAATCTTCACCGTAGAACAGGGTAATCAGCTCGTAATTCTCGGCCTGAGCCTTCTCAAGCAATTGCATCACCGCGCTCTCAACCGTATCTGCCGCGACTGCCAGTTTGCCGTTCATCAGGGCAATCGCCTGGCCCTCTTGCACACTGACCCCGTCAATCTCAACCGTGCGAACGGCAACGGTTACTTCACCAGCCACGACCGCATCGAGAGCCTGGGTCATGCGCTCGGCTACCTGGTCGAGGTCGCCATCGGGGTTAAGGTGCAACATGGCCGAAAGCCCTTGCGGCACATTGCGGCTGGGCACCACCCGCACCTGTTTCACCGTTACTTCTTTGGCCTGGTTGGCCGCCAGAATAATATTCTTGTTGTTCGGCAAGATGATGATTTTGTCTGTCGGCAGGTTTTCAAAGGCTTCGAGAATGTCTTTGGTCGAGGGGTTCATCGTTTGGCCGCCCGCCACAATGGCGGTAACGCCCAAACTGCCAAAAATGCGTGAAAGGCCCAGCCCAGGCGAAACCGTCACCACCGCAATCTGGCCGGGTTCAACATTCGCCAGCTCGACCTGGGTGGCGCTGGCCGCCTGACTGCCAATTTCATCCATCTGGGCCAGCAGGTTTTCCATCGCCACTTTGGTAATGGTGCCAATTTCCATGATGTAATCAATCGGCTCGTAGCGCTTCTCAAGCGGGGTATGGATGTGCATGCGGTACATGCCCTCGCCCTCGCCCACCTGAATGGAGGTTCCCATCTCTTCAAGCCGGGCATAAAAGGCCTGCAACTCGAAGCCGTTATTGGGGCGAAAATCGACCACCACTTCCCAATCCTGGCCTTCTTCCACTTCTTCCATGGCATTTTCCAGGTTCATGGCCGAAAGCGGCTGAACAGAAACCAGCGGCGCATCGAGCGGCAGACCATCCACCAGGCGCAACATGCCTTCGAGAATGAAGAACAAACCCTTGCCGCCCGAATCAACCACTCCGGCTTGCTTCAGCACAGGCAGGTATTCGGGGGTACGCTGCACCGATTCATCGGCGGCGGCCACCACCCGGCGCAAAACTTCGCTCAGGCGGTCTGTCTCTTCAAGAGCGGCCTCGGCGGCGGCGGCCACGTCTTTGGCCACCGTCAAAATGGTGCCTTCCACCGGTCGGACAACGCCCTTATAGGCCGTATCACGCGCCTCGGCAAAGGCCCGGGCCATGGAAGCGGCATCGACAACATCAACGCCATGCAGCCCGCGCGCAAATCCACGCCACAGCTGCGAAAGGATAACGCCCGAATTGCCGCGCGCGCCCATCAGCGCACCCTGAGCAACCGCGGCGACCATCTGACCCGCACTGTGATGACCAGCATTGGCAATCTCGTTATAAGCCGCCTGCATGGTCAAGAGCATGTTCGTGCCAGTATCACCATCCGGCACGGGGAAAACGTTAAGCGCGTTCACCGTTTGCTGGTTTACGCGCAGCCAGGCCAGTCCGGCCTCTACCAGTTTTTTAATTTCGAGGCCGTCTACGGGCTTCTTACTCATACGGATAACTCTCCTCCCGGGCGAGGGTATAAAAATCGAAACAACCAGCGCGTTAATCAGGATTGCTAACGCGCAACCCCTGCACGTGCACGTTAATCTCGTTCACGCGCAGGCCAATCATCTTCTCCACCTGATAGCGCACGGCATTGGCTACGCTCTGCGCCACAGATGAAATTCGCGTTCCATATTCGACGATGACATAAATGTCGATATCCAACTTTTCGCCATCAAAGCGCACATTCACCCCGCGAGTTGGCTCACGGGTAATCGTTGCGGCCAATCCTTCCGCCAGGTTTTTGGGCGCCAACCCAACCACCCCATAAGAACGCAGAGTGGCATGATAGGCAATCGTCGCCACGGCGTTGGGCGCAATGTGGATGCTTCCCAGTGTCGTTTTTTCCTGTCCCATAGTGTTTTTCCTTTGCTGGTTTTAATAACACTTCTCTTGTAGAAGGATGCGATTTATGTTAGAATAACGCGCCTGTCAAAAAGAACCCCTGCAATTATAGCAAGAAAGGAAGTAAAAGAGATGGCTAAATGCGCTCATTGCGGTAAAACCACCACTTTCGGACACAATCGCTCCTTCTCCCTGCGCGCCACCAACCGCAAATTCTTACCCAATTTGCAAAAAGTGACCGTGTACGAAAATGGCCGCAAACTCCAGAAGTCCCTTTGCACCAAGTGCATCCGCACGATGGTCAAAACCGCTGCTTAATCCTTCGTCACATTTCGAAAACGAGAGTCACGGCCAGGCCGTGATTTTTGTTTTAAGCGCCAGGAGGAAATCCGTCAAACCGGCGAGAAGCGCGCACAAGCCCTGGGCCGCTAAACCAGCAAATCGCGCAGCGCCCTCACCCCAGCCTGGATACCGTTTGGGTGGTTAAAGACCGAATTCCCGGCCACAAAGGCATCGACACCGGCGGCCCGCAAGCGGGGCAAGGTCTCCACCGAAACGCCGCCATCCACCTCGAGCCAGGCCGTCGAGCCGATTTCATCCAGCATCGAGCGGATTTCTGCAATCTTGGCCAGGCTCGCTTCGATAAATTTCTGCCCGCCAAAGCCGGGGTTCACACTCATCACCAGCACCAGGTCAACCAGCGGCAAAATCTCTTTGAGCGCAACCGCCGGGGTCGATGGGTTCAACGTCACCCCGGGCAAAACGCCCAATTCGCGAATCTGCTCCAGGGTGCGGTGCAGGTGCGGACAGGTTTCCACATGCACCGTCAGGCGGCTGGCCCCAGCGCGGGCAAACGCCTCCAGCATGGACTCCGGTTTCTCGACCATCAGATGCACATCGAGGGGCAGGTTGGTGGCGCGGCGGCAGGCTTGCAGGATGAGCGGGCCAAAGGTCAGGTTCGGCACAAAATGGCCGTCCATCACATCCACATGAATCCAATCGGCGCCTGCGGCCTGACAGGCAGCAATTTGCTCACCCAGACGGGTGAAATCGGCAGAGAGAATAGAGGGGGCCAGAACAGCGGGTTTGGGCGGCATTTATGGAAGAGGCGAAGCCCAGCGGTAGTAGATAAATATCCAAAACGGAATCAGGCCCCCCACCGCAGCCAAAGCCAGCAAGCCCAGAAAAACCGAGACCCAGTCAAAATTGTAAAATTCTTCTTCGAGCGAATCGGCTTCCTGGGGCGGCGTGCTGAGCGGGAGCGAGGCTTGCGGGGTCGGGCGAGGCGCCGGGCGCACAATCTGCGATTGGGGCGCGCGTGCGGCAGGGGCTGGAGCAGGCGGCGGGGCCGCCACCGGAGCCGGAATTGGCTCAACCAGTGCCACTGCAGGAGACTTGCGCGCCGCGCCAAAATTCATCAACACCCGCCCAAGCTGGTCTGCCGTGCGGTAACGGGCTGAAGGTTCTTTGGAGAGAACTTTCAGAATGATTTGCTCCAACTCAGGGTTGATGGCCGGGTTAAACTGGCTGGGTGGAATAGGGTTGGCCTCGCGGTGCAGTTGAGCCAGTTTTTCGGCGGTCTTGGCAACAAACGGCGGACGCCCGGTGAGCAGTTCATACATGACCACGCCCAACGAATAGACATCCGAAGCAGGCGAGGGCGCCTGTCCGGCGGCTTGTTCGGGCGAGAAATAGAGCGGCGAACCCCAAACCACATCGCTCTGTTCGTCAGGGTGAATGCTGGCAATGGCGCGGGCAATGCCAAAGTCGGTCACCTTGAGGCGCTGGTCAGGGGAAACCAGCATGTTGTGCGGCTTGACATCACAATGCACCAACCCGGCCCGATGGGCATAGCCCAACCCGGCGCAGGCCTGCACAATCAGCGGCAGGGCGTCTTCGGGCTGGAGTTTGCCCAGGTTTTCGACCATCGTTTTCAGATTGGTGCCGGGCATATATTCCATAATCAGGTAAAGATAGCCCTGGTCAAATCCAAAATCATGAACCGTGACGATATTGGGGTGCGAGAGATTGGCCGCGGCGCGGGCCTCCTGCCTGAAGCGCGCCTGGAACTCAGGGTCGGCAGAATAATCGGCGCGCAAGACCTTAACGGCCACAAACCGCTCGAGCATCAGGTCGCGGGCGCGAAAAACCTGCGCCATGCCGCCTGTGCCAAGCGGTTCAAGCAATTGATAACGGTTATTGAGCAGGGCTTCACTGGCCATCTTGGCCTATGATTATAACATTGGGATTTGGCTTTTTTGGCCGCAGGAAGAGGGGCAAATCTGGTATCATTTCGGCTTATGAACTTCGATTTTCGGCGCATTCTTTCCCCTGCTGTCATGCTGGGCGCACTGGCTCTGGCGGTGTTGCTCTTGTTTGTGAGCGCCCTGCTGGTGGTTATCAATGCGACGCCCCGGCCCCAACCGG
>CAZNCT010000123.1:0-11608 GCA_964571615.1 uncultured Anaerolinea sp. | reverse complement strand
CCACCATTCAGGTTTATGAAGATGAAAACCTGCTGGAAAATGCCCGCGAAACGGGGAAATACCTCGGCGAGCGGCTGGAAGCCATTAAAGCGACGCACCCCTCTGTCGGTGATGTCCGCTATATCGGCCTGTTTTCCACCATCGAACTGGTGCAAAACCGCGAGAGCAAAGCCGTCATGCCCGCCGCCGTCATGGGCCAGGTTGGCAAATATTTGCGCGACAACGGCCTGTTCACCTTCATCATGGCGAACAACCTGGGCAGTATGGTCTTTGTCGTCCCGCCGCTGTGCATCACCAAAGCGCAACTCGATGAGGGCCTGGCGATTGTGGAGAAGGCGTTGGAGATTGCGGATGAGCAGGTAGGCGCGTAAACAGGTAAACAGGTAAATACGTAAACAGGTAAATACGTAAACAGATACCTGTATACCTGTCTACCTACCCCCTGTTTACGTTCTCACGAGGAAAAACTCATGCAAAAAATTCTAAACTACATCAACGGCGAATGGGTTGAACCAGCCGTTTCGGAATATGTGGATGTCATCAACCCGGCGACGGGCGAGGTGATTGCGCGGACTCCCCTTAGCCGGGCTTCCGATGTCGAAGCGGCGGCCCAGGCTGCGGCGGAGGCTTTTCCGGCCTGGCGGCGGATGCCAGCGCAGGACCGTATCCAATATCTTTTCAAATTACGCGACTTGCTCAAAGCCAACGTGGACGAAATTGGGCGGGCCATCACCAACGAGAGCGGCAAGACCTTTGAAGAAGCCAAAGCCGAGATGGTGCGCGCCATCGAAAATGTGGAAGTGGCCTGCGGGATGCCGATGCTGATGAAGGGTGAAATTGCTGAGGACATTGCCCCCGGCATTGACGAATTGATGATTCGCCAGCCGCTGGGCGTGGTGGCGACCATTGCGCCGTTCAACTTCCCCGGCATGATTCCGTTCTGGTACCTGCCCTACGCCCTGGCAACCGGCAACACCTATGTGCTGAAGCCTTCTGAAAAAGTGCCGGTGACCATGCAGATTATCTTCCGTCTGATTGAGCAGGTCGGCTTTCCGAAGGGCGTGGTGAACATGGTGAACGGCGCGAAAGAAGCCGTGGACGCCATTCTCGACCACCCGGTCATCCGCGCCATTACGTTTGTGGGTTCGTCCAACGTGGCGAAGTATATTTACAGCCGCGCCGCCGCCAACGGAAAGCGAGTCCAGGCCCAGGGCGGGGCCAAAAACCCGGTGATTGTGATGCCCGATGCCGATATGGATATGGCCGTCAAAATCATCGCCGATTCGGCCTTTGGCTGCGCGGGCCAACGCTGTCTCGCCGTTTCGTGGGCGGTGACTGTCGGCGAGGCCCGCAACGAGTTCAACGAGGCGATTTGTGACGCGGCGGCCAGCCGAAAGGTCGGCTATGGCCTCGATAGCGGAGTCCAGATGGGGGCGTTGATTAATCAGGCCAGTAAAATGCGCGTTGAGCAGTTAATCGGCCTGGGGGCGTCTGAAGGCGCTTCGGTGCCGGTGGATGGCCGGGGCACGGTCATCCCCGGTTATGAAAAGGGCAATTTCGTGCGTCCCACCATCCTGATGGATATGAAACCGCACAGCGAAATCTGGAAAACCGAAATTTTTGGGCCGGTGCTGGGCGTGATGCACGTCAAGACCATTGACGAGGCCATTGCGCTGGCGAATGCCCAGGCTTACGGCAACCAGGCCAGCCTGTTTACCAGCAGCGGCTCGGCGGCGCGCAAGTTCCGCTACGAGGTGGAGGCGGGCAACATCGGCATTAATATCGGCGTGGCGGCCCCGATGGCGTTCTTCCCGTTTAGCGGCTGGAAGGATTCGTTCTTTGGCGATATGCACGGCCAGGGCATGGACGCGGTGGAGTTCTTCACCCAGAAGAAGGTGGTGGTGGAGCGCTGGCCGAAAGAGTGGAGCCGGAAATTCTAGTGATTCACCCGCCTGAGGGGGCGGGACATTTCATCCAAAGGAGAATGAAGCATGGATCTAGAAGGTTATCAATATATATGGCTGATAGTGCTTTTCATCGTCGGCTTTTTTGCCGTTCGCATGGGCGTCGGCATTTGGGCTTCGAGAAAAGTCTCGGATGCAGCCGACTATATCGTGGCCGGGCGAAAACTGCCTATCTACATGGTCGGCGCATCGGTCATGGCAACCTGGTTCGCCGCGGAGACGTTGATGGGGGCTTCGTCAATGGGCTACCAATACGGTTTTCAGGGGGTGATTTTTGACCCGTTTGGGGCGGCGGCCTGCCTGTTCCTTTCGGGCTTTTTCTTCACGCGCCTGATGCGCCGCGCGCGTTACTTGACGGTGGTTGATTTCTTTGAACGCCGTTATGGCAAATGGACGACAGTGTTTGCTTCTTTCGCCCAATTGTTGACCTACTTTGTCTGGACGGGGGCGCAAATGGTAGCCGCTGGAACGATTGTCAATGCTCTGTTTCCCAGCGTGCCGGTTGAAGTAGGCATGATTCTGGTGGCAGTCTGGGTGACGGGCTACACCATGCTGGGTGGGATGCTGGCCGATACGCTGCTCGATTTTATCCAGATGTTCTTCACGGCGGGCGGCATGGCCTTGATTTTCTTCTTTACACTCCATGCGGTTGGCGGTTGGGAGGGGCTGACCAGTATCACTTCCACGCTCTATAACCCGAAGCCGTTCACCTTGCTGCCTGATATGGCGGGCGAGGCCGGGTATCTCGGTTATTTCGGCGTCAACGGTTGGATGTATTGGGGCGCGGCCTGGCTGGCGATTGGCCTTGGCTCGGTACCGACCCAGGACCTGTTCCAACGCTCGATGTCGGCTCGCAACGAGTCCACTGCCGTTTGGGGAACCTACCTGGCTGGTGTCTTGTACCTGGTCTTTGGCATCATGTCGCCGCTGATTGGCATCATGGTCTTCAAGCTCAGCCCTGACCTGGCAAACCCGGATGGCGTGCTGGTCCATGCGGCCATCAATTATGTGCCACCTCTTCTGACCGCTATCTTTATGGCGGCGCTGGCTTCGGCGCTAATGAGTACCTCCGATAGTTCCCTGTTGGCGGGCGCATCGGTTGTCACCCAGAACCTGTTCCCGATGTTTGGCAAGACTCTGGATGCGAAGGAAGAAGTCAAATGGACCCGCATTATGGTGGGCATCAACGGCTTCATCGGGATTGTGATTGCCATTACCGCCTCGGTCATCTATGAACTGGGCGTGGTTGCCTGGACGTTGCTTCTGGTTGGTCTCTTCGTACCGTTTGCCTTTGGCATGTACTGGAAAAAGGCCAATGGCTACGGCGGCGTGGCCGCTGTGTTGGGTGGATGGGTATCTTGGCTAATTTTGACCTGGGTGGCTTACCAGTTTGGCTTGGGCGGCGAACCAACGACGGTGGTTTGCTCTGGCGGCGACCCATCGCTGCTTAGCGACCGGGCGGTCTGGATGGATTGCGCTTTCTGGGATGCGGTTTACATTGCTTCTCTTCCGGCTTTCCTCATCTCGATTGTCTCGATGGTTGTGGTGTCGCTGGCAACCCAAAAGCAGGATGCCCCAAAGCCGATTACGGATGTAGACGGAAAGCCGCTCGATACCAATCCCTTCAACTTCCTTGGCATCCTTCCCATCAAAGATGCCTTGCGCAAAATGCGCCCGGAAGAGTACGACGATTAATTTGTTGTCTGGTTATCCAGTGACCCGGTTATCCGGTTGCCCGGTTCTCTGTTAGAAAGGCCAGGAACCGGGCAACCCCGGGCCAGACAACCGAATAGAGAGGATACATCATGCCCCAAAACTTAAGCAATGCGCAGGAATATGCCCAAAAGTGGCTTGAAATTATCAAAAATCCCGAGCGTCCGCCCGAGGAACTCGGCAAGTGGATTATTGAAGAGTCGATGCATAACTTTGCCGAACACTTCAATAAAGGCTGGCTCGATTACCGAAAGTCGGTGACGCAGGCCGGGCAGTGGGCCGCCACCGAATGGACCGGGCGCGGCGCGACGTTTGAAGATGTGCTGGGCCGCAAGTACATTGACTTTCTGGGTGGTTTTGGGATGATGGACCTGGGCTGGAGCCACCCTGAAGTGGTCGCCGCTGTGCAGGCCCAATTGCTGCGCACGCCTATGCCTTCGCAAGAACTGATTGACCCGCTGCGCGGTGTGCTCGCCAAACTGCTGGCCGAAATCACCCCCGGCGACCTGAAATACGCCTGGTTTGCCGCTAGTGGCACCGAATCTATTGAAGCCGCCATCAAGCTGGCCAAGGTTTATACCCAAAAGCCTGCTTTTATCGTCTCGGTGAAGGGTTTTCACGGCAAGACGATGGCCTCGCTCTCGATGATGGGCAAGGCCGATTATCGCCAGCCGGTTGGGATTATGTACGGCGGCCCGGTCTATCACGTTCCCTATGGCGATGCGGCGGCAGTGGAACAGCAACTGGATATTTGCGAGAAAGTTGGCATTGGCGTTGCTGGTGTTTTGATGGAACCCATTCAGGGCGAGGCGGGCGGCATCGTGCCCCCAGATGACTTCTGGCCGCGTATTCGCGAAGCGACCAAAAAGCACGGTGCGCTTCTGATTGCCGACGAAGTGCAAACCGGCCTGGGCCGCACCGGCAAACTGTGGGGCGTGGAACACTGGAACGTTGTCCCCGACATCATCGCGGTGGCAAAATCGCTGGGCGGAGGCGTTATGCCCATCTGCGCGGTCATCACCACCGAGGAGATTTTCCAGCCCTTCATGTACCCTAACCCTTTCCTGCAAACCACCACCACCGGCGGCGGCGCGCTGGCTTGCTCGGCGGCTATCGCGGCGATTAACGTCACCGTCCGTGACCGGCTGTGGGAAGCCGCCGAAGAAAAGGGCAACTACATCATCCCGCGCGTAAAGGCGCTGGCCGAAAAATACCCGCAGATTTACAAGGGTGTTACCGGCAAAGGCCTGCTGATTGGTCAGCACTTTCAGACCCCCGAATTGGGCGGGCAGGTGGCGGCGCAACTTTTCAAGCGCGGCGTGCTGGTGGCTGGCACCTTGACCAGCGCCCAGACCATTCGCATTGAGCCGCCGCTGGTGATTACCTATGACGAAATCAATGCCGGGTTAAAGGCGCTCGAAGAGGCTGTTCAGGCTGTTTCTGAGTCACTTTAGCCGCCCGATTTTTACGTAATTTTTGCCTTTCTGGGCGGCAAAAAACATCTATAATTTCAGGTCTATCAACTAAATATCGGGGCGTGGGTTTGCCAAACAGCCTGCGCCCTGGATTATTTTTCTAGGAGCAATGGATGAATGAATTTGCAGTCGAGTTGCGCGACGTCGTAAAAACGTTCCAGACTCCTGAAGGGACACCGGTCAATGCGGTTGACCGGGTCAATCTTCAAATCAATCACGGAGAGTTTTTTTCCATGCTCGGCTCTTCTGGCTGCGGAAAAACAACCTCCCTGCGCATGATTGCGGGCTTCGAATGGCCAACCAGAGGGGAAGTCTTTATTGATGGCCAGCCCCAGGGACACAAACCGCCCTTTCAGCGCCCCGTTAACACTGTTTTTCAGAGTTATGCGCTCTTTCAGCACATGACCGTTTTCGACAACGTTGCTTTTGGCCTGCAAATGGCCAAACGGCCCAGGGATGAAATTACCCGCCGGGTCGGCGAAGCGCTCGAAATGGTCAAACTTGGCCGGATGGAGAAACGCTATCCGCGCCAGTTGTCGGGCGGCCAGCAGCAACGGGTTGCCCTGGCGCGAGCGCTGGTTAATCGTCCGCGGGTTTTGTTGCTCGATGAGCCGCTTGGCGCGCTCGACCAAAAGTTGCGCAAAGAGATGCAGGTCGAATTAAAACTTCTGCAAAAAGAAGTCGGCATCACTTTTATTTTTGTCACCCACGACCAGGAAGAAGCCCTGAGCATGTCTGACCGCATTGCGGTCATGAGTCAAGGCAAGGTGCTGCAAATTGGTTCTCCTGTCGAGATTTACGAAAGGCCCAATTGCCGCTTTGTCGCCGATTTCATCGGAGAGTCGAATTTTCTCGAAGGGGTCGTTCGCTCTATCGAAGGCGACCATGTGCATGTTTTTGTGCCCGCTCTTGAGATGGAAATTACCGGGGTTAGCCGTGACTCCTTCAGCATTGGTCAGCCTGTCACCATCTCGGTGCGCCCTGAAAAAATCCGCCTGTCAGAGCAGCCTGCTCTCAACCACAACTCCTTCCCGGTGCGTGTTTTGCAGGCCTCTTATATTGGCTCAGATACCCGGGTGCAGGTGCAGGCTGGCAAAACCACGCTCAAAGTGGCTGAACAAAACAAAATCTCAACCCTTGACCCCGAAGCCTACTTCCAGGTCGGTGAGCAGGCCTACGCTACCCTGTTTCCCGAAAACACCCTGATTTTGCCGCCAGATTAGGAGACAAGATGCTGCAACGCTTGCGCGAAAACAAAGCCCTGCAGGGCGGCTTGCTGGTTCTTCCGACCATGATTTTTATGGTTGGACTGCTGATTATCCCGCTTGGGCTAACCCTGGTGGTTAGTTTCGGACAGCGAGGGCCAGATGGCGGCGTAATTTTCACCTTCTCGCTGGATAACTACATCCGGCTGATAGGCTTTCGCCCGGATTGTCTGGAACTGTCCTGCTTCGACAGCCTCTACCTGCAAATTCTCTGGCGTTCACTGACTCTGGCCTTTCAGACAACACTTCTGGTCATTTTGCTGGCCTACCCGCTCTCATATTTCATTGCCCGTTCGCCTCGCAAGCAGCGCACAACTTTTCTGCTGCTTGTTCTTGTGCCGCTCTGGACGAATTTCGTCATCCGCGTTTATGCCTGGATGATGATTTTGCGCACCAACGGCGTGCTAAACGGTTTTTTGGGCTGGCTGGCGGGCCTGCTGGGCATTCCGTTTACGCCGCTTGAGATGCTTTACACACCCGGTGCGGTGCTGGTGGGCATGGTCTATGAGTTCCTGCCATTTATGATTTTGCCCATCTACACCTCCCTTGAAAAAATTGACCCGTCCCTCTACGAGGCCGCCGCCGACCTGGGCGCCAATGCCCTGCAAACTTTTCTGCGTGTTACCCTGCCTCTGTCACTGCCCGGCATGGTGGCTGGCACCATTCTCGTCTTTATTCCGGTCATGGGGACGTTTATCGTCTCAGATATTTTGGGCGGACGTCAGGTGATTCTGGTTGGGAATTTGATTCAGCGGCAATTTCTCGACGCGCGCGACCCGACATTTGGCAGCGCCGCTTCGCTTATTCTGATGGCCCTGACCCTTGTCGTCACCTACTTCTACACCCGCAAATTTGGTTTCGGAGAGGAGATTGTGGCCGCATGAATGCCCGGCGCCGTTCACCTTTTGTCTCGTTGGCGGCCTTTCTGGTCTACTTTTTCCTTTATGCGCCTATTCTGGTGTTAATTTTGTACGCATTTAACGCCTCGCGTACCAATGTCACTTTTGATGGCGTAATTACCCGCTTTGGCCCTTTGGAAATGAATGGCAGCCTGGTGGTGCAAAGCCCTTGTGGGCCGTTTCACTGGTTTTGCGAATTGGGCAAAAATCGTGATGTCGTCAATGCTGCCCGAAACACCCTGACAATTGCTGTGGCCTCGACCCTGGTCTCAACCGTGATTGGCACCATGGCGGCTTTGGCTCTACAGCGCTATCACTTTCGGTTGAAGACTTTTTCTGAGACATCGCTGTACATCCCAATCGTGATTCCTGAAATTGTGATGGGCATCGGCATTCTGACCCTCTTCAGCCAACTGTTCGGGTTGATCAATTCTGTCCTGGGCCTGGTGGGGAATGAGCGTTTGACCCTTGGGGTTGGCACAGTCATCCTGGCTCACATTGCTTTTAGTGTGCCTTTTGTCACCCTGGTTGTGCGGGCGCGGCTTCACGGATTCGACCAGTCTTTTGAAGAGGCCGCCATGGATCTGGGCGCCAATGAGTGGGTGACCTTCTGGCGTGTAACCTTTCCGATGATTTTGCCCGGCGTTCTTTCGGGCGGCTTGCTGGCCTTCACACTCTCGCTGGATGACTTTGTGATTACCTTTTTTACAACCGGCCCGGGTGCTACCACTTTGCCAATTTACGTCTATGGCCTGTTGCGGCGCATCATTACGCCGCAAGTCAATGCCCTCTCCACTGTCTGGGTGCTGGTTATTTTTGTTGCGGTGCTGTTGCTGCAACGCTTTCAGTCTCGTGAAGCCTGAGTTGTGTGAGATGCGCGGATTCGCCACCGCGTTTTCATCTTATTTTTGTTCAAGGAGGAACAGTTTATGAGAGCGCTATGGAAGATTGTTGTCTTGCTTACGGCGGCCAGTCTGCTGCTTGCGGCCTGCGCCCCACAGCAACCCGCCGCGGGAGGCGGGCAGAAGGAATATGTAACTTCTTCGGGATTTGTCTGCCCTCTGCCAGAATCAGATGCTCCGGTAACGTCCAAAGAACTCAACCTGTTTGTCTGGACAGAGTACATTCCCTCTGAATGGAAGGAATGCTTCGAGATGGTTTATGGGGTCACCATTAACCACGATGAATACTCGAGCGCAGAAGAAATGTACGCCAAACTCTCTGCCGGTGGCGCATCGTATGACCTTGTTCAGCCAACCGGGTTTATTGTTCCGCTCATGGTTCGCCAGGGCCTGCTTCAAAAAATGGATAAAAGCCGCCTGACCTTCATGGAGGATATCAACCCCAAGTACCTCAAGCAGAATTTTGACCCCAATAACGAATACACCGTCCCTTACCAGGCCGGTACCGAGGCGATTATCTACAACTCCGAAAAAGTAGCCAATCCGCCGCAATCCTGGGCTGACCTTTGGAACCCAGAGTACGCCAACCGAATGGTTTTCCTCGAAGACTCGCGGGTGGTCATTGGGATTGCCCTGGTTGTTTTGGGCTATGACCCGAACACCCGTGACCCCGCCCAGTTGGAAGAAGCCAAGGTGAAATTACAGCAACTCGTGCCGAACATTCGCTTGTTTGACAGCGATAGCCCCAAAACTGCCCTGATTGCTGGAGATGTTGACCTGGGCATGACCTGGACGGGCGAAGCTTTTATTGCCCAACAAGAGAATCCTGCTTTTGTCTATCACTATCCCACCGAAGGCGCCTTCCTGTGGCAGGATACCTGGGCAATTCCGGCGAACGCGCCCCACCTCGATGCGGCTTATGCCTGGATGAATTACACCATGCAACCAAACCTGTTCTGGTTAATGTTGCGCGACTTCCCCTATGAAAATCCCAACATGGCGGCGCTTGAATTTGCCCGCGAAAATCATCCTGACCTGTACGAAGCCTACATGAGTTCTCCGGTGACCAATGTCCCCGAAGAAGTTTATGCGCGCGCCTTCCAGATTGAAGATGTCGGTGAGGCGACACCGCTTTATGATAAGATTTGGACAGAGGTCAAAGGCGGCGACTAACAGCCCTGATAAAACGGCCACTCGAGACCGGGTGGCCGTTTTATCTTTTTGTCATAAAAATGCTCGAAAAATGCAAAAAAATAACCTGAATGATTGACTTTGATGATAAAAAGGAGTAATATTGAAAAATGGACAGCACAATCGGCAGTCGTTCTGTTGAGAGCCTGGACGAAATTGATCGCTTCATCATTGAGTCTTTGCGCCAGGATGGCCGGATGCCTTTTGCGCAAATAGCCCAACAGCTTAATGTCTCCCCGGGCATGATTCGGATGCGCTATAACCGTTTGGTAGAGACCGGCTTCCTGCATGTGGTGGCAGTCTCCAATCCGCTGCGCATGGGGCTGAACACAATGGCGATGATTGGGCTGCGTGTTCAGGGCAGCCGCCTTCTTGAAGTCGCTGAGAAAGTTGCCGCCCTGGACGAGGTGGTCTATCTGGTGGTTTGTTCCGGCTCTTACGACATCATGGTCGAGGTTTTTTGCCGTGACCGTGACCACCTGCTGAAATTTTTGACCGAGAGCCTGTATCGGATTGAAGGCATTCGCGAGACGAACTCGTTTGTGTATCTCAAAATTATCAAAGAGATTTATTTCTAATCTGTCTGCTCTCTCCCGGGTTGAGATTTCCGCTTTGTGTTGCAAAGCGTTAAAAAACTGGAATCTACCGGCCTGATGGCTGGTATAAAACCACAAGGAGAAAAATTTTTATGAAAGTATTGCTCATCGGCGTGGGAGGTGTAGGTGAGGCCATCGCCTCGATTGCCAAAGAACGACCCTGGGTAGAGCAGATAGTCCTGGCCGATTACAATCTCAAGCGCGCCGAAGAAGTCGCAGGCAGGTTGGGCGACTCGCAGCGTTTTCCAATTGAATTTGTGGATGCCTCGAAACAGGAGATGATTGAGTCGTTGGCCCGCAAGTATGGGGTGGATTTGATCATGAATTCGGTCGACCCTGTTTTCAACAAAGAGATTTTCGATGCCGCTTACAATGTCGGCGCAACCTACATGGATATGGCGATGACCCTCTCTGAGCCGCATCCTGAGCTTCCTTATGAGTTGCCTGGTGTCAAACTGGGTGATTATCAGTTCGAGCGTGCCAAAGACTGGGAAGCAAAAGGTTTGCTGGCCCTGGTTGGACTGGGTGTTGAACCGGGCATGGCAGATGTCTTTGCGCGTTATGCCCAGGATCATCTATTCGATGAAATTGATGAAATAGGCATTCGGGATGGCGCTAATCTCGAAGTCGAGGGCTACGAATTTGCGCCCAGCTTCTCGATTTGGACGACCATTGAAGAATGTCTCAACCCACCGATTATCTGGGAGGAAGAGAAAGGCTGGTTTACGACCGCGCCGTTCTCTGAGCCAGAAGTGTTTGACTTTCCGGAAGGAATTGGCCCTGTTGAAGTGGTCAATGTGGAACACGAAGAAGTCCTGCTTGTGCCGCGCTGGGTCAAAGCCAGGCGTGTGACCTTCAAGTACGGGTTGGGTGATAAATTTATCAATGTCTTAAAGACTCTGCATATGCTGGGGTTGGATAACAAGGAAAAAATCAACGTCAAGGGCGTAATGGTGGCCCCGCGCGATGTGGTTGCCGCCTGTCTGCCCGACCCGGCCCACCTGGGCGATAAGATGAAGGGTAAAACCTGCGCCGGGACATGGGTCAAAGGCAAAAAAGATGGCCGGGAACGCCAGGTCTATCTTTACCAGGTGGCTGACAATGAGGCCTGTATGAAGCGCTGGGGCTGCCAGGCTGTTGTTGCCCAAACGGCCTTTAGCGCCGTGATTGGTTGGGATTTGCTCTGGCATGGGCAGTGGAAGGGCGCTGGCGTGCTTGGGCCAGAGGCTTTTCCGCCCGAACCTTTTATGGAAAAAATGGCCGAGTATGGGTTCCCTTACGGGATTAGAGAAATGTAATTTGCATGGCATTCATCCTCCGCATGTGGGGTGCGGAGGATGAATATTATCTGTCGGAGTTACCAACACTACAAACACGGGAGGGTTGTTGCAATGGATACTTATGAATATTCCTGGCTGATTGTGGCGGGGATTGTGGTTATCTTGCTGGTGCGCCTGGCGATTGGCTACTGGGCCTCCAAAAAAGTAGAGACCACCAATGACTATGTGCTTGCGGGCCGCCGTCTTCCGATTTGGATGGCGGCTCCCTCGATTATGGCGACGTGGTTTGCCGCCGAAACGCTGATGGGTTCCAGTTCGGAAGC
>CAZNCT010000122.1:0-11787 GCA_964571615.1 uncultured Anaerolinea sp. | reverse complement strand
GCTCTCGACGCCGTAAGCCCGCAGCACAGAATCTGGCACGTCTTCTTTGGTCAGCCTGTAGAGCGCCTGCGATGCGGCAAACTTCATCTCCTCGTTGATGGCCCGGGCGCGGACATCCAGCGCGCCGCGGAAGATGAACGGGAAGCCCAGCACGTTGTTGACCTGGTTGGGGTAATCAGAGCGCCCTGTGGCCACAATCGAATCGGGGCGGGTTTCTTTGGCCAGTTCGTATTTGATTTCGGGGTCGGGGTTTGCCATGGCAAAGATAATCGGGCGTTCGGCCATGGTTTTGACCATTTCGGGCTTGAGCACATCGGCAACCGAAAGGCCGTAGAAGACATCGGCCCCGGCGACGGCATCGGCCAGGGTACGGTGACCTTTGTCCTCGACCGCCAGGCGTTCTTTGTACTTGTTCATGCCTTCGGCGCGGCCTTTATAGACCACTCCTTTTGTATCGACCAACATGATGTTTTCACGCTTGACCCCCCAGCGGATGGCTAACTCGGCGCACGAGATGGCCGAGGCCCCCGCGCCCGAAATGACGATGCGGATATCTTCATGCTTCTTGCCGACAATTTCGAGCGCGCTGGCCAGCCCTGCCGAAGAAATGATGGCTGTGCCGTGCTGGTCGTCATGGAAGACCGGGATGTCGAGCATGCTTTTCAGGGTTTCTTCGATGTAGAAGCACTCGGGGGCTTTGATGTCTTCCAGGTTAATGCCGCCGAAGGTTGGCGCAATGGCGGCCACAACTTTGATGATTTCATCGGGGTCGTGGCTGTTGACCTCGATGTCGAACACATCTACATCGGCAAATTTTTTGAACAGGACACCTTTGCCCTCCATCACGGGTTTGCCAGCCAGCGCGCCGCGGTCTCCCAGCCCGAGGATGGCGGTGCCGTTTGAGACAACCGCAACCAGGTTGCCTTTTGATGTGTATTCATAGGCCAAATCAGCGTCTTTTTCGATTTCCAAAACCGGGTGGGCCACGCCCGGCGAATAGGCCAGGCTCAGGTCGCGTTGCGTATCCATCGGTTTGGTTGGCACAATGGCCACTTTGCCCGGTTTGCCCTTGAGGCGATGGTACTCAAGCGCGTCTTCACGGGTGACTGAAATTTTTGCCATCTTTTGGTCTCCTTTGGGAATTGAAGAACAGCAGTAATTTATTATGGCACAGATTGCGGGCTTTGCGTCAATTTGGGGGCGGGTTTCAGGGGATGGAGGCCTGGTTTTGTCTTCCTAAAATTTCGAGCAGCAGGTCGGGGCGGTCGGTAATCATGCCGTCCACGCCCCAGGCCAGGTACTGTCTCATCTGTTCGGGGTCGTTGATGGTCCAGGGTTCCACTTTCAGGTTGCGGGCATGGGCCGCTTGCACAAACTCGGGTGTCATTACGGTAATGCCACTTGATTCTTTGGGTACTTGCAGGCTGTGAAATTGGGGTGAGAACAAACCGCCCAGCCAGACTTTGCTCAACAAGACAAAAACGGTTGTTTCCTGGCGGGCTGAGGAGGTCGCCACTTCGGGGCATTCTGCCCGGAATTCGGCCATGCGCTGGTCGTGGAAGGAAGCCACCAGTACCCGATTTTGCATGTTGTATTTGCGAATCATTGCACAAAACGGCTTTGCCATTGAGCGTTCGGTCTTTTTGATTTCAATTGTCATGCGCTGACCAGGGAAGGCCTGGAAGACCTCCTCCAGGGTTGGAATTTGGATGCCCTGACCGCGATACGGATAGGTCGCCCCGTCGTCGCGCGTCCAGCGGTAGGCGGCATCGAGGGCCTTGATTTCGGCCAGGGTCATCTGTTCGACCTCGCCGCTGCCGTCGGTGGTGCGGTCAACCGTCTCATCGTGGATGATGACCAGCGTATCATCGCTGGTGATGTGCAAATCCATTTCGAGCACATCGGCGCCCAGGGCGACAGCGTTTTGGAAGGCGAAGAGGGTGTTATCGGGCCAAAGGTGGTTGCCGCCCTGGTGGGCAATGACCATCACCGTAGGCCGGTCTGCGTAATAAGGGTGGTCGGGGGCTGGTTGAGCGAGAAAATAAGTCACGACCAGGGCGATGATGATTGTGTCCAGAACGATGAAACCGATAAATCTGGCCTTGTTTTTCATAAAGAACCTCTTCGGCACCGCAAAGTTTAGACTGTAAAAAAACATCTGAACGCTGTAGTGCGGGGTTAGTGACATGCATCCAAAAAGGCGCAGACATTCAACCCCAGGTCGGCGGTGTTGTAGCCGCCTTCCATGACAATCAGCGTCGGGAGGTTTAACCCCGCAATTGCTCTCCCGATTTGGCCGATTCCTGCACGCGTGACGCGAATTTTACCGAGCGGGTCATCACCGTAAATATCCAGGCCTGCTGAAACAACCAGGCTGGCAGGCCTGTAATCTGCAATGCGTTCGAGGGCTTGGTCGAGCGTGGCGAGATAGGCGTGGTCATCCGCGCCAAAGGGCAGGGGGTAGTTCTGGTGAAATCCCAGGCCCACGCCTGCGCCGGTCTGGTCGGCGTAACCGCTAAAGTAAGGGTATTCCTCGTTTGGGTCGGCGTGGATGGAAAGGGTCAGCACATCGGCGCGTTCGTAGAAGATGTCCTGGGTGCCGTTTCCGGCGTGGTAATCAACATCCAGGATGGCAACTGTCCCAAATTGGCTCAGCCAGTGGGCGGCGATGGCGGCGTTGTTCAGGTAGCAATACCCGGCGGCATAGGCACGCCCGGCGTGGTGTCCGGGAGGACGGCAGAGGGCGAAGGCAGAATGGCGATGGGCAATTGGTGCGTGGAACTGGTTGGTGGATGCGCTTGGTTGGCCGTTTTCTAAGAACCAATTACTATTTACCAATTCTCTGGCCCCGCTCAATGCACAATAGGCCGAGGCCAGCGCGGCGGGGTACGTTCCGGCGACGATGGGGGCCGAGAGGTCGCTCAGGTAATATCCGGCGCGCCCGAGCAGGCTGCGGGGAGGGTGGCTTCGCTGGTTTGGCGGTGGAAAGGTGGCGGGTAAGAGCGCGGTGCGGGCGTAATCGGTCGGTTCAGCCATCCACTCGTCAAAAGCCGTCTGCAAGAAGTCGAGATAGGCCCGGTCGTGGACGGCCTCAATCGGCGCCAGGCCAAAGTCTTCGGGCGGGCCGATGTCGTAACGGCCATCGGCCCGCAGCGCGGAGAGAATCCGCTCCATCCGTTCGGGCGTTTCAAAACTGGCGATTTTCTCACCGCCATCGAAAATCTCGAAGGGCGGGGCGTGTTGGGCATGGATGGGGGAGTGGAAGACTTTCATGGGCTATTTAAATGTCATTGCGAGGGCGGTAACCCGACCCAGCACCTGCGGTTCTGGGCAGATGAGCAATCTTCCGTTTAACGAGAACGGCTTATCGAGTAGTTTTTCCCGATTAAGTGGGGATTGCTTCGTCGGCCTTCGGCCTCCTCGCAATGACACCTGAAATTTACTATTTCGCCTTCTGAATAAACTCAGCCAGGTCGGCTTTGAGCGCTTCGAGGGCTGGCAGCAGGGCATACATCATGTGCCCTGCCTCGTAGTAGCCCATGCTTACATTTTGGCGCAAACTCTCGTGCAGGCCCATGTGGTTGAAGGTGTATTCGGTGGCAAAGAAGGGGGTCGCCAGGTCATAATAGCCGTTGGCCACAAAGACTTTCATGTGCGGGTTTTGCGTCATCGCCTGGCGCAGGTGTTCATAGACGCGCACATAAGCGTTTTCATGCTCCGCATATGACCAGGGCCAGACCTGGAAGTTGAGAATGTAGTAGGGCAGGTCGCTCTCAAAGTTGAGTTCGGCGCGAATGTAATGGTTGAAGGCGGCGGTATAGGGGCCAAGAACATTCGAGTAAGACGGGTCATACTCAGGCGTTTCGCCGACTGTGTCGCGGTCGAGGCCGGTCAGGCGGCTGTCGAAACGGCCAATGGTTTTGCCTTCGTCACGCAGAAATTCCTTGAAAAAACGCGAGTCGGTCACACGCAGGTTGCTGCGTTCGATGTAATCTGCCGAAAGCCCGGTATAGCGGACAAGTTTCTCGACCACGGCGGCGCGTTCGCGTTTCGAGAGGGCGTCGCCTTTCATCAGGGCGCTGGCGTATTCGGTCAGGGCAAATTCACGCACTTCATCCAGCAGGTTTTGCAGGGTACGGCGCACGCGCAGTTTGCGGTGATACCAGGCAGTCGCCGCATACGAAGGCAGGTAAAGGATGTAAGGCAGGTCGTGGCCGGGCGGGAAGTCGAGGGTCGAGAAATCGAGCACGGCTGAGACGAGCATGATGCCGTTCAGGTACAGCCCGTGCCGCTCAAGCAGGTGACTCGAGAGAGCCGAGGCTCGGGTGGTGCCGTAACTTTCTCCAATCAGGAATTTGGGCGAGAGCCAGCGCTGGTAGCGGGTGGTGTACAGGCGAATAAACTCGGCCACGCTCTCGATGTCTTTTTTGAAACCGTGAAACTGCTTGGCTTTTTCACCCTCGACCGGGCGGCTGAAACCGGTGCTGATGGGGTCAATGAAGACCAGGTCGGTCTCATCGAGCAGGGTGTATTCGTTGTCGGTCAGGCGGAAGGGCGGTTTGGGCAGGCCGCCTTCGTATTCCATCACTACCCGGCGCGGGCCGAGCACGCCCATGTGCAGCCAGACGGACGAGGAGCCGGGGCCGCCGTTAAACGAGAAGGTCAGCGGGCGGGCGGCTTTGTCCTCCACGCCATCCAGGGTATAGGCAGTGAAGAACATGGCGGCTTTGGGCTTGTGGCCTTCAAATTCTTTCTCGCGCTCATCTTCTTCTTTCAGAATGATGGTGCCGGTGGTGACGGTGTACGCCAATTCTCTGCCGCCAATCGTGATGGTGTGCTTGCTTTCAACCAGCACGTCTTTCACTTCGGGTTTGGCGCTTTCGGGCTTCTTTTCTTCCTGTTTTTCTTCGCTCATGGGGGGCTGACTCCTGTGGGGGATGACGTTTTTCAGGCACTTGCCCCGATAGTATACCCGTTTCGCGATGAAATCGGCAACCGGGAACTGATTTCGGGGCCATCGAGCCGCCTGGGGTGATGAAAGATCACCTGCCAGCCAGACTTCTTTTTTGCTATAGTGATAATTGCTGGAGTTTCGAGTTCGTTTGCAATGAAAATTTTAGGACACGGATTACGCGGATTGCGCGGAGTCTCACGGATTTTTCAAGAAAATCCGTGAGACTCCGCCAAATCCGTGTCCAGATTTTGGTTTTTAAGCGCCTGCTGAGTCAGTTTTTCTATTTTGCCAGACTTGTAAAAACGAACTCTAATCGCGCTACCCTGACAAAATTAAACTGGAAGAGAGTGACTTAACCGGCTGTTTTTATGAACCTCGAATTTGAAGGCGAAATTATCTACTGGCGCGGCCCGGCGCCGTATCTGTTTGTGGCTGTGCCGCCCGATTTGAGCGAGGCCATCAGGGCTATTTCCTCCAGCGTGACGTATGGCTGGGGTTGTATTCCCGTCCGCGCGCGGATTGGGGAGACGGAGTGGAAGACTTCCCTCTTCCCCAAAAAAGGCATTTATCTGGTGCCGATCAAGGTGCTTGTCCAGAAGGCGGAAGGGTTGGATGTGGGTGACCATGTCGCCGTTCGGCTGGAAATTGGTTGAAAGACAGCGGCCTGGGCGCGTTATGGGTATTGCGCGCTCAGACCGTCTTTTTGCAAGACAATCGCGCGGGCCATCAGCACATCGCCTTGCAGGCTGCCGACGATGGCGACATCGGCATTGTGGGGGAAGACCGCCGGGGCATTTTCGAGCGGCAGGATGACCAGGCCGGGCTCTTCGCCCACCAGGAAGAAGACCAACCGGGCCTGCTCACCGATTTCGTAACCGGCTTTGGCGGTATCTGGTTCGCCATCTCCGGCGGCGTAATAGCGCGGGTAGGCGGCCCGTCCGGTTCGGAGGACTTCTCCGGCGGCGGGGACGAGCATAGGCGCGTTAAGCGGCTGTGCTTTGGGGTAGGCGAATTCTGTCAGCGGTAGAGACAGCCCCACGAGCAGTAACCCGGCGGCGGTGAGGACGAGTCCGCGCCCGTTTTGGCGGGATGTCTTTTGGCGTGTAGCCACTAGCCGATTTGACGGAGAAAGGCCTGCATCGGGTGGCGCGGGTTTTTCCAGGCCCGCCGGAAGATTGACCAGGGCCCTTACGAGGGTTAGCCCCCCAAACAGCAGGTAGAGTTGCCCGGCCCAGTCTATGGGAACCATGAAGCGGTCGCCCGAACTGAGGAAGAGGGCGGTCCAGGCGTTGTAGAGGCTGGCAAGGACAAGCGGCAGCAGGCCAACCCAGCCGGCGCGCCGCCAGGCGGCCCCCAGGCCGATGGCGGCCAGGCTGGCGTAAAGGGCGATGATGGGCAGGTTGCTGGCGTTGAAGCGGGCTTCGCTTTGCCAGAAGGCGTGCCTGGGGCTGAGCAGTTCGGCGGGGTCGGTCAGTTTGTCGCGCAGGGGGAAGGTCAGCAGCAGGGCGTATTGGTTGTTGAGAAAGTGGTTGGCGGCGCCGAGCAGGATGCGTCCCGGCTCACGGCGGAAGGCTTCCAGCGCCTGGCGGGTCATGCGGCTGGAGTATTGGGCGTCGTTTTCGCCGGGTTGTTTGGGCAGGATTTCATTGCCCGCACTGCCGCTCCAGCGCCGGGCGAAGACCATCGTTTGCGAGATGGGGTTATCGAAGACCAGCCCGCCCGCAGCGATGGTGTTGCGGATGAGCCAGGGGGAGAGTGTGAGCGCCAGTCCGAGGGCCATCAACAGCGCGCCTTGAATCCAGGTTTGGCGGCGGCCTGCCATCACAAAAAATCCGACCAGGACGAAGGCCGCCAGGATGACCGCGCTTTGCAGGCGGATGAGGGCCGCCAGCCCGGCCAGCCCACCGATGAGTAAGGGCAGCCAGGCGGGTGTTTCGACCCGGCGCATCCAGCGGATGGCAAGCCATAGCGCCAGGAGCATCAGCAGGGCGGCGGGCAGTTCGGAGAAATACAGTTTTGAGTAGGTGTAGTTGTAAGAGAACGTGGCGGCCTGATTTTGAGTCACATCGCGCAGGGCGGCCAGGACGGCCAGGCCGATGCCAAGCGGTTTGCCGCTGATTTCATTGCCGACCAGATAGAGCGCGGCGGGGAAGGCGGCCAGGAAAACAGTTTGCAGGGCGATGACAGCGTTGTAGTCCTGCCCGGCCAGGCTGTGCAGCCACGTCAGGATGACGATGTAGAACGGGCGGGCACTTCGGGCCACATGAAGCCGTACCCGGCCAGGGCCGATTGGACGTATTGGGCGTAGATGAGCGCATCTGAGAACGGGTAAATCTCAAAATTGGGTGCGCGCGGCGGGGTGGCAAACCAGCCGGGGTTAATGGGGGTAAGCAGCCACAAGGCCAGGGTGGCAAGGTAAATGACGAGCGCAGGGAGAAGTGCGAAAAGCCTGGGGTGGGTGTCTGCAATTTTTGCGGCGTATCGAGAACCAGGCAGTCTCGAGAGCAGCAGGGCGATTGCCAGCGCCAGCAGGAGATGCCATTCGAGGGCGGGCAGGGCCGGGTGGCCGAAGGAACCGTCTTTGAGCGGGGTCAGGCCCAGGCGGGTGACGACCATTAGCGCGGCAGTCCCCGCCAGCGCAGATAGCGCAATGCCGGTGGGCCGGTTGGCCAGGTGGCTGATTTGCCCATTTTTGAAAGCTTTGTAGAGCAGGAATTCCAGTGACGAGAGCGCAGCCCAGGCGGCCAGCGGGGTCAGACGGGCGGACAGGGCTGCATAGAAAAATCCGCTATCATGGATGGCGAGGGCGTTGAGGGCCAGGATGCTCAGTGGCGCCACAAACAGCCCCAACAGGCAGAGCCACGGCAGAAACGGCTCGTAAGATTTCAAGAATTTCAGGCGTATCGCCAATGCGTGCTGTGAATAGGCCAGCGCAAACCCGGCAGAAAGAGCGGTTTTGAGCGCCAAAATCGTCAACAGCGCCAGGCGGGCAGGCGAAAGCCCCCCATCGGAGGGCAGGAATAGCAGCCAGAAGAATGCCAGGATGCCCTGGATGGTCCACAAGGTGAAAATGTAGTTCACTTTTTTGCCCTGGCGCTCTCTTTGTTTTTTTCTGCCTGCTTGGGCAAAATCCTGTCCAGGTTTTCGACCACAAAATCGACAAAAACCTGGCGCGGGACGACGATGCGCACAGCGGTGGGCAGGAATTCGTAGGCCGAGCCGACTGCTACTCCGAGGGCGGCTTTTCCGCGCAGGCTGGCCAGGGCCCCCGGGCCAATTTTCTCCGTCAGCAGGCTGCGAATGGCCGGAAGGTGCTTTTCCAGCACCTCGTGGTAGGCCGAAACCGCCCAAGAGGCCGCTGGTTTTTCTGCTTCCGGTTTGCGTGGGCGCGCAAATTTGTGCCCGTCCGCCATCAGCGCGGCTTTGGCCTCTTTGAGCCGTTCGCTTTTGAGCAAGATGTAGTCAGTATCGAAGGTCGAAACGGCAAAGATCGAAATTCCGGCTTTGGCCAGTGTGGCGGCAATTCCGGCCAAGATGCCGGTTTCGCCAAAGTCGAGCGTTCCTTCTACGCGCAGGGCGCTCCAGCCGGGTTCGCTTTTGTCGCTTTCGATGGCAATCCCTTCAGCGGCTACGATGGAAAGCTCGTGTTCGCTTTTCGTAATGGCATAAAAGGGGCTGGCAAAAACCGCTTTCGGAATCGAAGCATCCGCTTTCAGGCGGTGAATGCAAAAAGCGCCGTCCAGGACAATAAATTTAAGTGATTTCATCCATTTTCCAGTCGTGTGTGAGCCGTTTATAATTATTTTCGGCACAGCGCGCGCAAAAAGGTTCGTGCGCCAGTTGCCCATGCAGGCTGTTTTCAATCGAAACCCTTGTAATTATAAAGGAATCTGATGACAACTCCCCTCAAAATTCTGGTGCGTGGCAGCGGTGATGTCGCTTCGGCAGCGGCGCACTTGTTGTTTCGCTCTGGTTTTGCCGTTGTGATGCATGAATCGCCTCAGCCGACTGCCACCCGGCGCAAGATGGCTTTTACCGACGCTGTTTTTGATGGTTCGGCCTGGCTCGAAGGCCTTGAGGGCCGCCGGATTGATGACCTTTCTGTTTTGCTTGCAGCGCTTGAGGCTCGTCAGTTCATTCCGCTTTCGGTTGCGGATTTTGCGCTGGTCTTGCGGGAGGCTGCTCCCGCTGTTCTGGTGGATGCGCGGATGCGGAAGCATTCACAGCCCGAAACCCAGCGCGGCCTCGCTCCGCTGACCCTGGGCCTGGGGCCTGGTTTCGAGGCTGGTCAAACCGTTGATGTTGCCATCGAAACCGGGCGCGGCCCCGACCTGGGGCGGGTCATCCGCTCGGGCGCTGCTGCACCGCTGTGGGGTGAACCGGTTGCCCTGGCGGGTCATGCCCGCGACAGGTATGTTTATGCCCCGCTGGAGGGCATCTTTCGTACCGGAATGCAGGTCGGCGACCAGGTTCGCCGGGGTCAGGTGGTGGCCGAAATTAACGGCCAGCCGCTTACGGCTCCGCTCGATGGCGTCTTGCGCGGCCTGACACGCGATGGCGTCCCCGTGGCGTTCAAAACCAAGGTAATCGAGGTAGACCCGAGGGGCCAGGACGCGCAGGTATCCGGCATTGCCGAGCGGCCTGCCAAAATTGCGCAAGGTGTCTTGCAGGCGGTGCAGGCATTTGCGCATGGGGTCGAGTAGTCTGTCTTCGAGCAGGCGAAATCAAAAGACGGCAAACGCACAGGCGTTCGCCGTCTTTTTAAAAACACCAGGTTGCTGGCCTTATGGCACGGTGGGGTAGCCCAGATTGCGCCAGTTAACCACACCGCCATCCATGCTGGTGACGTTGGTAAACCCGGCCTGTTTTAAGATATCGCGGCCCTGGTCTGAGCGGTTGCCCGAGCGGCAGATGACCACAATCGGCGTGTCTTTGGGCAGTTCGCTAACCCGATTGGCCAGCTCGCCCAGCGGAATGAGGGTGGTGTTGGGCACATGCACTTCGTCCCATTCAAATTGTTCGCGCACATCCAACAACAGAGCACCTTCTTGATACATTTGATACGCGCGTTCTGTGCTGATGGTGGCGGGCAGGCTGCTGGCGCTGGCGGGCTGCCCGGCATTGATGAACAGGATGGCGCCAATGGCGACCAGGGCAACCAGCAAGACCACCAGCCCAATTTGTAATTTTTGTTTTTCCTGTTTGGCCTGGCTGCTGACGGTATTGGTGTGTCGGCTTTTCTTTGTCATTGTAAATCGCTCCTTTTCTCTGATTTAGATGCAAAATGGGTCAATTGGTTGCATGCTGGTGGGCCCGATGCTTCAGTCTGCCAGCGTTCGATAAAAACAACTGACTGCCCCGGTATGGCAGGCTGGCCCGGCGGGATGCACCAGCACGAGCAGGGTATCGCCATCGCAATCGTAGCGGATTTCGACCACCTTCTGCGTGTTGCCGCTCGTGCCGCCCTTATGCCACAACTCCCCCCGCGAGCGGCTGTAGAACCAGGTTTCGCCGCTTTCGAGCGTTTTCGCCAGCGATTCGGCGTTCATGTAGGCGACCATCAACACGTCTTTGGTGGCTGCGTCTTGAATGACGGCGGGGATAAGGCCGTTGGAGTCAAATGTCAGGTTTTGCATATGCAGTCCTTTGTGAATAAGTAGATAGGTAGACACGTAGACAAGGTAGACACGTACCTGTTTACCTGCTTACCTGCTTACCTGCTTACCTGTCTACCTGTCTACCTGTTTACTTCTCTTACCTTTACGCCCCGCCCCGTCAGGTATTCCTTAATCTGCCCGACCGTGTACTCGCCATAGTGCAGCATGGAGGCCACCAGCGCGGCGTCGGCTTTGCCTTTGGTCAGCACATCGTACAGGTGTTCGGGTTTGCCGCCGCCGCCGGAGGCGATGACCGGCACGCTGACGGCTTCAGCGATGAGACGCGTCAGGGTCAGCTCGTAGCCTTCTTTCGTGCCGTCGGTGTCAATCGAGTTGACCACCAGCTCACCCGCGCCGAGGTCTTCGCCGCGTTTGGCCCATTCGATGGCGTCCAGGCCCATGCGAGTCCGCCCGCCGTTGATGACAATCTCGTACCCGTTGGGGATGGCGGCGGAGGGCGGGACGCGCAGAACGTCCATTGAGAGAACGACCGCTTGCGCCCCAAACGCTTTCGAGGCTTCGGCAATCAGGCCCGGATTTTTGACTGCCGCCGAGTTGACGTTGACCTTTTCCGCCCCGGCCAGCAGGACGCGGCTGCAATCTTCCACTGTCCGAAGGCCGCCGCCCACCGAAAAGGGGATGAATACCTGCTCCGCCACGCGGCTGACCACATCCAGCATAATGCCCCGGTTATCACTGGAGGCGGTAATGTCGTAAAAGACCAGTTCATCGAGGCCTTGTTCGTAATATTCGCGGGCTTTTTCCACCGGGTCGCCGATGTCTTGCGTATCCACGAATTTGACCGATTTTGCCAGTTTGCCATCGCGCACGTCGAGGCAGGAGATGATGCGTTTGGATAACATGGGTTCTCCTATGGACAGTTATCAGTGAGCAGTTATCAGTTTTTTGACTGCTGACTGATCACTGCTGACTGAAATTTTCCAACACCTTCAACCCCACCGCCCCGCTCTTTTCGGCGTGAAATTGCACGGCAAACAGGTTATCCTTGCCAATCGCCGCCGGGAATTCGCCGCCGTAGTCGCTGACAGCGTAGATTTGCCCGGGGTCGGCGGGTTGGGGGTAGTAGGAGTGGACGAAGTAGAACTCATCGCCGGGGCGCAGATGGGCGAGGAGCGGATGGGGCTGGGTGACGCTGACGGCGTTCCAGCCCATGTG
>CAZNCT010000121.1:1406-12039 GCA_964571615.1 uncultured Anaerolinea sp. | reverse complement strand
CCGACTCTGCAACCGTTTCGCCGACATTGACTGCCTCCACTACGTCGGTGCCGACAAAAGCAACACCGACTTCTGAACCCAACACACTCATATACGAAAAATGCGTAACAATATCACCAGATTGGGAATTTACCGGTGATGCTAAAGCGCTTTTGTTTGACCGGCTCTTGCCTGTTCATGCGATTAATAATTTATCAATTTTACAGTTGGAAGACGAAGAGAAGGTTGTTCTGAAAAATGTGTATTTTCCAATAGCAACTTCTCCAGACGCACAGAAGTTCGCCTATATCAATCAAAAAAACCAACTACTCATCTCTGATTCGGATGGGGCAATTCTAGAAATATTACAAGGCACAGTAAATTGGGCGGGGGTTGTCGCCTGGATGAATGACGAAACCATCCTGATTCAATCTATGCCCATCGAAAACGGAAAGATATATGCACCAGCTTCTATCTTGCGTTACAACCTGAAAACAGGAGATAAATTTGAATATATTCCGGATTACCCAGAGATTGTATCGCTGGCGGGCGGCGTACCGAATTGGGGCGTAAACTCTTTTACTTTGACAGTCTATAACTCTCGCTTCTCGAGAGTGGTTTATCCTGCCTGGAACAACGATGACGATGGCCCTGTTATCCTGATGGATATAGAAAACAAACGAGAGATTTTACGTTTACATGGAAATGATTTTGATTATGGTGGAGGTCCTGTATGGTTAAAGGATGATTCTGCATTTCTTGTAGCGGTTTTCCCTGTCTATAAAAGTTGGAGGGAAAAAACATATTTCAACTTTACTGATAACATTCCATATAAGGGTGGTTACGAACTGGCGCTCATTGGTTTGGATGGCAAAGTGAAGCGGCTCACGTATCTCACGCGGGAGTTTATTGCGGGCGAAGAAGGAATTTCTTTATCCCCCAGTAACACAAAAGTGGCTTTTTGGCTGAATTTGGATTATAAGGCTGCTGACAGAAATGCTTCTCGCCAGCTTGCGGTTTTGGATATTCTCTCAGGAGGAATCACCAATCTCTGTATTCCAGGAGGTGATTTTCCATACCCTCCAGTTTGGTCTCCAGATGAAAAATTTCTTTTAGTTACTGTGCCTAGTACAACCCGAAACGAATCAAATGTTTACATAATTGATTTAGAAAATAGCAAAGCAAAAGTGATTGCAGGAAACGCCGTTGCTGTTGGTTGGCTTGCCAAGTAATGGTATCGCCGAATCTTTCTATTACCTTTTCCAAACCTGTTCGAACCGTCCAGCCGCATGGCCAGATTACTCCAGCTCCTTTTGGCCAGTCCCGCCGCGTACAACCGTTGCATGGCTGGCATGGTTATATAATTGGGGAGATGATGTGAACCATGCAAACGATTGAATTTCACGCAAAAATCAAGAATGGAGTCATCCAAATTCCTGCCCGTTTCAAAGGCAAGGTGGCCGAGGAAGCACGGGTCATCCTGGTTACCAAAAGTGAACCCGTTTCACAGCCCGATTTAATCGACGAACTGATGGCCAGACCGCTCAAGGTCAAGGGTTTTAAGCCACTCAGCCGGTGACCTGCCTCGGAAAATATACCCAGGTAAAACGAGAGTCGAGTTTCATCTTTGCGATAAAAGACAACTCCCGCAAAAGATGCTGCGCGCAGTTCAGATCTTTGTTCGTCTGTCTTCCTTCTTTCATTTTCCGCCCGCCTTTCGGGCCCCTGCAGATTGCCGATGTGTTTTTTGGGGCTTGCCGGCTTCAAACGCGGCATGGATAAAAAAAGACACTCTCGCAAGAGAGTGTCTTTTGACTGTCGGGGCGCGCGGATTTGAACCGCGGACCTCACGGACCCGAACCGTGCGCTCTACCGGTCTGAGCCACGCCCCGAAAGCCGTTAGATTATACACATCCCACTCGCTTTTGGCAAGCGTTTTCTTGCTCTTCGAGCCAGACTTTTTTAAACAATCCGTAATTTTTCTTCTTGCAGCCTGCTTTTTAGGGTAGAATGAATACAAATTTTTACAACGGAGCACTCGCTATGGCAGATATTCCTGCTTCGATCCAATTCTTGCACGACACTGAAATCGGCCTGGGCGCCTGGGCCTGGGGTGACAAAATCGTCTGGAATTACGGCAAAGGCTATTCAGATGCGGATATCGAGGAGGCTTTTCGCATCTCGCTTGAGAGTGGCGTCAGGTTGGTCGATACTGCCGAAGTTTACGGAAACGGGCGCTCTGAACGATTGCTGGGTCAGTTCTTGAAGAATGCCCCGGGCCCGGTACTGGTTGCCACCAAATTTTTTCCAATGCCCTGGCGCTGGACAAAACAAAGTGTCGTCCGCGCCCTTAAAGCCAGCCTTGAACGGCTTGGCCTCGAAAGGGTTGACCTGTACCAGATTCACTGGCCCAGCCCGCTCATCCCAATCGAAACCTATGCCGAAGGGCTTGCCCAGGTTCAGCAGGCTGGGCTGGCCCGGGCGGTGGGCGTCTCAAACTATGACAAAAACCAGATGCAGCGCGCTGTCACTGTATTGGCAAAATATCAAATCCCGTTGGCTTCCAATCAGGTCGAATATCACCTGCTCGACCGCAGGGTCGAAAAAAATGGTCTTCTGGCTCGTTGTCATGAACTGGGCATTCGCCTGATTGCTTATTCCCCGCTGGCGATGGGGTTGCTAACCGGTAAATATACCCCTGAAAACCCGCCGCCTGGGGTTCGTGGGGGCCGTTATGCGGCCCGCCTGCGAGAAATTCAGCCTTTGCTGAAGTTAATGACAGAAATCGGACAAGATTTGGGCGGCAAAAGCCCGGCCCAGGTGGCTCTCAACTGGTTGATTTGCAAAGGCGCACTGCCCATTCCGGGTGCAAAAAATACCCGCCAGGCCGAGATGAACGCTGGGGCTGCTGGCTGGCGCTTGAGCGCAGAACAGGTTGCCGCACTTGACAATGCCAGCGACGGATTATCCAGACTCTGACCTGCTTGCGCCGGGTTTATCTTGCTCGAGGAATATTGCTGATTGCAATCAGCAGAATGGCTGTAAAGACCAGGCCTGAGAGCCAGCGCGACCAGCGGGGGCGCATCGCAAGCCAGTCTTCGGCGGTAGCCAGCACGTTTGTAGCCGGGTACACCATACAAAAAAAGACAACTGCCCCAAAATACTCCAGCAAGGTGCTTTGGGGCGTTGTCCCATTAATTGGTGTGTTCAGGGCCAATTGCTCCCAAACCAGAGTATAGGCGGTGACACCAAAAGCAGCCAGGATAAAATCTGCGCTCCATTCTGTGGCCATCGGGTAAGCCTCGCCGATTTTTAGCCAATCAGGCAGATTGATGGTTTCTATGCTCGGAAAAACCGAAACAATTGGCAGCCAGGCGTTCAACACCAGCATCGCAAAAAGATATAGAAAGCCAAACAGGCCTTGCCAAAAGGGCGGTTCTCCGCGAATATCAATTCCCAACAGGCCGAGAATAGCCCAATTGACCAGCGGAGAAACCAGGCCCAGATAACATAAAATCACCAGGCCGATAACCAGCATGGCTGTAATGGAAAAGCCCCGGCTTGGCTCATCTGCCGATGGGTGCAGGCTGGCAATTCTTTGTTGTGTAAATGTGCCCTTATAAAGCATTGCCAGCAGATTTAAAATCTGAAGTGCCATCAGGCCTGCTCCAAGACCCCAATTCGGTCTGACTGAAGCCTCTTGCAAAGCCCTCAGGAACCCTGGTTGCAGCCACAGAAAATAAACCAGCACCCCAGCATTGATGAAGATGAAACGAAGCGAGAAAAGCGTTCTGCCCATTTTTGTTGATGTGAACTGTTTGGCGTGAAATCTGCATTTATCTTACCTGTGGCCGCAGATTTCGTCAAAGCGTATTGGCCTCTAAAAGCCCGCCAATCTGTGTAAAAAAGGCTGCCCAGATTTTCTGGGCAGCCCGAAAAACCAAACAGCAAGAATCTTTAAGGCAGGTCGAAGGTCTTGATCAGGAAGACCGCCATCTGGCCGCGGGTGACCGGGTTGTTGGGGCAGTAGAGCCCCGGCCCGCAGCCGCCTGTAATCCCCTCTGTCGCCAGTTGCTTAATCCAGGGCGCGAAGATGTTGGTCGCTGGCACATCGGTAAAGCCGCTGCCATCGCCCAGCGGAGGCGGGCTGTAGGTTGCGCCATACCTGGCCTTGAGCAGGAAGACCGCCATCTGAGCGCGGGTGACGGGGTTATTGGGGCAGTAAAGGCCCGGCCCACAGCCACCGGTAATGCCCTCGGCGGCCAGTTGCTCAATCCAGGCTGCAAAGAAATGTGTTACTGGCACATCTGTAAAGACTGTGCCGGTTGCGGGCGGGGGCGTGTAGGCACTGCCATATTTGGCCTTGAGCAGGAAGACCGCCATTTGGGCACGGGTGACTGAGTTATCGGGACAATATGCCAGCGGATTGGTGCTGCATCCGCCGGTGACGCCCGCATCGTAGAGCCGTTCAATCCAACTCCAGGCCCAGTAGGTGGTTGGAACATCCGCAAAGGTTTGCACGCGCACTTCGTACACAGGGGCGGTGGTGAATGGCAAATTGGCTACCGTGTTGCCCAGCGGGGCTCCAATTGTCGCCGTTGCCGGGATGACCAGCCGCAGGGTGCCGACCCCGGTGCCGGTTGAGACAGTGACGGTATAAACCGTGCCCGAGCCGCTCACGCCAGTGACGCTTGCGCCAGCCAGCGTTCCGGTCATCTGCACGTTGAAGTCGTTGGCCGCAACGCCTGTTACCGCCTCCGAGAATGTGACCGTGTATTGCACGCTGGCCGCCAGCGTTGGCGAGACATTCACCCGGGTAATGCTCTCGACAGTGACCAGGTCGGGGGCAACCCAATCGACCGAGGTGTTGTCGCCGTCATCGTCCCAGGCGTTGATGGTGCCGCTCTTGCCGGAGGTCTGCGGTGGGTTCGCCGTTCGGGCCGGGCAGGCTGAAATCGATTGCCCACTGGCCGCTGGGGTCGGCCTGGGTGTTGCGGCAGCAAGAGTCTTCAAACCACATCCACAGGCCTTGTTCGGGGGCGGTTTGCCCGCCGACGACATCGGTGGCTGTATTGACCTGGGTGACGCTTAGCGCTACCACGGCCAGTTCTTTGGTAACCCCTGCGCCGCTGACCTTGATGGTCATGCCTGGGCCGAAGTCAAACAGGCCTTCGAGTTCAAAGACTGCGGCGGCCTGGTGATGATCCCAGGGGGCTGGGCCAACCAGAGCAGTATTCGTATAATCAGGAGACGCGGGCGTGCTGGGGTCTTCAATGGTGATGGTCACGGTCTCGCCCAGCGGCCAATCGTAGGCGTTTACCCGGTCGTGCTGGAACCAGGCGTCGATGTGCGGGTAGGGCAGGTTCCAGTCGTACCAGGTGCGGTCAAAGTCGTCGTCCACTTCTGCCGCCCAGCCGTTGTTGCCCAACCGAATGTCAAATTCTGTGCTGTAATCGGCCAACCAGGCGCCGTCTGTCGGGTCGCTTGGGACGAGTTTCCAGGCGCAGTTGTAGGGGGTGTTGATGCAGACCTCGACATCGCGGCCCGGGGTGGCAAACCCGGCGATGCTGTCGGCGTCGGGGTCGACAGCGGTGATGTGCAGTTCTGAAACGACCAGTTCTTTGGTGACGGTACTGCCTTGCAGGTCGCCCGAGACCCTGACCACATCTCCGGCGGTGATATCAAAGCCGTGCAGGTCAAACAGGCCCACAATGTCGTTCGGGTCGCCGGGGTTCCAGGGCGCCTGTTGCATGATGCCGGTGGTGGTGTAATCGACCCCGCCCAGCCCGTTTGAAAGGTCGTCAATCTCGAGCGTGAGAACGGTGTCTTTGGGCCATTCGCGGGCTTCGACCCAGTCGTTTTGGGCGCTGGCGGTTATCTGTGGGTTGGGGATGTTCCAATCGAGCCACATGTTGTCGCCATCTTCATCTCGCTCGGAGGCCCAGCCGTTATCGCCGGCTTTCAGGTCATGCTGTCCGGCGTAATCGGCCAGCCACGAGCCATCCAGCGGGTCGCTGGTCACCATCTGCCAGGCGCAGGTGCCCGGTTCGTTGACGCAGACTTCAATGTCTTTACCGGGCGAAGCCAGGCCTTCCAGAATATCGGCCACCAGGTCGTAAGAGGTCAGGCGCAGGTTGGCTACTGTCAGGTGCTTGGTGACGGTGTTGCCGAAGAGTTCGCCTGAAACTGTCAGCACATCGCCAACTCCAAACTGGAATCCTGCCAGGTCAAATTCGCCGACAATGTCGTTGGGGTCGCCCGGATTCCAGGGGGCTTGCTGCATGGTGGCCGTGGCGCTGAAATCGACGCCGCCCAGTCCGTTTGAGAGTGAGTCAATTTCCAGGCTGACTTCGGTGCCGCGCGGCCACTCCCGGGCGTGAATCCACTGGTTGACCAGGTTGGCGCCGATGTAGGGGCTGGGAATGTTGATCCCGTACATCGTGCTGTCACGGTCATCGTCTTCCTGGCTTGAATCAACCCAGGTGCCGCCTTTCAGGTCAATCGTGCCATCCTCGCCTGGGTTGGTGCCGGGGTTGGCAAAATCGGCCATCCATTCCCCGCTGACGGGGTCAGGGGTGAGATAGCGGTTGTAGCAGTAGCCTGGCCCGCAGGCCCAAATGGCTACGTTGATATTCGGGTCGGCCAGGCCATAGACCAGGTCGTTGTTCAGGTCGATATCGGTAAATGCCAGCGGCGAAACCTGCAGGGTTTTGGTGTTTATGCCGTCAGTGATGGTAATCACATCACCGGCCTGGATGTCGTATTCTCCAAACAGCCTGAACTCGAACCAGCTTTCGTAGGGGTTCCAGGGCGCGGCGCTGACCGGGGCTGTGCGGGTCAGGTCGGGGGTGCCGTCTCCGTCATGGTCAATTTCCAGCGTGGCGGTTTCGCCGACCTGGAAATCACGCACTTCGATGCGGTCTTCGTTGGGGCGCACTTCAAAGCGCGGATATGGCACCTGCCAATCGTGGTTGGTCTGGTCGCCGTCGTTGTCCACTTCCACCAGCCAGCCATTGTCGCCGGTTTGCAGGTCATGTTCGCCGCTGTAATCGGCCTGCCACTCCCCGCTTAGCGGGTCAGCCAGCGGGAATCGCTCCAGACAAGGCCCGTTGGTGTTGATGCAGATTTGTACCACCCGGCCAGGCGTGGCGATGCCGTGAATGATGTCGTTATCCAGGTCATAGGCGGTGACCCACAGTTGCGAGACGGTCAGGACTTTGGTCAGGGGGCTGCCGTTCATCTCGCCGTAAACGGTGAGCACGTCGCCGGGTTCAAGCCAGAGGTTGTTCAGGTCGAATGGCGCAACCACATCGTTGGGGTCGCCGGGGTTCCAGGGCGCCTGATCCATGATGGCAGTGGTGGTGTAATCCACCGCGCCCAGGCCGTTGGCTTGCTGGTCAATTTCCAGGGTCATGAGTGTGCCGCGCGGCCAATCGCGGGCATGCACCCAGTTGTGAATGACGCTGGCCTCGACACGCGGGTTGGGGACGTTTTTCCCAAACATGGTGCTGTCGCCGTCCGCGTCAGATTGGGACGAATCGACCCAACTGCCGAGAACCAGGTCGAACAAATCCTGTTCTTCGGGCCGAGCGCCCGGGTGGGCAAAATCCACCATCCATTCGCCCGTGACCGGGTCGCTGCTTGCGAAGCGATGGTAGCAGGCAATCTCATCGCAGGCCCACACAGCCACTTCCACGCCGGGGTCGGCGATGCCGTACACCAGGTCGTCATCCACATCGAAATCGGTGAAGGCCAGCGGGGTGACGATGGTCGATTTGGTGCTGAATCCATCGCTGACTGTGACGGTATCGCCCGGTTGGATGTCATATTCCCCGAAGAAATTATACTCAAAGCGGATTTCTGAAGGGTTCCAGGGGGTCGGGCCAATCGGGGCGCTGCCGGTGGCCTCAGGGGTGCCATCCCCATCCCGGTCAATTTCGATGGTTGCGATTGCACCGTTGCGCCAGCCCCAGCCTTCAAGGCTATCCCAATTGGCGCGCACACCAAAACTGGGTGGTGGGGCAAACGCGCCGCGCGAGAAGAGCGGCAGGGCGGGCAGTTCATCCGCAAAGGTTTGCTGCCACAGCAGGGCGTTATCTTCAAAGCCGGGCAGATTGCCATTTTGTTTTTCCTGGCGGGCATTGGCCTCGTGCATATCCAGCGTTGCGCTGCTAAAGCCGCCGTAGTTTTGCGGGTCACTGCTGTTGTAGACGGTGATGAACTGGGCATAATTGTCTGCCAGCGCCCAGGCAAACTCTGCGATGTCAAAATCGCCTGAAGCCAACGGGCTGACGGCCGGATCGGTACTGAAAAACTCGCTGGCAGGCAGGGTATATACATTGACCCGAATGCCGATATCGGCCATTTGCGCCTTGAACAGCGCCGCCGAAGCCACTCGCATCGCGGCCTGGGTGGTGAAGAAATCGAGAGCCAGTTCCTCGTCGCTGGCATTTTCGCGGATGCCGTCTGTATCGGTGTCGGCCCAGCCGGCACTATCCAGGATAAGTCCAGCCTGTGCCGGGTTGTAATCGTAAACTGTCAGGTCTGCCGGGTCGGCCATAAACCAGGAGTGCGGCGAGAGCATCGCGTTCAAGATTTGCCCGCTGATGCCGTACGGTTCAAAGGCATCTTCGAGCAGGGTCTGCCGGTTGGTGCCATACGCAATTGCCCGTCTGATTTCGACATCGTTGAGCAGGCGTCCGGCGCGGGTATTGAAGGTCAGGTGCTCGACGACTGTATATGAATCAATTCCCAGGATGACGTCAATGCCGGTTGTGTCTGGGGCAGCGCTATCCAGGTTGATGATATTCGCCCATTCGGGCGCGTCGCTGCGGTCGTAGTACACGCCCGCAAAGCCATCCGTATCAGGGTCTTCGTCGCTGGCGATGATGTTCAAATCAACCCCGGTAGGTAAATCCGAAAGCAGGTAAGTGCCATCGGCTGGGTTTGAGAACGTAACGGCTTCTTCAAAGCCGTCTGAAACCCGCAGGGCGCGTACCTGCACGGCAACGCCGGTGATCGGGTTGAGACTGCCATCCAGCAGGGTTCCAGAAATCGAACCGAGCGGCGCCGCTTGCGCTGGCCCAACCTGAGAAAGCACAAAAGACGCTATCACCAGAATTGAGAAAGCGCGCGAAAATAGTTTTTTCGTAAACATATCCCCTCCGTCAGGAGTCATGAATCAAAGTAACACGATGGATGAATTACCAGGGTCTGGCAAGTGAAGTGATGGGGGCGTAGTGTCGTCCGGTGTTCCAACTGCTCCTTTCTCTTGTGACTGTCGGGTGGCAGGCACAAGGATGCCCGTGGAACTTTTTGACACTACCATTAAGGGGTTTGCCATCTTTGGCTGGCTGTAAAGCCCAATATGTTAAGATTTTCCCACTCTGTCATTGGATGGCTTTTTCATTATATTCTTTTCACGGGTTGCCTTGCTAGTGACGAATATCCATGACCAAAGACACTTGACACTGCTTCTGATTCCTGCTTCAAGAGCAATTTTCTCCCAGCGGAGGGTCAAATGATGTTAGAATTAGTGTTCTAATATCCTGCCTTTGGAAAAACGCCCGCCATGCAACCCGACCTGACCGAACGCTACAACGACGGAGTCGTCCCAGCCCCCCGGCTGGAGGCCGAGCCGCGCCGCCTGCGACCGCCCGCCTGGATGCCCACCCCGGCCCAGGCGCAGTTCGCGCGCCGCGCTCTCAAGCGTAACCTGCTGGTCATCACCGGGATTTTGATTTTGATTGGTTCCTTGATTGACTGGCTGACCCGATGAGTATCGTCCGCTGTGAACTGCCTCACCCGCTCTTCCTCGTCCTCACCCCACGCTGTCTCGAAAAGACCGCCGAGGACTACCCCGGCCTGCCTTTTCCGCAAAACGCCGCCGAGGTGGAGTCCGATTTGCTCGCCGCCGAAAACGGCGTGCTGGCGCTGGTGGATGAGAAACAGGCCGATAACCCGAAGATTTCTTTCTGTACCCCGCGCTATGAACTGGTCTGCGGCCTGACCCAACAGCGTGACGCCTGGTACGCAATTCGCCTGTCCCCGCTTGGGCTGCGGACTCACAATCAGTTGGCGCGCGGCGCGGCGCGGGTCGCTCCGCAAACCTGGAGCGTCCTCTCCAGCCTGGAGGAACTGAATCAGTCCGGCGGCGGGACGGAGACCGGGCTGGAAGCCATCCTGACCGCCTGGCGGCAATCTCGCGCGCCCGCGCCCCTGTCCGCTGAAAGCGAACTCTCCCCCGCCGCGCAAACCTTCCTCGCCAACATGGATACGCTCATCGAACTGGCCTGCGAAGTGGAACTGGAACAGGCCGCCCGCCAGGAAAAGACGGTCATACGCTCGGCCCAGGCCGAATCGGCCCAGGTTTGGCGCTTCGCCCTGCGCGGGCCATCCCCGTTTCGGGTGGGGGAATATCTCCAGGTCGGGAACGGCGATACAGCCGGGTTCGCGGAGGGGGTGGTTGCCGAATCGCGCGGCGATTCGCTCCTCGTCCGCTTCTACAAACCGGTCGATTCACGCCAAATTCAGCAGGCGCGCTGGCTGGCGCCGAAAATCTCTACCCGGCAATACGCCATTCAGCGCGAGGCGGTGAATGCCCTGCGAAACGGGCAATCGCTCAACCCGCGCCTGTTGCCCATTTTGCTTGAAA
>CAZNCT010000121.1:1161-1394 GCA_964571615.1 uncultured Anaerolinea sp. | reverse complement strand
CCCCGCCCCCGTCATTTCGGAGGCAACAGACCGCCCCAACCCGGCCCAGCGGACGATGATTGAGCGCGCCCTGCTCGTCCCCGACCTGTTGCTGGCGCTCGGCCCGCCCGGAACCGGCAAAACCGACACCATCCGCGAGATTGTGGCCCGCCAGGCGGCGCTGGGTAAGAAAGTGCTGGTTACATCGAAGAACAACAAGGCGGTGGATAACGTGCTGGCCGGGCTGGAGGGCG
>CAZNCT010000121.1:343-1151 GCA_964571615.1 uncultured Anaerolinea sp. | reverse complement strand
CCCTGCGGATTGGGCGCGAGGAAGTGGTGGCCCCCGAAACGCGCGCCCTGCTGGTGGACCGCCAGGCCGGGGAAGTCCGCGCCGCAATTTTGGAGAACATCGCGCCGGTACAGGCCCAGATGGACGGGCTGGAAACCCGCTGGCCGGACATCCAGCGCGCCTTCGCGGGGCTTTCGGAACTGACCGCCGTCTGGAAGAACGCCCGCGCCGCGCTGGAAGAGCAGCGCGCCCAATTGACGAACTGGCAAACCGCCGCCTACGTCCGCGTGGAGCAGGCCCTCAGGCGGCAGGAGAAAATCACCCGGCAGTGGAACGCCGAACTGCTGGCCCTGACCCAACAGGCCGAAGCGCTGGAAGGCCAACTGACCGCGCTCCGCCGCTGGAGCGAGATTCCGGTCATCGGCGGTTTTGTCCTGCTGTGGGCCGATGGTATCGCCCAAAACTGGCGCGAGACCTCGCGCGCTCACCAGCAGGCGCTCCAAAACCTGCGCAAATCCATGCAGACCGCCCGCCAGGTCTGGGAGTCCTACCGTCAGTTTGTGACCGCGAGCGAACAGGCGTTGACGTTCAAACGCGCCATCGCGGAGGCCGAATCGCAGGCCGATTTGGGGCGCGAAGCAATTGCCCGCGCCCTGGCGGAACTGTCCGAACTCAGCCGCGGCCTGCCCGAGGCGCCCACGCCGCCCTCGCAGGCCGCGCCCGAAGCGCTGGAAGCCCTGTTTGGGGAATGGCAGGCCTGGCACGCGCGACAGGCAAGCCGCCGCGCGCTGTTGGCTTTGGGTCGCGGTGATACCGGCATCGAACAAGC
>CAZNCT010000121.1:0-333 GCA_964571615.1 uncultured Anaerolinea sp. | reverse complement strand
GTTGGCCGAGTGGCGCGATATGCTCCAGACGCGCCCGCAAGCCCTCTTCCCGCCCCTGATTCGCAGCGCGGACGTGGTGGGCGCGACCTGCATTGGGGTTGCCATCGACGCCCGCTTTGAAGACCTGGAATTTGACCTGGTGATTGCCGACGAGGCCGGGCAAATCCCGGTCACAGACCTGCTTGTCCCGCTCACGCGGGCGCGCCGGGCGGTGCTGGTGGGCGACCACCTGCAACTGCCGCCGGTGGTCGAGCCGGAACTGGCAGGAAAATGGATCTCGCCGATGCATCCCGAAGTGGTCAAAGACGGGCCCGGCAACTGCGACGTGTGCGG
>CAZNCT010000120.1:0-12339 GCA_964571615.1 uncultured Anaerolinea sp. | reverse complement strand
CTACAACCCCGACTGGGGTATCGCCCGCTACCGCAGCGCCGACGACAAATTCCTGCTCGAACTCGTCCGCGAAACCAAAGGCGGCACCAACCCCGACCTGCTGCGCTTCTCGCACGAAAAGCGCAAAATCGAATGCGCCGCCAAAATCTTCACCGCCCTGGGCATAGACTACCGCGTCGTCTCAGACGAAACGGTGGATTGGTGGGAACCCGAAGCCAAGACGGGGAGAATGGGGGTGTAAAGATGATATTGCTTCAAAGACATCATTTCATTGATTGTGTATCCATCAGCGCAGTAAAAAACAGAAAGGAATAAAGCACCATGTCTCCAAGAGCCATTGCCGACCCCGATGATATCGAGCGTTTTGCGGGGGAACTCCGGCAGTTCAACACCCAACTGCGCGAAATGTCCCAACGCATGAACGGGCGTTTGAGCGCATTGAATTCATCCTGGCAGGACCAGGAGTTCCAGAAGTTTTCCCAACAATTCCTGCAAACCATGCAGGGTATCCGCAAATTCGCCGATTCCTGTGATGCGTATGTGCCTGCCCTGCAAAAAAAAGCGCAAATTTTGCGCGAGTATTTGAACAACCGGTAGGCAAGTTATGGCGAAAGGCGCTCGTGTTTTAGACCCGGCTGTTTTTGGTGAGTTAAAGACCGCATTATCTGCTTATCAATCCGCGACAGAAGAAGACCTGGGAGCCATCCAGCGAGAAATTGGACAGGCCAAAAACTGGATTGAGCAAAGGGTGGCGTACTGGCGAGGCCAGGTCAATCGATTGGCTCATGAGCTTGCCCAGGCGCAGGCCGCCCTGGCCCGTTGCCAATCTGAAGCGCGATCTTCGTCTGAGCAACACCATTCTGCTTCCGACTGTTCAGAACTGCAACGAGCGGTCGAGCGCGCCAAAAGAGCGTTGGAACAAGCCCAGACCAACCTGGAAATCGCCAAAACCTGGCAAATGCAAATTATCAGTACATCTGAAGAATTCAAGGTAAAGGCTCAGGGATTTAGGCAGAATGTCAGCAGCCAGGTGGCAAGCGCTGGACAAATCCTATCCACAGCCGAGGCGGGTTTGGAAAAATATAGCGGATCAGGGGGTAGTTCAGGTTATTCCCTGCCTAATAGTACAGTTGATAATCTAACTCAACCGGGCAATTCAGATAATAATCCAGCCCAAAAGGGTAGTGATTTTGAAAACAAAATTAGGGAAAAGTATTTTGATGGAGAGACTCGTCGAATTACAATTTATGCGGAAGACAATGAACATTTAAAGCCTATCGACGGCGAAGGCATAACTCAATCAAAGCGTCAAACAGATATTTTTATTGACAAGGATGGAACGATATGGGAAATCAAAGCGGGTTATCAAAATGGCGGGATTGATCAGCAACAGCTTGATGAATATTCTTTGATGGAGGAAAAAGGTTATGTTTATGTTCGAGATGGAGATAAAAAAGTAAAAACAAAAATAACGGGCGTCAATTATTTATTTGATACCAGGGAAGGCGCTGCAAAAAACTATAGTACCTATGCTACTTTCTGGTATTTAGACGCAAATGGCGAAATCACCTTATACACTCCTTAAAAAGTTCACTTTTACAGGATAAAAAATGGCACCTATAGACGTTGCATCCCAATGCTTACAGCACATCTCTTTGCTAATGCAGAAGGTTGAAGCTAGCCAGCAAAAATGGAATGATCGCGTCGGCGAACAGTTTCGCACTGCCGTGCAATCTGGCCTTCAAACTCCCGCCCAGCAATTTGCCAAAGAAGTGGAAAGCATGGAAGCCCTGTTAAAACAGGCAAAATCAAAAGTCCCCTAGCGTTTCATTGAAAGAACATTCATGAATCCAACTTCAAACCCAATTGCGCAATACCATGAAATCTTGCAATCTATTTCAAGCGCTGTAAGCGAATTCAAGCAGCAAATGGCAGGCATTCAGGCCAATCTGAAAAGCGACTTGCAAAAAATCGAGTTCACGCTTGACCAAGGGCGCATCCTGGCCGAGCCGGGTGCTGGGCCAGGCAATACCGAGAAGTCCCCGGCCCCGCCAAAGCCTCAGGCTGGCGGCGACCCAGTGAAAGAAGTCGAAACTGCTCTCCAGAAAGCCCAAAGAGCCAGAAATGCCATCAAATCGGCAACAAGTAAAAAAGTGGTCGCATGGCTGCTTGTCCTGGGTGGTAGTTGTTTTTGGTTAATAAGTTTGTGCGGCGTGTTGGGAGCGGTGGCCTCCCTGCCAGGCATCCTGAGTGGTTCTTCGAGTCAACAACTCTCCCTGTTTGAAGTGGTGGATCAATCCGTAGGGGCTTTTTCTGCCCTAGCGTTTACCGTGGGCATCCCTATTTTCGTTATCTTCTCGTTTTCAAAACTTACCAAATCTGGCGGCAAAAACGATCACAAGGAACTGGCTCATCAACTGGCCCACATGGAATATTGGGGGGCCAGGCAAAAAAGCGCGTTGCAGCAAAACGCTCACCAGCAAATTGCCTCGCTGCTAGCCGACGCCCAGGCGCACATTAAATACCAGATGCCCCGGCTGGCTAATCTGGAAGCCGCACTCTCCCCTGCCTCCCTGGATTGGGCCGACGCTTACTGGCGGGATTATGCTCCCGCAAGCCAGATGCCGGGGGTGATGCGTCTTGGAAAATTCCAGGGTTCTGTGCCCGGGCTGGATTTCACCCTGCCAGCCTTTTTTTCTTTTCCTGATGACTTGAATTTTCTTATCTTTTCTAGCCCTTCCACCCAAAAAGCCATTTCAGAAGGTGTGCAGGCCTTGTTAATGCGTACCCTTGCTCTGCTCCCGCCTGGAAAGGTGCGATTTACCTTAATTGACCCAATTGGCCTGGGCCAAAATTTTTCATCTTTCATGCACCTGGCTGATTATGATGATGCCCTCATCGGCGGCAAGGCCTGGTCTGAACCTGCCCAAATTGAAAAACGACTCGCCGACCTTACCGAACACATCGAAACCGTTATCCAGAAATATCTCAGGAACAAATTCCAGAACATCGATGAATACAACAAACAAGCCGGTGAAATTGCCGAACCCTACCGGGTGTTGGTGATTTACGACTTCCCAGCGAATTTCTCAGACGAATCCACCCGTAACCTGCTTCGGATTGTCAAGAACGGCCGCCGCTGCGGCGTTTACTGCGTTATCGTCGCCGACCCCAATCGGGAGTTGCCCTACGGGTTCAATCCGCAAGAATTGGAATCTAACTGCAACGTCATCACTTTTGATGAGGGTCAGTTTGTCTGGGACGATCAAGCATTCAAAAATTTTCACCTGGTCTTCGATGCCCAACCTGAAGCCCGCGCGGCCAACCGAATTTTATCGTTGGTGGGTGAGCAGGCCAAAGCGTCCAACCGGGTGGAACTGCCCTACGAAAAAGTATTCGATGTATTCAGGAATCAGGCCGCCAAATTTCCAAACGATTTTCCAGATATTCGCGCTACATTCAGCCCATCCAAACCCTCGACCTGGTGGGCTGCTTCCAGCGCAAATGAATTGATCATTCCCCTGGGGCGCTCCGGGGCCGAAAAAGTTCAATGTCTGCGTTTTGGCAAGGGCACCTCACAGCACGGCCTGGTTGCTGGGAAAACCGGTTCGGGCAAATCGACTCTTTTCCACGTCATTATTTCCACCCTGGCAATGATGTATAGCCCCGAAGAAGTGGAACTATACTTGATTGACTTCAAAAAAGGCGTTGAATTCAAACCCTTTGCTACCCATCGCTTGCCCCATGCGCGGGTGATCGCCATCGAAAGTGAACGGGAATTTGGCCTGAGCGCCCTGCAAGGCCTGGATCAAAAAATGCGCGAGCGCGGGGAAGTCTTCCGAACCGCAGGCGTGGATAACCTCTCCAGTTATCGACAAAAAATTGGCAAGAACATGCCGCGCATCCTGTTGCTGGTGGATGAGTTTCAGGAGTTCTTTGCGCAGGACGACAACCTCGCTTCCCAGGCTGCCCAAATCCTGGATCGGTTGGTGCGCCAGGGACGGGCCTTTGGGCTGCATGTCTTGCTGGGTTCACAAACGCTGTCAGGCGCTTATACGCTGGCGCGCAGCACGATGGATCAAATGGCCGTGCGCATTGCTCTGCAATGCAGCGAAGCCGATTCGCGCATTATCCTTTCGGATGATAACCCTGCTGCCCGGCTGCTTTCGCGCCCTGGTGAAGCCATTTACAACTCAGCCAATGGGATGGAAGAAGGAAACTCCAACTTTCAGGTGGCCTGGTTTACCGAAGAGCAGGAAACCCAATACCTTCAAACCCTGCGCAAATATGCCGAGCAAAATGGGTTCAAACCGCAGGCCCAGCCGATTATCTTTGAAGGAAATGCCCCCGCGGTTATTGAAAAGAATATGTACATCAACCGCATGTATCAATCGCCGTTTTGGACTGGCGAAAAACTCAAATATTTCACCTGGCTTGGCGACCCGGTCGAAATCAAAGACCCGCTCATGGCAATATTTAGCCGCCAATCGGGAAGCAATTTGCTGGTAGTCGGGCAAAGAGAAGAACGCGCGGCAAGCATGTTGCTTGGCCTGATTTTCAGCCTGGCCCCCCAGATTATCCCAGCCAGCCAACCCCGCATCTACTTCGTGGATTTTCGTCCTCCCGATGCGCCGATGTCTGGCGTTCTGAAAAAGTTCTTTTCAGCCTATCAATACCCGGTCAAATATTTGCGCAAGCGCGAATTTGAACAGGTTGCCGCTGACCTTGCCCGTCAAACCCAAGAGCGCGTACAGCAGGATAGTTCAACGGCTCCGGCGGTATTCCTGCTCATGTTTGGAATTCAGCATGCTCGTGACCTGAAATCAGAGAGCTTCTTTGGCAGCGACCCCGCTTCTTCCGGTCTGGCCGATAACTTCACCAAAATTTTGCGCGAAGGCCCCGAAATGGGCATCTTTACCGCGGCCTGGTGTGATACTTATGCCGCTTTTGACCGCCAAGTCGGCCGACAGGCCATGAAAGATTTTGGCCTGCGGGTTGCCTTCCAAATGAATACCGACGACTCGAACAATATTCTGGATACGATTGAAGCATCGAAACTTGGCCCCTTCCGCGCGCTGTTTCTCGATGAAACCACCGGAACCTTGCAAAAATTCAGTCCCTACAATTTCCCGAATCCTGAATGGTTTAAGTGGCTGAATGCCAATTTGCAAAATCGTTTGCAGACCATTAAGACGCAAGAAGGGTAAGCAAATGGGAAATAGTTCTTGGAAATGCCAGTGTGGACATATCAACGAGGCTGAATTTACCATCTGCCTGTTATGCGGACAGCAAAAATCACAGGCGGCGCAGCAGGTTGAAAGGCCGGTTGCGCGTGAAAGTACACAGCCTATTCAAAAACAGGTTGAACAGGCCAGGGTTGCGCCTGTTCAAAAACAAGAAACCGAGCCGAGAAAACAGGCCGGGTCGAAACAGCGTTTTGGCGTTAACGTTGCAGTAGCCCATGCCGGGAAAGTAGATTGGAAGGCTCCGCTGAAAAAGAATGCCCCTACCCAACAAGCGGATGAAACCCTTTCTGCAGAAGAAGTGCAAAAACTTGTAAACTTCGCGGTCAATACAGGTGAGGGCGCGGGGAATGAAGCCGCTGAAACTTTGTTGAAAAAACGCCCTGCGCTAGCTTCTACTCTGCTCGTAAATCATTTGCTGGATAAAAAATCGTCTGACGAAGAAAGCAGGCAAAGGGCTGTGCTTCTGCTGGGTACCCTGGGCGATAAGAACGCCGTCCCGATACTGCTCAAGATGAAAAAAGAACTGCCATCACTAGCGCTCAGTATTGTTTTAAGCATTGCCCTGGGGAACCTGGGAGACCATGCGTCAATTCCCCTGCTGGTGGATGATCAAAAGCGGAGCGGGGCTGATGTCGCTTTAAAAACAGCTAGCCTGGTTGCCCTGGGTCAGATTGGAAATCCAACGGTTCTGTCTCGAATTGCATTGGATTGCGCAACCGATAACTTCTCTGATTTGCAAGCCCTGACCGGGAAAACCGCAAATGAGCACATGGCCGGTAAAGTGGTTGATGCGGTTACTGGAGTTCAGCCCAGCGTCCTAAATTCTGCCTTGAGTTTGGCTGGCATGGCGATAAGGAAAAACCAGTTAAACCATATCACTACTTGGATGATGCCCTATTTTGTAAACGATGAAATACCCCTGGATGTGATCCAACAAGCGCCTGCTGAAATTCGTAAAGGCTGGATGTATAGAACCCGCATCAGCATAATCATGAATATGTGTGCCAATGTCCCATCAGCTTACCAGGAACTTGCCAAGGCGATTCCCCAGGCGCAGTCTCTTAACCAACGCCTGATTATCGCCATCGCTGCTTCTGTTTTTGACCCGAACAACCAGGGACAGTGGCTTAAGCATATCTTGAACATTAGCCAAAATGGGGCGCGAATCGAAAAAATTCTGGCTTATGATGCACTGTTGCGGCTGGGAGAATATGCAGTGATTCCTGAGGTATTCCGTGGCGTTGAAACTGCCATTGTTGTATCTGTAGCGTCATCCATCATCCTGCACAAGATAGATCCGTTTTTTGATCAAGCTCTTGCTTTGGCAGATTCTCCAAATGTCGATATCCGAATCGCCCTGCTTCCGGCAATTATCACCAGAGCGAACAGCCAGGATCCTCGAGCCATGGCGGCTTATGAAAGATTACAAAAAGACGATACACCTGTTATCAAAGAAATGATTCAACGATTCCGAAACGGTGGGTATACGGACACAGAAGCGATGCTTTTTGGAATTGAAGTAGAACCTTTTCAATCGCCTGATATATCCTCTGAAGAATCAGCCAACGCGCCTGTTGCGCCCGAGAACACTCATCAAGCCCCCAAATGGTCTCGAGTAAAGAACTAGACTTTATCTCAAAAATTCCTCCCGCACCTCGGATTTCAAAAAGGCCGATGGAACTCGAAAAATCAGCGTGAAATCGTGCCTGGATTTGAGCGCATAGTGGCTCCAATCTAACCCAGGCCGGAAAAGGCTTTTGTCCATGCGATTTGTGCGGTCAATCAAGCCAATTGTACGGTAACCAAAACCGGATTAGATTAATTCCATTTGTGAGGCGCGCGCCACGGCCTCAGCCCGGTTATTGACTTCCATTTTCTCAAGGATATGCCGGATATGAGTCTTGACCGTGTTCTCAGAAATAAACAGGGTCGCCGCAATCTGCGAAGTGGTCTGCCCGCGCGCCAGGCACTTGAGCACATCCACTTCGCGCTCGCTCAACAGGCCGCGTCCGCGCTCGGCCCGTGAACGGCGCACAGCCTGCAAAACCTTGAGCGTAATTTCGGGCGAGAGAACCGCATTCCCGGCCATAATTTGCAAAAGGGTATTTTTCAGGTCTTCTGGCTCAGTGTTTTTGAGCAGGTAGCCATTGGCGCCAGCCACAATCGCATCAATCAGGTCATCATCATTTTGCGAAATGGTCAGCATCAAAATCTTCTGCTCGGGGCGCAATTTGCGAACGGCTGTCAGCGATTGAATGCCATCCATCACGGGCATATTGATATCCATCAAGAGCAAATCGGGGTCAATCGTCTCAATGCTCTCAACGGCTTCCTGTCCGTTTGAGGCCTCGCCAACCCCCACAAACTCTGGCATTTCATCCAGAAGACTAATCAGGCCACGCCGAAAAAGGGCATGGTCATCAACGACCATAATGCGAATCTGCTTTCCGCCGCTCATGCTTCCTCCTTTAAGTGAGCCGGTAAGCGCAGGGAAACCACCGTTCCCTGGCCCGGCTGGCTCAAAATCTGGAAATCCGCGCCAATCATCTCAGAGCGCTCACGCATGCCGCGCAACCCATAGCGCGAGCCGCCCCCCAGGGCGTCTGGAGAAAAACCAATCCCATCATCTCGCACCTCGAGCAGGAACTCGCCATCCCGTTCGCGCGCGCTGACACTCACCCGGCTGGCGTGGGCATGTTTACGCACATTGCTCAATGATTCTTGCACAATCCGAATCAGTTGCGCCTGAATGGTGGGTGGAAAATCACCGGCGACACTGGAAACGCTCAACTCTGCCTTGATGCCCGATGCGTCACTAAAATCTTCCAGCAATTCACTCAGCCAATCACGCAGACCCGGCGAGGGCGTGCGCCGCAGGTTATCAATCGCCTGACGAGCGTCGAGGTAGGCATCCGAAATGGTGCGATAACTCGATTGCAGCAAACTATTCAGGCGCTCAGTCTCACCGCGTGAGAGGTGGTTCTGCATTTGGGCGGCCTGAATTTTCAAAAAAGCCAGCGTTTGGGCCAGGCCGTCATGAATTTCACGCGCCAGGCGGGTACGCTCATCGAGCATGGTCTGATATTCCAACTGCACCATCAGGCTCGAATTCTGCAACAAAAGCGCCAGTTGGGCCGCAATCGTCTCCAGCAGGGCGCGCTGACGTTCCGCGAAAGTCTGCACTGTGTTTGAGCCAAGCACCAGAATCCCTTTCGGGAGCGAATCCTGCCAGCCCAGCGGCACAGCCAGCAAGACCTTCCACATCTCACGCCGGTTCAAAGTCACATTTTCGAGCGAGAGACTTTGCCCAGAAGCCTGAACACTGCGCCAAAGGCCATCCAAAAAGCCCTGGTCAGGAATTTCAACCCCTGAGGCCGGGTCGCGGGTTTGGGTCAGCAAAAGCGGGTTGGCCGCAATGCCCTCGCGCAAGCCGCCGGGGATGTAGAGCAGGACAAAATCAGTATCAATAGCCTTTTGCAACTTTGCCAGCAAATCATCAAAAAGCGCCGAAAGGTCCGACTTCGGGCCAGTCGCCGTTTGAAGGTAGCGCAGGGCAGCCATTTCCTGGTCACGCAAGCGCAGCGTCTCAAGGGCCTGGCCGGTAAACTCCAGCAGGCTCAAGAGCAAATCGCGGCGCTCGGCGGGTAAATCAACTTCGTGCTCAAAGAAATAATTGACGATTCCCACCTCGCGCCCGGCGCTTCGGATTGGGAAACAGCGCACCTGAGCCGGGTTGCCCGCTTCGTTGGGGATCAGAACGCACCCGGGCCCGCCGCGCAACAACTGACAGTTTTTACAAACCTGACGGGTGGCCGGAGAAGCCAAACGCCCAGACCAGTTTTCGAGCGCGCTGGCTGGCACTTTGCCATACATCGACGCCGGTAGAGACTGCCCAAACTCGTCATAGGGCAAAAAGGAGGCCCCAACAGCGCCCGTTAAGCGTGAGCCGGTTTCAAGAACGGCCTCAAGCACCTCGCGCTCTGAAGTCACCCCCAGAATAATTTTTTGAAAATCTAAAATTTGGCGCATTTGTTGTGGGGCCAATTCGCCAGCCAGAGAAGCCCGGCGCAGCGAAAGCCGCAGCCAGAATTCGAGCACAGCCGTCAGCAAGACCGCAGTCGTCAGCGCCAGCAACACCGAATAGACCGCAGGCCAGGGCAGGGTGAGCGAAAGGTAAATGCTAAAAACCAGCGAAAGGGCAGCAAACGTCGTATAACGCGCCCACAACAAATCACGCGGCATGATTATTCTCGTACTGCCGCCAGCACTTCGGCGCTATGGTCGGCGGGTTTTACATTTTCAAAAACCTTTTTTACAACGCCATCGGGCCCAATCACAAAAGTCGTGCGCGCTACGCCCATATACTCGCGGCCCATAAACTTCTTAGGCCCCCAAACCCCAAACATCTCACAGACTTCATGGTTTTCATCGGCCAGCAGAGAAAAAGGCAGATTGAACTTCTGCTTAAATTTGGCATGTGATTTGGGCGAATCTGGGCTGACGCCCAAAATCGTCACCCCGGCCTGTTCGTAAGCCGAGTAGTCATCACGGAAGTTACAGGCTTCGGTCGTGCATCCGGGCGTATCGTCTTTGGGGTAGAAATATAAAACAATCGTCTGCCCGGCAAAGTCGGCCAGGCTGCGCATCGTACCAGTCTCATCGGGTAAACGGAATTGCGGCGCGGGACTTCCTGCTTGAATGCTCATGAAAAAAGTTCCTCCTGTAAGTGATTATACCCGACAGAATTTTCGCAAATTGGAGTCAAAAAGTAGGTTTAATGAAACTCAAATATTCGCCCGCCTGTGCTTAAAAACGGACAAGGCCAGGAGGACGCTCCCGGCCTTGCACAAAGACCACCGAATCACAAATCCACTGCCAGACAGGTCAGAGTCTCCTCAATGCCGGGTATCGGCTGAATCTGGTTGGCAAGCAACTTGCCAAGATGGTCAAGGTTATCTGCCTGCACAATTGCCACCGCATCATAAGGCCCAAAGGTCATATTGACCTCGCGCACCTGTGGCAGTTTGCCCAGATGACGAATAACATCTGCAATTTCGCCTGTTCGAATGTTGATTAAGATGAAAGCCTTCATGGGGGTCCTCTCTGGAGTGAAAACGCTGAAACCATTATAGAAAAGTGTCACCAAAATAGATACAGGCAATCATCATGTTTTTGACAGATGGAAATCACTAAAGCGAGAAGTGACATCTATCATGCTTTTATTCCAGAAAGTTTGTGACCTTTGTGCCTATCAGGCCCGAGGCGGCCTCATTATAATTTTTGAAAAGGAACCCAACCCATGCCCCTCTTTACCCCCGGACGACGCTGGCAGCCCGCCTTTCTGCCATTCAAACACGAGTCTCTGGCACACCAGGCTCTGGCCACTCTTGAACTGAGCATCAAAGGCCCTTTGTTTGGTTGCCGCATGTGCGGCAATTGTCTGTTGCAAGAGACGGCTTTTATCTGCCCCATGGAGTGCCCCAAAGGTTTGCGCAATGGGCCCTGCGGCGGCTCAACCGCCGAACGCTGTTATGTCGATGAAACTCGTCCATGCATCTGGTACAAAATCTATGAGCGTTCTTTTGCGATGGGCCGCCAGGAACGCCTGCTCGAAGTCCTGCCGCCTCTGGATTGGGAAAAAGCAGGCACCGAAACCTGGGGCGATGTCATTCAGCAAACGCGCAAGGTGGGGCTAAAGAAAGTCATCAGCGGCCTGGCAAACGCCGAAACCCGCCACGAAACCTGGGAAAGCGTTTTCAAACCAGTGCGCCAGCCCGAGTGGTGGCAGGGTGACGACCAGTACCATGCGCCTGCTTACAGCGAACCGGTCTCAGAGCTTGAACGCCGCCTGCGAGCGGGAGAATTTGTCGTTACCGCCGAAGTCGCCCCGCCCATGACCGCCAAAACCGACAAAATGTGCAAAAATCTCGAACTGGTGCGCGAAAGCGTGACAGCGGTCAATTTTACCGACAGCCCCAGCGCCACCCCGCGCATGTCATCCTGGGCTTGCTCGGCACTTGCCGTCCAAAACGGGGTAGAACCGGTCATGCAGATTGCGGCCCGCGACCGCACCCGGGTTGGGCTGCAAGGCGAGGTGCTGGGCGCCAACGCCCTGGGCGTGCGCAACATCCTATGCCTTTCAGGCGATAGTATGCGCCTCTCGGGCCAGCCACGCGGACGAATGGATGTCTTTGACCTGGACGCAGTCCAAATGCTCTGGATTTTGCGCCGGATGCGTGACGACGGCCATTACCTGGATGGGCGCGAGATGAAAACCACCCCCCGATTCTTTCTGGGAGCCGCAGCCGCGCCTTTTGCATCGGAGCCCAAATTCCAGGCTTTGCGTGAGCAGAAGAAAGTGAATGCCGGGGCCCAATTTTTTCAAACCAACCTGGTTTTCGATGCCGAACGTCTGGATCTCTGGCTCGGTGAACTCGACAAACGCGGTATTCTGGACAAGGTTTACATCCTGGTCGGCATTACCCCGCTCAAATCGCTCAAAATGGCACGCTTTATGCACGAGGAAGTGCCAGGTGTGGTCATTCCGCAGGCCCTGCTCAAACGCATGGAACAGGCCGAAGCCGCCGGAAACGCCTCCGAAGAAGGCATCCAGATTGCGCTGGAACTGATCGAAAAAATCAAGACCAAACGCGGTGTCCATGGCCTGCACCTGATGGCCGTCGGCTGGGAAGAAATTGTGCCGCGCATTGTGGCCGAATCAGGCCTGCGCCGGGCCTGAAAACATGAAAATTGTTCTTGTCAGTTTGGTTTGTGCGTGGTAGAATACCGTCCGCTGTAAAATTGGGGGCTCGTCTAATGGCAGGACGACTGACTCTGGATCAGTTAGTAGTGGTTCGAATCCATTGCCCCCAGCCTGCCCCTAACCGCGTCGGCTTGCCTGAAAGGCGCGGCGCGGTTAGTGTCTTTTTCTGGATTTGCTACCGTACATTTGGGATCAAGAAACTTGATTGAAAGCGAAAAATTGGTGTGAAATCGAGACTGGATTTTTTTATCGCGTAGTGAACCCAATCCAAACCGAGCCGGAAAAGGCTTTTGTCAATGCGATCGGTGCGGTCAATCAAGCCAACTTTCT